>NZ_JBIWAP010000012.1:0-216935 GCF_044760075.1 Kitasatospora sp. NPDC098663 | reverse complement strand
GAGATCGCCGAACGCCTGCTGCCCCAACGCCGACAGCGGACCTGCCCCCGCGTCATCAAACGCAAGATGTCCAACTGGCCCCTCAAACGCGCCCAACACCGCAACTGGCCACCACCACAACCGGCAACAGTCACAATCACCCAGCCGGCAACAACCTAAAGTCACCGGCATTGGGTCTAGACCGAGGTCTGGGCCAGGTCGGGTCGGGTCGGTTCGAGGAACGGGGGAGAGCTGTGGGCAAGGCGACGGGGTCACTGCTGGGGCTGGCGATCGGGGATGCGATCGGCCGGGTGACCGAGTTCAAGACGGTCGAGATGATTGCCGTAGACCACCCGGACTGGCGGCAACTTCCGCTGCCCCCAAGGGCGCTGGTCACCGACGACACCCAGATGACCCTCGCCCTCGGCCGTGGTCTGCGCATTGCCCTGGAGCGCGGGCCGCTGACCCCGCTACGGCTGGAGCGGCCCGTTCGCGAGGAGTTCGTCGATTGGTGGCGCTCCCCGGAGAACAACCGTGCTCCCGGCATGACCTGCCTGCGCGCCTGCGAGCGGCTGAGCCGCCCCGCGTACCGCTGGCAGCAGGCGAGCGACGTCGGTTCCAAGGGCTGCGGCGCCAACATGCGGGTCGCTCCGGTCGGGCTGATCCGCGAACTCGACGCCCGCCAGCTCGCGGGCGCCGCGCAGCTGCAGTCCGCGCTCACCCACGGGCACCCGACCGCGCTCGCCGCCAGTGACCTCACCGCGTACGCCATCCGCAAGCTCGCCGAGGGCGTTCCGCCGGCCGGCCTGCCCGAGGTGCTGCGGGCCTACGCGCTGGCGAGCCGCGAGCGCTACGACGAGTTCTGGCTCGGCGACCTCGCCGCGCGCTGGCACGGCCGCTCGCCGCAGGACGTCATCGCCCGCGGCTGGGACGACTGCCTGGCCGTTCTCGACCGACTCGACGCTGCGCTCGCCGCGCCCGACGTCGAAGCGGACCCGTGTCTGGCCACCGGTGAGGGCTGGGTCGCCGAGGAGGCCTTCGCCACCGGCCTGCTCTGCTTCCTGCTGCTGCCGGACGACCCGGTGGCCGCCGTCCGCCGGGCCGCCTACTCCAGCGGCGACTCGGACTCCCTGGCCTGTCTGACCGGCGCCTTCGCCGGGGCCCGTCACGGGGAGTCGGTCTGGCCGCAGGAGTGGGTGGAGCGGATCGAGTACCGGGACGAGCTGCTCGCGCTCGGGGCGCTCTGGGACTGAGCTCCACGACCTGAGCTCCACGACCTGAGCTCCACGACCCGCGGTCCGGCCCCGGGCGGAACCGGGGTCGGGGGTGGTGCGTCGAAGGGCCATGACGAAGCGCAGCGCCGTAGGGCATCGCCGTTCCCGCCGTCGGGCGGGGTTGCTTCTCGCCGCCGGGTTGGCCGTCGGCCCGGCGCTGGCCGGGTGCGGGAGTGCGGCGGGCGGGGGGCCCGTGGTGGTGCGGGCCTCGGCGTCGGGGAGCCGGGCGGCGGTGGATCCGGGGCAGGTGGCGGCGGTGGCGGCCGGGACCGGCGCGTTCGGGCTGGACCTGCTGCACGCGCTGACGGCGACGCCGGACGGGGCGGGGCGCAACGTCGTGGTCTCGCCGGCCGGGCTGGCGAGCGTGCTCGGGATGCTGCTGCCGGGGGCGCGCGGCGCCACCGCCGAGGAGCTGGCCAAGGCCCTGCACACCGGGCTCGACCCGCGGCAGTACGCCCTCGCCGTCGGCGCGCCGGACGGCGGGAGCCGGGCCGGCGGCGACCAGGTCGTCCTGCGCCGGTCCGACGCCCTGTGGACGCAGCAGGGCCTGGCCGTCGCCCCGGAGTACCTGGACACGCTCGCCGCCGCCTTCGACACCGGTGTGCACCCCGTCGACTTCGCCAGGGACCCGGACGGCGCCCGCGGAAGCATCAACGCGGCGGTGGAGAAGGCCACCGAGGGGCGGATCAAGGAGCTCTTCGGCCCGCGGCAGATCACCGCCGACACCCGGCTGGCGCTCACCGACGCGCTCTACCTGAAGGCGGCGTGGGCCTCCGGGTTCAAGCCCGCGAACACCTCCGAGCGCCCCTTCCACCGGTTGGACGGCTCCACCCCGTCGGTGAGCACGATGAGCCGCACCGGCACCCTCCGGTACGCCGAGGGCTCCGGCGGCATCGTCGGCGAACCCTGGCAGGCCGTCGAACTGCCTTACGTGGGAGGTGGGTTGGCGATGGACCTGATCGTCCCCGCACAGGGCGGGTACGCGGCCTTCAGCAAGGGCCTGGACCGGGCCCAGCTCGACCGGATCCTCGGCGGGCTCGACGAGCGGTCCGTCGACCTGACCCTGCCGCGGTTCCACTTCGACACGGCCAACGACCTCGTCCCCGCCCTGCGCTCACTCGGCGTCAAGGCGGCCTTCGACGCGCCCGACTTCACCGGCATCACCGCCAAGGAGCCGCTCGGCCTGGGCGCGGTGGTGCAGAAGGCCACCGTCGAGGTGAACGAGGACGGTACGGTCGCGGCGGCCGGCAGCGGCGCCGGGGTGGCGGCGATGGCGGCGCCGGCCGCGCCGGAGTCCGTCCAGCTGTACATCGACCGGCCGTTCCTGTTCCTGATCCGCGACACCGTCGACGGGCGGCCGCTGTTCCTCGGCCAGGTCACCGACCCGCAGGCGCCCTGAGCCGACCCGCAGGCGCCTTGAGCCGACTCGCAGGCGCCTTGAGCCGACCCGCAGACGAAGCGGGCGAAGCACACGGAGGCGGATCGGGCGTCACCAGGCCGGGTAGCGCCCGCCGAGCGCCGGGTGGGCCGGGTCGCGGCTGCCGAACAGCACCAGCAGGTCGTCCGCGACCCGCAGCAGTTCGGCCCGGCCCTCGACCGCCCCCGCCCACTCGGCGGGCAGCGCCGAGGCGCCGTACGCGGCGCCGACCAGGTTGCCGCAGACCGCGCCGGTGGAGTCGCTGTCCCCGGAGTGGTTCACCGACAGCACCAGCGCGCTGCGCACCGGGTCGGGTTCGAGGGTGGTCGCCAGCAGCGAGTACACCGCGATGGCCAGGCACTCCTCGGCGATCCAGCCGAGCCCGACCCGCTCCACGGACTCCGCCGTCGGCTGCGACTCCTGGGCCACCCGGACGGCCCGGGCCAGCGCCTGCACCGTCTCCTTGGACCCCGGCAGCTCGCGGATCTGCTCCACGGTCTCGCCGACCGCCGCCCACGGCTCGGTCCCGCTGGCGAGCCGCTCGACCAGTGCCGCGAAGGCGCCCGCCGAGAGGTAGCCGGTCGGGTGCCCGTGGGTGATCTGGGCGCACTGCACGGCCAGCCCGAAGGACAGCTCGACGCCCAGCCGGGCCAGCCCGAACGGCGCCGAGCGCATCACCGTGCCGCAGCCCTTGGAGTCCGGGTTGATCGGCCCCGGCTGCCCGATCACGGACGGCGACTCGAACTCCGGGTGCTCGGCCACCCCGCTCATGCAGGCGTTGCCGGGCGCCCGCGACGCGTACAGGAAGGGCCTGGTCAGCAGCCAGCCGTCGTACGGGCGGGGCTGCGGCGCGGTGTCCGGCGAGCCCTGGCGCTGGGTCAGCAGCCAGCGCCGGTACGCGGCGTGGACGGCCTCCGGCACCGAGCCGCCGCCGCCCGTCCAGCCGCGGACGAAGGCACGGATCAGGCCCTCGGCGGTGAACAGGGTCATCTGGGTGTCGTCGGTGACTTCGACCGGCCCGGCGCCGGCCGGCAGCCCGGTCACGCCGTCCGGCCCGTACCGCTGCTGGATCTGGTGGAGCTGCTGGAACTCCACCGGCCAGCCCAGCGCGTCGCCGACGGCCCCGCCGAGCAGCGCCCCGCGCACCCGGTCGCGGTATCCCGATTCGGCCGCCGACTCCGTCACGTCGATCCCCCTTGGTTCATGGCGGGATACGTTCTATCAGGTCTACCGGCGGATCTGCCCGGCGCGCCCGTGCAGCGCGGCGCGGTCGGCGGCGGCGCGCCCGGCCGCCCAGCCCACGCCGTCGCTCACCCGGACCCGTTGCGAGACCAGCTTGGGGAACAGCCGGCCGACCTCGTCGTCCACCGCCTCGGAGCGGGCGGCGAGCGCGGGCAGCAGCCGCTCGTCGGGCAGCAGCTGCTCCTCGGTGCCGTCCTCGCGCAGGTGCCGGCCGGCCGCGGCGGCGGTGGTCGCGCGTTCGGTGGCGGCGGTCAGCCGCTCGCGGATCCGCGCCGCGTACGCGACCAGGAAGGAGTGCCGGAACGCCTTGCTGCGCGAGTCCCGGCGAGAGCCGGCCTTGTTGAGCGCGTGGGTGGCCTGCACCAGCAGCGAGGTGTAGAGCAGCTCGACGCCGTCCAGGTCGCCGTCGAAGCCGACGACGGTGCAGAAGCCGAACTCCTTGGCCCACACGACCCGGCACCGGTTGGCCGCCGCGACGGCGTCCAGCAGCATCGTCTTGGGGCTCTCGTACGGGTTGTCCACGCCGATCCGCAGCGCCGCCGGGGTGTTCCGGTCGTCTCCGGTGGCGGCCAGCAGCGCATCGTCGATGCTGTGCTGGGCCATCAGCTGCTGGGCCTTGGTGGTGAGCGCCTCAGCCTCCTCCGGGTACTCGGTGGACTCGGCCTTGGCCAGCAGCGCCCGGATCCGGGCCAGCATCCTCGGCTCGCCGGCCTGCGGGCCGGTGGTGCGCTCGGCCTGCGGCCGCCGGCCCGGCGCGGGGCCGACCGGGGAGATCGGCGGCAGCCGGCCCCAGGTCCGCAGCAGCTCCAGGGCGGTGGTGGCGAGCGCGAAGCGGTCCAGCCGGTGCCGGTCGGCGAAGGCGCCGAGGTACTGCTCGTCGCCCGGCCACCACACCTCGGCCTCCAGCTCGCGCAACTGCTCGTGCCAGCGCCGGTCGAGGGCGGCCGCGGCGTGCCGACGGCCCTCGGCGGCGATCAGGTCCACCGCGAGGGCCAGGTGGACGGGCTTCAGCCCGCGCCGGACCACCCGGGCGAGGTCCGCCGGACGCCACCCGGCGGACCAGCAGCGGCCGACGGCGGTGTCCGCGTACCCCAGCAGGGCCCGGCTGACCGCCGGCCACTGGCCGGCCGAGGCGGCGAGCAGCGACGCCCCGGTGTCGAGGGCGAGGTCCAGCGTCTCGTCCGGGGCGGTCAGCACAGATCGCACCGCCTGCTCCAGCAGCGGGCCGGCGCCCCCGTCCCCGTCCTGCTGCGCGCGCTTGCCCACGGTGTGTCCCTGCTCTCCTCGACGGTCCGGCCCTCCCGCCCATGATGCCGGAGCGCCCGGCCCCTTCGACGGGACCGGGCGCTCCGGGTGACGCGGGCGACTCAGCGCTCGACGGCCTTGGCCAGGATCTCCGGGGCGCGCTCCAGCAGCCGCCCGGCCGCGAAGCGGATGCCGAGGGCGGCGATCAGGGCGCCGTAGAGCGGGCCGGCCAGCAGGACCGGCCAGGTCGGGCCGGCGGAGAGCAGCGCCCAGCCGAGGTAGCCGCTCACCGGCAGGGAGAGCAACGCCACACCGAACAGCGAGCCGAACTGGTTGACCAGCACCAGGCCGCCCTGCCCGGGGGCGGCGTTGCGCATCGGGTTGCTGTCGGCCGGCATGGTGTACGGCGCGAGCACGCTGAGCGTCGCGCCGAGCGCGACGCCGCAGCCGAGCAGGGCGAGCGCGAGGCCGAGTGCGGACGGCAGACCGGCCCAGTCGCCGGTGGCGGCGGCCAGCACGGGCCCGAGCACCAGCGTCACCGGAACGGCGTACGACAGCACCGCGTAGGCCCGGCCGCGCAGCTCGTCCCGGGCGTCGGCCGGGGTGAGCAGGGTGGCGGCGACCATCCAGAACGCCGAGCCGTCCATGCCGAACAGGTTGAGCATCTGCAGCCCGAGGAACATCCCGGTCATCGCCAGCAGGTAGACGCTCGACCAGCCCTGGACCATCGACAGCACGCAGATCACCAGCGTCATGCCGATGCTGGTGAACACCGCGGCCTTGGCCCGCGGCTCCCGCCAGGCGTACCGGAGGTGGCGCTGCATCACCGCGCCGGTCCGGCCCTCGGGCAGGAAGCTCCAGCCGCGCGAGCTCTGCACGCCGCGGGCCACCTCCAGGGTGGAGGAGTCGGCGGTGACCATCAGCTCCTGGAGGCTGCCGCGCCACCAGCGCAGCAGCAGGGCGAGCAGCGCCGCGGCCGCGGCGAGCTGGAACAGCGCCAGCCCGTACCGCCCCTCGCCGGCGGTGCGGGCCGCGTCCGCCGCGCTGACCGGCGGCAGCCAGCGCAGCACGGAGGCGATCGGCGCCAGCGGGCTGAGGTCGAGGTGGTCCCCGGGGCGGCCGAAGACGCTCTGCGAGCCGACGTTGGCGGCCTGCACGAGCAGGGCGAACAGCAGTCCGCCGAAGATCGCGAAGTCCTTGCCGCGCCGGCTGGAGAGCATCCGGGCGTTGCCGGCGGCGACCGCCCGGGCGAGCGTGACCAGGCAGAGCACGGCCAGCGGGACGCCGACCAGCGCGGCCGCGGCCGAGGCACCGCCGTTGGCGCCGGACAGCGCCGCGCCGGTCACCAGCACCAGGCTGACCAGCGGGCCGGGCCCGATCAGCGCGGCCAGCAGCGAGCCGCGCAGCAGCGGGCCGGGCCGCAGCGGGAGCATGGTGAGCCGGGTCGGGTCGGCGCTCTCGTCGCTGGAGAAGAGGAACAGCGGCAGCGCCGCCCAGCCGAGGGTGAGCACGCCGAGCAGCATCACCCCGGCGTCCCCGGAGCCGTCGAAGCGCCCGTTCAGCATGGCGAGGGCGAAGGCGATGCCGGCCGCGAAGGCCAGGCCGACGACACCGCCGATGACGTACACGGCGGTCCGGCCGGGGCTGCGCCGCAGGCCGTTGCGCAGCAGCCGCAGCTTGAGCGCCACCAGGGCGCGGACCACCGTCCGCCCGTCGGGCACCGGGGTCGGGGCGGCCGCGGGGGTGGTGCTCACTGCCCGCCCCCGAGCTGCGCGCCGGTCTGCCCACTGGCTTGTCCGCCGAGCCAGCCGAGCGCCTGGCCGTCGTCCTCGCGGACGCCGATCAGCCCGAGGAAGGCCTCGTGGAGGCTGCGCCCGCCGCGCACGGTGTCCAGCGGGCCGTGGGCGATCACCCGGCCGGCGTTGACCACGGCGACCCAGTCGCAGAGCTGTTCGACCAGTTCCATCACGTGGCTGGAGAAGATCACCGTGGATCCGGCCGCCGCGTACCGCTTGAGCACGCCGCGGATGGTCTGCGCGGAGACCGGGTCGACGCCCTCGAAGGGCTCGTCGAGGAACAGCACGTCGGGGTTGTGCAGCAGCGCGGCGGCCAGACCGATCTTCTTGCGCATGCCGGTGGAGTAGTCGGCGACCAGCTTGTCGGCGTCGCGGGCGAGGTCCAGGACGGCCAGCAGTTCCTCCGCGCGGCGGTCCACCTCGGCGCCGGGCAGGCCGCGCAGCCGCCCGTTGTACTGCAGCAGTTCGCGGCCGCTGAGGCGCTCGAACATCCGCAGCCCCTCGGGCAGGATGCCGATCCGCGCCTTGACCGCGACCGGGTCGGCCCAGACGTCGCCGCCGTGGATGAGGACGGTGCCCTGGTCGGGCCGGAGCAGGCCGGTGGCCATGGACAGCGTGGTGGTCTTGCCGGCGCCGTTCGGGCCGACCAGGCCGATGAAGGAGCCGGCCGGCAGCTCCAGGCTGAGTCCGGCGACGGCGGCCTGGCCGCCGAAGTGCTTCCACAGCCCCTGGATGCTGACGGCGGAGGGGGGAACGGGTACGGGGTGGTCGGACGGCGGCGGCGCTGACGCCTGCATGGCGGCCTTCTCTGTTCGCTGGCGGATGGGTGTCTCGGAATCAGCCTGTCACTGCGGAAACGGGCTGTCTCCCGAGTTGAGGATCCCCTGAGCGAGTGGGCCGAACGAGTGAGGCGCGCCGTCGGGACGGCGCGTTACGGCGGGTGCCGGGCCGGAATTGGCAACTACTCAGCTGCGCCGTTCGTCCTGCACTATGAGGGACAGTGAGGGACAGCGAGGCGCGCGGGGCCGCGCCGGGTGCCGGGAGGTGCGGATGGCCGTTCAACCGTGGGGAGCCGCGGGCCCCGGCGAGCCCGATCGCCGCGGGGACTGGCAGCCCCAGCCCGCCCCGCAGGCCGCCCCGCAACCCGTCCCGCAGCCCGGGTTCCACGCGGGGATGCGCGCCGGGTACGCGGACCGTGACCGGACGATCGACGTGCTGAAGGCCGCGTTCGCCGAGGGCCGGCTCTCCGCCGAGGAGTACGAGCAGCGCCACGAGCAGGCCTCCGGCGCGCAGACCTACGGCCAGCTGGCCGGGCTGGTGTCCGACCTGCCCTCCGGCCCGATGCCGTCGCCGATGGCCTTCGCCGCCCCGCCCGTCCCGGCGACCTTCCTTCCGCCGCCCCCGCCGCCGGTTCGCTCCACCAACGGGCTGGCGGTCACCTCGCTGGTCTTCGGCCTGACCGGTCTCTCGCTGCCCGCGGTGGTCGTCGGGCACGTCGCGAAGGCCCAGCTGAGCCGCCACGACCGGGCCGGCGACTGGGTCTCCACCCTCGGCCTGCTCTTCGGCTACGCGGGCTGCGCGCTCTGGACGCTGCTTCTCCTGGTGGCGCTGCAGGCGCCGATCTGAGCGAGCCGCCCGGGGCGCGTCCCGCCCCGGTGGCGGCGGTCGGCGGGCTGTGGTAGAGCGGTTGGAGGGCGGCCCGACACCGGGTGGTCGCGTCCGGGACACTCCTGGGACATCCGGCCGAAGGTCGCGACCTGCGGCGTTGCATTTGTTTTGACCGCGCCCGATGCGCTAGGTACGCTCTGACCTTGTGCCTGGGGTGTCCCCGGGTCCTTGTGCGTGCATGCACACCGGTCGCCGCGCCGAGCCGGAGCGCCTTCCAGCGCCCCGCGCGTTGAGCGCCGTCGCTGTACATCAGCTCATGGGATTCCGTGTCGGAATAAGCCCAACACACCCGACCGCGTGGGTCGACCACGGGGCCGTGTGCGGGGGATCACCGCAGGTTAGTTTTACCAAGCCTTGGCACACAGAAAACGGAGAAACGGTGCCTACGATCCAGCAGCTGGTCCGAAAGGGCCGGCAGGACAAGGTCGAGAAGAACAAGACTCCCGCGCTGAAGGGTTCCCCGCAGCGTCGTGGGGTCTGCACGCGTGTGTACACGACCACCCCGAAGAAGCCGAACTCGGCTCTCCGCAAGGTCGCCCGTGTGCGCCTCACCAGCGGGATCGAGGTCACCGCTTACATCCCGGGCGAGGGCCACAATCTGCAGGAGCACTCCATCGTGCTGGTGCGCGGTGGTCGTGTGAAGGACCTTCCTGGTGTCCGCTACAAGATCATCCGCGGTTCGCTTGACACCCAGGGTGTCAAGAACCGCAAGCAGGCTCGCAGCCGCTACGGCGCCAAGAAGGAGAAGTAAGAATGCCTCGTAAGGGCCCCGCCCCGAAGCGCCCGGTCATCATCGACCCGGTTTACGGCTCCCCGGTCGTCACCCAGCTGGTCAACAAGATCCTGCTGCACGGCAAGCGCTCCACCGCCGAGCGGATCGTCTACGGCGCCCTCGAGGGCGTTCGTGAGAAGACCGGCTCGGACCCGGTCGTGACGCTGAAGCGCGCGCTGGAGAACGTCAAGCCGGCCCTCGAGGTCAAGTCCCGCCGTGTCGGTGGCGCGACCTACCAGGTTCCGGTCGAGGTCCGTCCGGGCCGCGCCAGCACCCTGGCGCTGCGCTGGATGGTCGGTTACTCCCGCGCCCGTCGCGAGAAGACCATGACCGAGCGCCTGATGAACGAGATCCTCGACGCCAGCAACGGCCTGGGCGCTTCCGTGAAGCGTCGCGAGGACACCCACAAGATGGCCGAGTCCAACAAGGCCTTCGCGCACTACCGCTGGTAGTCCCTACCCCGTCACTAGACAGAGAGAGAACGAGCCACCATGGCTGCAACCTCCCTTGACCTCGCCAGGGTCCGCAACATCGGGATCATGGCGCACATCGACGCGGGCAAGACCACCACCACCGAGCGGATCCTGTTCTACACCGGCGTCTCGTACAAGATCGGTGAGGTCCACGATGGCGCTGCCACCATGGACTGGATGGAGCAGGAGCAGGAGCGCGGCATCACGATCACGTCGGCCGCGACGACCTGTCACTGGACGGTCGACGACGTCGACAACACCATCAACATCATCGACACCCCGGGTCACGTCGACTTCACCGTAGAGGTGGAGCGTTCGCTGCGCGTCCTCGACGGTGCCGTGACGGTGTTCGACGGTGTTGCCGGTGTCGAGCCCCAGTCCGAGACCGTGTGGCGGCAGGCTGACCGCTACGGCGTCCCGCGCATCTGCTTCATCAACAAGCTGGACCGCACGGGCGCGAACTTCTTCTTCTGCGTCAAGACCATCGTGGACCGCCTCGGCGCGACCCCGCTGGTCATGCAGCTCCCGATCGGTGCCGAGGCGGACTTCAAGGGCGTTGTCGACCTTGTCCGCATGAAGGCGCTGGTCTGGTCCGCCGAGGCCGCCAAGGGCGAGATGTACGACATCGTCGACATCCCGGCCGAGCTGCAGGAGCAGGCGAACGAGTACCGCGAGATGCTCCTGGACGAGGTGTCGAACGTCAGCGATGACGTGATGATGCTCGCCATGGAGGGCGAGGACGTCCCCGAGGAGCTGCTGTACGAGGCGATCCGCAAGGGCACCCTGGAGTCGGCCTTCACGCCGATCTTCTGCGGTACCGCGTTCAAGAACAAGGGCGTTCAGCCCCTGCTCGACGCGGTCGTCAAGTACCTCCCGTCGCCGCTGGACATCGAGTCGGTTGAGGGCACCAAGCCCAACGACCCGGAGACCAAGATCACCCGCAAGGCCTCGGACGACGAGCCCCTGGCCGCGCTGGCGTTCAAGATCATGTCCGACCCGCACCTGGGCAAGCTCACCTTCGTCCGGATCTACTCCGGCCGCCTGGAGTCCGGCACCTCGGTGCTGAACGCCGTGAAGGGCAAGAAGGAGCGCATCGGCAAGATCTACCGCATGCACGCGAACAAGCGTGAGGAGATCGAGTCGGTGGGCGCCGGCGACATCGTCGCCGTCATGGGCCTGAAGCAGACCACCACTGGTGAGACGCTGTCCGACGAGAAGGCCCCGGTCATCCTGGAGTCCATGGACTTCCCGGCCCCGGTCATCCGCGTCGCGATCGAGCCCAAGTCCAAGGGTGACCAGGAGAAGCTGGGTGTTGCCATCCAGCGTCTCGCCGAGGAGGACCCGTCCTTCCAGGTCAACACGGACGAGGAGACCGGCCAGACCATCATCGCGGGTATGGGCGAGCTGCACCTCGAGGTGCTGGTCGACCGTATGAAGCGTGAGTTCAAGGTCGAGGCCAACGTCGGCAAGCCGCAGGTCGCGTACCGCGAGACGATCCGTCAGGCCGTCGAGCGCATCGACTACACCCACAAGAAGCAGACCGGTGGTTCCGGTCAGTTCGCCAAGGTGCAGATCGCGATCGAGCCGCTCGAGCAGGCCGAGGGCTACGAGTTCGTCAACCAGGTCACCGGTGGCCGCGTGCCGCGGGAGTACATCCCGTCGGTCGACGCCGGTTGCCAGGAGGCCATGGAGTTCGGCATCCTCGCCGGCTACCCGCTGCAGGGTGTCCGCGTGAAGCTGCTCGACGGCCAGGCGCACGACGTCGACTCGTCCGAGCTCGCGTTCAAGATCGCCGGTTCGATGGCGTTCAAGGAAGGCGCGCGGAAGGCCAAGCCGGTCCTCCTCGAGCCGATGATGGCCGTCGAGGTCACCACGCCCGAGGACTACATGGGCGACGTGATCGGTGACATCAACTCTCGCCGTGGCCAGATCCGGTCCATGGACGAGCGTCACGGTGCCCGCGTCGTCACGGCGCTGGTGCCGCTCTCCGAGATGTTCGGCTACGTCGGTGATCTGCGCAGCAAGACCTCTGGTCGCGCCAGCTACTCGATGCAGTTCGACTCGTACGCCGAGGTTCCGAAGGCCGTGGCGGAGGAGATCATCGCCAAGGCCAAGGGCGAGTAAGGACCGGCTCCAGCCGGTTCCCTACGAGGCCGCGGCCGTCCCGATATTTCGGGACGATTGTGAACCCTTAGGCTATTAGGAGGCGTCCCGGGAGAATCCGGTCGGATTCTCCCGGGGGGCCTCCGGCCCCCACCCCGCGGGACGGTGCGAGGTGCTTCCGGCACCTCGGGCCAAACCCGATCAAAGACCAACTGACGTCAGCACGGCGTACAGAACTGTCCTCAGGAGGACTGCAGTGGCGAAGGCGAAGTTCGAGCGGACGAAGCCCCACGTCAACATCGGCACCATTGGTCACATTGACCACGGTAAGACGACCCTTACCGCGGCGATCACCAAGGTGCTGCACGACGCTCACCCGGAGATCAACCCCTTCACGCCGTTCGACCAGATCGACAAGGCGCCGGAGGAGCGGCAGCGCGGTATCACCATCTCGATCGCGCACGTCGAGTACCAGACCGAGGCGCGTCACTACGCCCACGTCGACTGCCCGGGTCACGCGGACTACATCAAGAACATGATCACCGGTGCGGCCCAGATGGACGGTGCGATCCTCGTCGTCGCCGCCACCGACGGCCCGATGCCGCAGACCAAGGAGCACGTCCTCCTGGCCCGCCAGGTCGGCGTCCCCTACATCGTCGTCGCCCTGAACAAGGCCGACATGGTGGACGACGAGGAGATCCTGGAGCTCGTCGAGCTCGAGGTCCGCGAGCTCCTCTCGGAGTACGAGTTCCCGGGCGACGACCTGCCGGTCGTCCGCGTCTCCGCGCTGAAGGCGCTGGAGGGCGACAAGGAGTGGGGCGAGAAGCTCCTCGGCCTCATGGCTGCCGTGGACGAGGCCATCCCGACCCCGGCCCGCGCCGTGGACCAGCCGTTCCTGATGCCGATCGAGGACGTCTTCACGATCACCGGTCGTGGCACCGTCGTCACCGGTCGTATCGAGCGTGGCATCCTCAAGGTCAACGAGACTGTCGACATCATCGGCATCAAGGAGACCAAGACCACCACCACGGTCACCGGCATCGAGATGTTCCGCAAGCTGCTCGACGAGGGCCAGGCCGGTGAGAACGTCGGTCTGCTGCTCCGTGGCATCAAGCGCGAGGACGTCGAGCGCGGCCAGGTCATCATCAAGCCGGGTTCGGTCACGCCGCACACCGACTTCGAGGCCCAGTCCTACATCCTGTCGAAGGACGAGGGTGGCCGCCACACCCCGTTCTTCAACAACTACCGCCCGCAGTTCTACTTCCGTACCACGGACGTGACCGGCGTCGTGACCCTCCCCGAGGGCACCGAGATGGTCATGCCGGGCGACAACACCGCCATGACGGTCGCGCTGATCCAGCCGATCGCCATGGAGGAGGGCCTGAAGTTCGCCATCCGTGAGGGTGGCCGCACCGTGGGCGCCGGCCAGGTCACCAAGATCATCAAGTAATTGGTGTTCTGACCTGTCTGTCCCGCACAGGCGAACCGAAGGGCTCCGCACACCCAGGTGTGCGGAGCCCTTCGGCCTTCATCAGGCTTTCACGCGCCTTCACGCGCTTTCACGGGCTGCTCATGGCCGGCTGTTATTGTCGGGCGACCGTCCAGCCCGCCGTCGCGGAAAGTGGGATCCAACGCATGCCAACGGCACCACTGTTGTCGGTCGTGATGCCGATCTACAACGAGCAGGAGGCGCTCCCGCTGACCGTCGAGCGGCTGCGGCCGATCCTGGACGGGCTCGGGGTCGACTACGAGGTCGTGGGCGTCGACGACGGCAGCACGGACGCCACCCCCGTCGTCCTGCAGAAGGTCCGGCAGGACTGGCCGGAGTTCCGCATCGTCCGCTTCGCCCGCAACTCGGGGCACCAGGCCGCGCTCACCGCCGGCATCCACCGGGCGCGCGGCGACTACGTGGTGAGCATCGACGCCGACCTCCAGGACCCGCCGGAGAAGATCCCGGAGATGCTCGACCTGGCCCGCGAGCAGGGCTTCGACGTCGTCTACGGCGTGCGCGGGGACCGCGCCACCGACACCGCCTTCAAGCGCCGGACGGCCGGCGCCTACTACTGGCTGATGCGCAAGCTGGTCGGCAAGCGGATGCCCAACCAGGCCGGCGACTTCCGCCTGCTCAGCCGCGCGGCCGTGGAGGCCCTCAAGCAGCTGCCCGAGCACCAGCCGGTCTACCGGCTGCTGGTGCCGTGGCTCGGCTTCCCCAGCGGCGAGGTGGTGTACGTCCGGGAGGAGCGGGTCGCCGGCGGTACCCACTACCCGCTGTCCAAGATGGTCCGGCTCGCGCTGGACAGCGTGACCAACTTCTCCGCCGCCCCGCTGCGGCTGGCCACCTGGCTGGGCCTGGTGAGCTTCGTGGTCTGCCTGGCCCTCGCGGTCTACACCACCCTCTCGTACGCGCTCGGTGCGACCGTGCCCGGCTGGTCCTCGCTGTTCATCGGCATGCTCTTCATCGGCGCCGTGCAGCTGATCTGCGTCGGACTGCTGGGGGAGTACGTCGGCCGGATCTACTCGGCGGTGCAGGCCCGCCCGACCTACTTCGTCGGCTACGACTCGGCGGACGACGAACTGGCGCAGGACGGCGCGGCGCGGGGCGACGCGCGGGGCCCGGGCCGGTGACCGTCACCGCGGAACCGGCGGAGCCCGTCCAGCCGGCCCCGTCGACCCGCCGCCAGCTGCCGTCCTTCCTGGTCATCGGGGTGCTCAGCACCGTCTTCTACCTGGCGCTCTTCGTCGCCGCGCGCTGGTTCACCGACCCGCAGGCGGCGAACCTGATCGCGCTGGCCGTCAGCGCGGTGGCCAACACCGCGGCCAACCGCCGCTTCACCTTCGGGGTCACCGGCTCGCAGGGCATGGTCCGGCACCAGCTCCAGGGCGCGGTGGCCTTCCTGATCGGGCTCGGCCTCAGCGCGGGCGCGCTCGCCCTGCTGGACCAGGTGGCGCCGAACGCCTCCCGGCCGGTGGAGGTCGCCGGACTGGTCGCCGCCAACGGCCTGGCCACGGTGGCCCGGTTCGTCCTGTTGAAGATCTGGGTCTTCCGGGGTTGAACCGGGGCTGAACGGCGGCCGTTCCCACCGGTTCGGGTGCCGCCCACCCGGCCCCCTCAGCCCGTCGTGCCGACGGGCCCCTCGGTATGCTGTGGCTCGTAGCCTGCCCGCTGACGGTAGTGGAAGTCCGCACCCGGCCGGGGAGACGGGCGGCAGGGACTTGACCGAAGGGGCACGGCACCGTGTCGACCGTACATTCCTCGCCTGAGCGCGAGCTTCAACGTCCGACCGCACCGCCGGGGCCGCCGCCCGAGCCGACCACCGGTGGACGGTCCAGACGCAACCCGCTCGTCCTGGCCGGGGGGCTGGCCCTGTCCTGGCTGGTGCCGACCGGGCTGGTCGCGCTGGACCTGGGCGTCCTGCTGCTGCCGCTGCTGCTGTTCTCGATAGCCGCCGTGCTCCGGGTCGGCGGCGTGCTGCTCGACCGGCTGTTCGTCGCCGGGCTGGTGCTCGCCGGTTCGGTGCTGACGTTCGGCCTGCTCTTCTCGCTCTGGCCGTGGGGCCTCTCGCCGGTCGCCACCAGCGGCCTGATGTTCAGCGTGGTGACGGTCGCCGCCTGGGCCGCCCGCCGCGGCCCGCGCCTGCCGTTGCGCTTCCGCTGGTCCGACCTGCTGGTCCTGGGCACCGGTTACGGCGTCTGGCACTACCTCTTCCACCCGATCGCGGGAACGTCCGCGGCCGAGCGGGTCGCGTACTTCGCCACGTCGGAGGACCGGCTCGCGCACTTCTCCTTCTTCTCCGGCATCCAGAACGTCGGCGGCTTCAACTTCCTCCACCAGGACGCGGCCAGGTCCTTCCTGATACCGCCGTCCGAGGTGACGTACCCGCAGGGCTCCCACTTCCTGCTGGCCTGGACGGACACCCTCGTCCACTCCTCCGCCGACTCCGGCGACATGCTCTACACCATGAACCGGTACTTCCTGTACCTGCTGGTGGGCTACGCGCTGTTCTGCGCCGTGCTGGTCTGGGCGGCCCGGTGGATCGGCGGGCCGCGGCTGCGCGGCTGGCGCTGCGCGGCGGTGTGCGCGACCGTCGGCGCGATCATGTTCGCGAGCAACTACATGGACCTGATGGTCCACGGCTTCGACTCGACCTTCATCGGGCTGCTGCTGATAGCACTCGCGCTGGCCGTGCTGATCCGGCCGGCGATGGGCACCACCGAGTTCGTGCTGGCCGCGTCGGCCGGACTGATCACCGTCACCTACGCGTACAACATCTACGGCGCCTTCGTCGGCGTCGCACTGCTGGGCGCGCTGGTGGCGCACCGGCGCAAGTTCGCCGGGCGCTGGTGGTGGACCGCCGGCGCGCTGGCGTGCGCGCTGGGCGTGGCCGCGCTGCCGAGCGTCCTGTCCGTGCTGGGCAACCTCGACGTGGCCGGTGCCTCGAACATGAACGGCCCGAGCGTCGGGGCCGACCGCTCCATACTCATCGGCGGCGGGCTGCTCGGCCTGCTGGCCGCGGTCATGCCGCGCAACCGCCGGACCGCCGTCGGCCAGGCGCACCTCGCGGTCCTGCTCGGCACCGGGGGGCTGCTCAGCGCCTTCGCCGCCTACCAGCTGCACACCATCGGCAAGTACTCGTACTACTTCCACAAGATGACGGCCGTGGGCGTCGTGGTCAGCCTGATATCCCTCGGCGCCGTCGGGGTCATGCTGCAGAGCCCGTACCGGGGGACGGCCCGCACGCTGCCGAGCCGCCTCGGCGAGCTGGCGATATCCGGCCTCGCCGTCGCCGCCGCGCTCAGCCTCTTCGCCAACGTGCAGTGGGGCTTCCTGACCACCAAGGACAACCCGTCCGCCTGGTCCGCCAACCCGCTGGTGGCCTGGGGACGCGGCGAGTTCAAGGGGGACATGGGCCCCAAGGGCGCGCAGGCGCTCGACATATCGAGCAAGGGCCCGGTGATCGCGCTCTTCGCCAACGACGACTACAAGAACCTCAAGGCCACCTGGCTCGCCTCGCTGCTGAACCGGCGCGGGGGCGACATGACGGCGCTGTACGACATCCACTGGGTGTCCATCGGCGGCCCCCAGGTGAAGGAGGAGGACTACCAGAAGTCCCTGGGCCGCCTCAAGGGAGCCATCGACAAGCTCCCGGCCGCGCCCGTCCCGCCGACCGTCCTGACCGCCGACCCCTCCGTGGGCGACCGGATCAAGCGGGACCTGGCGGCGCAGGGTGTCACGGTGACGGTGCTGAGCGATCCTCAGAACCTTTGGACAGAGCCGTGGTCCCGTACCTTCCCGGGTGTCTGAGGGTGGGGGCCACCGTCATCGGACGTTCACGGCTACCCGCTACTATTCACAGCAATCGCACGGCCTGGCCGGCCTCGTGCGGAGACGTGTGGCAAGGTCGGCCGGTTAATTCGGTGATCATGTGATGAAGAACCCGATCGCCAAGCTGCTCGGGGTGCTACCCCCGGGGGCCCGGCTCGTGGTCGGTGGGACGGTCGTGCTCGGCGCCTCGGCGTACGTCTACATGGCGCTCGTGGGCTACAGCCTGGGCACGGCCGGTGCGGCCAGGGTGACGATGCTCTGGACGATCGTGATGTCCGTCGGGTGGGGTCTGTTCCAGCCCGTCGAACTGGAGCTGACGCGGCTGGTCGCCGCCCGCAAGGTGTCCGGGGCGGGGGCACTGCCCGCGGTACGGCGGATGCTGCTGCTCGCCCTGGCGATCCTGGCCGCGGCCTGCGCCGTGCTGGCGGCCGCCGCCGGCCCGATCGCCGACCAGCTGTTCGGCGGCGACCGGACCCTCGTGGTGGCCCTCGCCGGCGGCATGGCGGGCCTCGCGGTGAGCTCGGTCTCCCGCGGTGCGCTGGCCGGCCTCGGGCTGTTCGGCCCCTACGGCACCCAGCTGGCCGTCGACGGTGCCCTGCGCATCGGGCTGGCCGCGCTGACCGCCGTCCTCGGGCTGCACTCGGCGCTGGCCTTCGGCCTGATCCTGGTGGTCGCCCCGGTCGCCGCCTCGCTGATCGGCCTGCGCGGCATCCTCGCCGACCGCGCCCCCGGGCCGGAGGTGTCCTGGCGCCAGCTCACCAGCGGGCTCGGCCTGCTGATCGGCTCCGTGATGCTCAGCCAGCTGGTGGTGAACGCGACCGTCGTGTGCGTGCGCCTGCTCGCGCCGAAGCACTCCGAGGCGTCCGACGCCCTGGTCTTCGCCCTCGGCCAGGCCGTGGTGATGGCCCGCGTGCCGCTCTTCGCCTACAGCGCCCTCCAGGCCTCCATGGTCTCCGCGCTCTCGGGTGCCACCGCGGCCGGCGACCACGCCGAGTTCCGCAAGGTGCTGACCCGTACCACGGCGATCGTCGCCGCCATGTGCATCGGCGGCGGGCTGCCGGTGATCGCGCTCGGCGCCTGGCTCAACCCGCTGCTCTTCAACGCCAAGGACCTGCTCAACCCGCTGGACTTCACCTGGCTCGTCCTCGGCACGCTCTGCTACGTCCTCGCGACGGTATTCGGCCAGGCGCTGATGTCGAGCGCCCAGCATCGCCGACAGCTGGTGGGCTGGACGGCCGGTTCCGTAGCATTGGTTGCGGTCGCCCTCTCCCCGGGTGACGTCGGTCTCCGTGCCGAGCTCGCGTACCTGGCCGGCGCGCTGGTCAGCGCCGTCCTGATGCTGTGGGCGCTGTACCGCGCGTTCCCCTCCCGCCCCGCCGCCTCCGGGCACTCCGGGCTGGACAGCAGGAGCGCGGCCGAACCGCTGCGGACCTCGTGACGGTGGGGGACCGGACTGTGATTGGCCGACGACGCCCGTGATCACCACCGACAGACAGACCGAGGCACGCGACGCCGTGCCGTTCGCCAAGCATGGAGCCCCTGTGTCCGACTATGACAACGTCTGGCTGGTGATCCCGGCCTACAACGAAGGCCAGGTGATCGCCGAGGTCGTGGAGGGGGCACGCAAGACCTTCCCCAACATCGTGGTGATCGACGACGGCTGCACCGACGACACGGCGAAGCACGTCATGACGACCGGCGCCCACCTGGTGCGGCACCCGGTCAACCTGGGCCAGGGCGCGGCGCTGCAGACCGGCCTGAAGTACGCGCTGGAGCAGGAGGGCGCCGAGTACTTCGCCACCTTCGACGCGGACGGCCAGCACCAGACCGCCGACGTGGAGAAGATGGTGGCGCTGCTGCGCCAGGACGAGGCCGACATCGTGCTCGGCTCCCGCTTCATCGAGCAGACCGGCCAGGTGCCGTGGATCAAGCGGGTCGTGCTCCGCACCGCCGCCGCGGTCAGCCCGACCGCCCGCAAGCTCAAGCTCACCGACGCGCACAACGGTCTGCGCGTGATGAACCGGGAGGCGGCCAGCCGCATCCGGATCACCATGAACGGCATGGCCCACGCTTCGGAGATCGTCTCCTTCCTCGCCGGCTCGGACCTCCGGGTGGCCGAGGTGCCGGTGGACATCCTCTACACCGACTACTCGCGCGCCAAGGGCCAGTCCCTGATCAACGGCGTGAACATCCTCTTCGACATCTCGCTGCGGGAGCGTAACCGCCGATGAATCACCTCTGGATCCAGCTGATCCTCGTCCTGGCCGCCGTGGGCATGGCCCTCTTGTTCGTCCGGCGCTGGGACGCCGCGAACACCCGGGCGTGGAAGCGCATCGCCTTCTCGCTCTTCGTCGTCGCCAACGTCATCGCGATCCTGTGGCCGGCCGGCGTGACCAAGCTGGCCACCGCGCTGGGCGTCGGCCGTGGCACGGACCTGGTGCTCTACCTGATGGTCATCGCCATGGGCTTCCTGACGCTCAACACCTACCTGCGCTTCCGGTCGCTGGAGAAGAAGCTCACCGACCTGGCCCGTACGGTCGCCATCACCGAGGGCGTCCGTCACAACAACGACCGCCTCGACGCTCCGGTCGGCTCCGACCACTGATCGCGCTCCACGCGACAGGGCAGCGGACTTGAGGGCCGGCACCCCCGACGGGGTGCCGGCCCTCAGTCGTGCGTGCGGGTGGGCGCGCCGCCGGAGAGGCCGGCGAACGGTCCCGTCGGCCACCGGGTCGAACGGTGACGCCCGTTCATCCGTTGTCAAAGAGGGGGCACCAATGCGTGCCGCCTTTTTGGGCTCCGGAAAATCCGGACATTACCGAGTTCATTCATCCACCGGCCGCCCGGTGGACGTATTTCTTTGTGCCAGAATTCCCGATCGGCGGCCTCTGCGCACCCGGTTTCCGCCCCCCGGCGCCGGTGTGGGCCGACCGGCTGACGCACGGGCCCGGCAAAGCTGGTTGACTTGGGGCGCCCGCTGGCCGCGGCCGGGCGGCACCGAAGCGTGATCCAGGACCAGGAGGTGCGGCGCCGTCATGAGCGTCGATTTCGTCATCCCGTACTACGGCGATCCGGAGTACCTGTTCGCCACCATCGACAGCATCCGGGCCCAGCACCAGCAGGACTGGCGGCTGACCGTCGTGGACGACCAGTACCCGGGCTTCCGGGCGCCCCAGTACATCGAGAGCCTGAACGACGAGCGGATCCGGTACATCCGCAACGCGGAGCGGCTGGGCCCCAACGGCAACACCTACAAGGCCTCCACCCTGGCCGAGCGCGAGTTCGTCTCGATGATGGGCGCCGACGACCTGCTGGAGCCCGACTACCTGGACGTCGTCCTGGAGCGCCTGCGGGCCGACCCGAACGCGATCGCGGTCCAGCCGGGCGTGCGGGTGATGGACAGCGACGGGACCCTGGTGCCCTCGCTCGGCATCGGCGACAAGGTCAAGCGCCGGATCAGCGCGCCGGCCCGCAAGGCCGGGGTGATCAGCGGCGAGGCCGCGGTGAAGAGCCTGCTGTCCGGCAACTGGCTGTACACGCCGTCGCTCACCTACCGCCAGTCCGCGCTGTCGAAGATCCCGTACCGCCCGGACATCGACGCCATCCACGACCTGGCGTTCATGGTCGACATGCTGATGGAGGGCGGCAACCTGCTGGTCGACGAGCGCGAGGTGTTCCGCTACCGGCGCCACCAGGCCAGCGACTCCTCGAACCGGGTCAAGGACGGCAAGCGCTTCGACGAGGAGCTGCGGTACTACTCGCTGATCTCCAAGGAACTGCGCGCCAAGGGCTGGAACAACGCCGCGCGCTCGGCCGACCTGCACCTGTCGTCCCGCCTGCACGCCCTGATGGTCGCCGCCGGCCGGCTCGGCGCGGGTGACTTCTCCCACGCCGGCGCCATGGTCGGCCGCGCGGTCCGCAGCAGCTGACCGGAGCTGTCCGAGGGCGGTACCGGCAGCCGGCCGGACGCCCCCGGGCCACGGCGCCCCGAGGCGCCCGGCCGAATTCGACGGGGCGGGAGTAAGCGCTTCGGTCGGCCGCTGGGCTCTAGATGGGTGAGGGGGTGCTCATGGGGAGCACCGACGACCGACCGGGCGGATCCTGCCGAACCACCACGCCCAAGCCCCGACACGGCCGGAACGGGGTCCTTGCCCGAGGCTTCGGCTTCTGGTAGGCGCCCTATGATGGCCGCTGATCGCCGGTCCACTGAGCCATTCTTCGCCACTCATCGGACGTGGCCACTGCACGGAAGTGACTGACATGACTGATCTGGCCACCAGCCCGGTCGGCGGCTCCAGCAAGGAGTCGCTCGAACCGGAGGGCGCGATCGCGCCCCGCCCCGGACGGCTCGACGGCCTGCTGGAGCGTCCCTGGGCGGTCCGCTCGGCCGAGGCCCTGGTCTCGATCGTGGCGGCGCTCGGCTTCGCGCTGCTCTGCACCCGCATCGACGTCAACCCGCTGAACCGGGTGGGCCAGGTCAGCGGTCTGGCCATGCTCCAGAAGTACGCCGCCATCGTGGGCCTGCCCATCCTGGCGGTGCTGCTGTACGCCGCCTACCGGGGCAGCCTGGCCCGGTACCAGCTGGCCCAGCGCCTGGTCTGCGCGGCCGTCGCCGGTCTTGCCACCGGCGCGGTCGCGGGCGGGATCGCGGTGGCGCTGAACGGCACCCAGTGGGGCCTCGGCGGTCAGGAGGGCGACCCGGGCAACCTCATGGGCATGGCCAACGACATGCTGCGCGGCAAGGGCCTGCCCGGCGTCTACCCGCCCGGCTTCCCGGCGCTGCTGGCGGTCTGGTCGAAGCTGTTCTACGGCGGCGTCGGCGGCGTCGGCTACGCCATGAAGGACGTCCAGCTGATCTGCAGCGCGCTGGTCGGCCCGATGGCGTACCTCTCCTGGCGGCTGATGCTGCGGCCGGTCTGGGCGCTGCTGATCGCCGTCCCGTCGGCGATCCTCTTCCTCGACCCGATCCGGCCGTACAGCCACGTCACGATGCTGGTCATGGTGCCGATGCTGGCCGCCGCCCTGCGGGAGCTCCGCCGGTCGCACGAGCTGTCGACCCGGTCCACGGTGCTGCGCGGCCTCGGCTTCGGCGTCTCGTTCGGCCTGATGTTCCTCTGGTACTCGGGCTGGTTCGTCTGGGCCGCGCCCGGCGTCCTCGTCCTGGCGCTGTTCGTCGTCCCGTGGCGCCAGGGCGCCGCCCGGGTCAAGCGGGTGCTGCTGTTCCTCGGCGTGACGCTGGTGAGCGCCGGCGTGGTCGGCTCGCCGCTGCTGTACGAGCTTGTGAGGCTGGGCGCCCAGGCCAAGGACCGGTACGCGTACCTCTCGGTGTACATCGACCCGGCGTACATCATGGGCTGGGCCTCGGACCGCAACGGCGACCTGAACTACCACGACTTCCCGTTGCGCGGTGAGCTCGCCGGGCAGAGCGCCTACACCCTGCTGCTGCTCGCCGGGGTCGCGCTGGCGCTGGGCCTCGGGCTGCGCAGCATCACCGTCCGGACCGTGACGGCCACCCTGGTCAGCGCCTGGCTGCTGCGTTTCTGGTTCGCTTCCCAGATGGCCCAGACGAAGTCCATCCAGCTGTACCCGCGGACGACCTGGATCATCCTGTACGCGCTGATGATCCTCGCGGTGCTCGGCCTGATGTTCCTCGTCCAGCGGGGCGCGGGCTGGCTGCGCACGGTGCAGCGGGTCGGCACCGACGGGCGGCCGGCGCCGCTGACCCTGCGGCCCGCGGTCACCGGCCGGCTGGTCGCCGGCGCGGTCTGCGCGGTGGCGCTGTTCGCCACCATGGCGGCCTCCTGGTCGGCGGACCGCTACATGCCGACCACCAAGCCCGAGTACGTGCCGGTCGCCGGGGCCAAGGGCATCGACATGGGCGCGGACGCCTGGCGCGCGCACATCCTGGTGAACCGCGACGGCAAGTGCCCGAAGTACGACCCGGCCGGGCCGACCGACTGCGCGCCGGTGAACAAGGACCTCAAGGAGTACAACAACGAGCCCGACAAGGGCCAGCTGTGGTGCGCCAACGTGACCGGTGACGAGTGGGCGCTGACCTGCGGGAGCAAGCGACCCTGGTGACACGGGTCCGCGGCGGTGGGCGCCGCGGCTGAGGACGGTCACCCGATCGGGGCCGGTGAGGGCGACCTCACCGGCCCCGATTGGCATCTGGGCTGCTCCATGTGGCAGTATGTCCAAGTTGCTCGGTTGAGTTGCCGATGCTGCGCGCCTCCCGCCGGGAGGACTGGAAGCGAGTCCCAGGTATTCGTCGTTCCCGTGATGGCCGTTAAGCGTGAAGTCGACGCCACGGCAGCTGCGGGGCGAAAGTACGGGAATCTTCCGGGAAGCGTATGCGGGGCCTCGACCCGGCCCCCCACCCCGAAAGTTTGAAACCGACGAGTTGTTCGCCGGTTTTTTGCAAGCGCGAGAGCGACACGCCCGAGCGCGGGGGTCGGAGGGTGGTCGTGCAGTGACTAAGGACAAAGGACTACTGAGTAGCCATGGCGGGACAGAAGATCCGCATCCGGCTCAAGGCCTACGACCACGAGGTCATCGATTCCTCGGCGAAGAAGATCGTCGAGACGGTGATCCGTACTGGTGCGCAGGTCGCGGGCCCGGTGCCGCTGCCCACTGAGAAGAACGTGTACTGCGTCATCCGCTCGCCGCACAAGTACAAGGACTCGCGCGAGCACTTCGAGATGCGTACTCACAAGCGTCTGATCGACATCCTCGACCCCACGCCGAAGACGGTTGACTCGCTCATGCGTCTCGACCTGCCGGCTGGCGTCGACATCGAGATCAAGCTCTGAGAGGCGCACCGAAGATGGCTAAGCAGATTAAGGGCATCCTGGGCGAGAAGCTCGGCATGACCCAGGTCTGGGACGAGAACAACCGGATCGTTCCGGTGACCGTCGTCAAGGCTGGGCCCAATGTCGTGACCCAGGTCCACACCGCTGACAGTCCGGCCGGCTACGACGCCGTCCAGATCGGCTTCGGCGAGATCGACCCCCGCAAGGTGAACAAGCCCCTCGCGGGCCACTTCGCCAAGGCCGGTGTCACCCCGCGCCGCCACCTGGTCGAGCTCCGTACCACGGACGCGTCCGAGTACACCCTCGGCCAGGAGATCACCGCGGAGCTGTTCGAGGCGGGTGTCAAGGTCGACGTGACCGGCACCTCCAAGGGCAAGGGCTTCGCCGGTGTCATGAAGCGCCACAACTTCCGGGGCCTCGGCGCCGGTCACGGTGTGCAGCGCAAGCACCGCTCGCCCGGCTCGATCGGTGGCTGCGCCACCCCGGGTCGCGTGTTCAAGGGCGTGAGGATGGCCGGCCGGATGGGCCACGAGCGTGTGACCACCCAGAACCTGACCATCCATGCCGTTGACGCGGAGAAGGGGCTGCTCCTGATCAAGGGCGCAATCCCGGGCCCGAACGGCGGCCTCGTCCTCGTCCGCACTGCGGCGAAGGGGCTGTGAGGATATGAGCACCATTGACATCCTGTCGCCCTCGGGCGACAAGACCGGTAGCCTCGAGCTGCCGGCCGAGATCTTCGACGCGAAGGTCAGCGTTCCGCTGATGCACCAGGTCGTCGTGGCGCAGCTCGCTGCGGCCCGTCAGGGCACCCACAAGACCAAGACTCGCGCCGAGGTCCGCGGTGGCGGCAAGAAGCCGTACCGCCAGAAGGGCACCGGCCGCGCCCGTCAGGGCTCGACCCGCGCCCCGCAGTTCGCCGGCGGTGGCGTCGTGCACGGTCCCGTGCCGCGCGACTACTCGCAGCGGACCCCGAAGAAGATGATCGCCGCCGCCCTGCGCGGTGCGCTCACCGACCGGGCCCGCCACAACCGCATCCACGTCGTCACCGACGTGATCGCGGCCGAGGCGCCGTCGACCAAGGCCGCCAAGGGTCTGTTCGGCAAGATCACCGAGCGCAAGAACATCCTCCTCGTCGTCGAGCGTGCCGACGAGCTGGGTCTGAAGAGCGCCCGCAACCTGCCGCACGTGCACATCCTGGACGCCGGTCAGCTGAACACCTACGACGTGCTCGTCTCCGACGATGTGGTCTTCACCCAGGCCGCCTTCGAGCGTTTCGTGGCGGGTCCCGCCGCGTCCGCCAAGGCCGTGGCTGCTGAGGGCGAGCTCGAAGGGAGCGCCGCCTGATGGCTGCAGAGATCACGAGCAAGACGTTCACGGACCCCCGTGACGTCCTGGTGAAGCCGGTCATCTCGGAGAAGAGCTACTCGCTCCTCGACGAGAACAAGTACACGTTCGTCGTGTCGCCCGGTGCCAACAAGACCCAGATCAAGCAGGCCGTCGAGGCGGTCTTCTCGGTCAAGGTCGAGTCCGTCAACACGCTCAACCGTCAGGGCAAGCGCAAGCGCTCCAAGACGGGCTTTGGCAAGCGCAAGGACACCAAGCGCGCCATCGTGACGCTGGCTGAGGGCAACCGCATCGACATCTTCGGTGGTCCGGTCTCCTAACGGAGATCGTGATCGTCGATAAGGACGAGGACGAGAGAGCCAAATGGGCATCCGCAAGTACAAGCCGACTACGCCGGGCCGTCGTGGCTCCAGCGTGGCCGACTTCGTAGAGATCACGCGGTCCACGCCGGAGAAGTCGCTGGTTCGCCCCCTGCACAGCAAGGGCGGCCGTAACAACGCCGGTCGGATCACCGTTCGCCACCAGGGTGGCGGTCACAAGCGCGCCTACCGCGTGATCGACTTCCGTCGTCACGACAAGGACGGCGTGCCGGCCAAGGTCGCGCACATCGAGTACGACCCCAACCGCACCGCGCGCATCGCGCTCCTGCACTACGCGGACGGCGAGAAGCGCTACATCATCGCGCCGCGCGGTATCGCGCAGGGTGACCGGATCGAGAACGGCGCTGGCGCCGACATCAAGCCGGGCAACAACCTGCCGCTTCGCAACATCCCGGTCGGTACCACCATCCACGCGGTGGAGCTGCGTCCCGGTGGCGGTGCCAAGATGGCCCGCTCCGCCGGTGCCGGCATCCAGCTGCTGGCGCGTGAGGGCAAGATGGCGCACCTGCGCATGCCCTCCGGTGAGATCCGCCTGGTGGACGCGCGCTGCCGCGCCACCGTCGGTGAGGTCGGCAACGCCGAGCAGTCGAACATCAACTGGGGCAAGGCCGGCCGTATGCGCTGGAAGGGCGTTCGCCCGACCGTGCGTGGTGTCGCCATGAACCCGATCGACCACCCGCACGGTGGTGGTGAGGGTAAGACCTCTGGTGGCCGCCACCCGGTCTCGCCGTGGGGCCAGAAGGAGGGTCGCACTCGTAGCCCGAAGAAGGCTTCGAACGCCCTCATCGTGCGCCGCCGCAAGACCAACAAGAAGCGCTAGGAGCAGGTCAGATGCCGCGCAGTCTCAAGAAGGGCCCCTTCATCGACGGCCACCTTCTCAAGAAGGTGGACGCGCAGAACGAGGCGGGTACCCAGAACGTCATCAAGACCTGGTCCCGTCGCTCCGTGATCTTCCCGGCCATGCTCGGCCACACGATCGCGGTGCACGATGGCCGTAAGCACGTCCCGGTGTTCGTCACCGAGTCGATGGTCGGCCACAAGCTCGGCGAGTTCGCGCCGACGCGTACCTTCCGCGGTCACGTCAAGGACGACCGCAAGTCGAAGCGTCGCTAGTCGCCAGCGAGATTACCGACTCAATGACTTACACCAGCAAGGGGACAACCATGGAAGCCAGGGCCCAGGCGCGGTACATCCGCGTCACGCCCATGAAGGCCCGCCGCGTGGTGGACCTCATCCGTGGCCTGCCGGCCACGGAGGCCCAGGCCGTCCTGCGTTTCGCTCCGCAGGCCGCCACCGTGCCCGTCGGCAAGGTGCTCGACAGCGCCATTGCCAACGCCGCGCACAACTACAACCACTCCAACGTGGACGACCTCGTCATCAGCGAGGCGTACGTTGACGAGGGCCCGACCCTGAAGCGGTTCCGTCCGCGTGCGCAGGGTCGTGCCTACCGGATCCGCAAGCGGACCAGCCACATCACCGTGGTCGTCAGCAGCAAGGAAGGGACCCGGTAATGGGCCAGAAGGTTAACCCGCACGGGTTCCGCCTCGGCATCAGCACGGACTTCAAGTCCCGCTGGTACGCCGACAAGCTGTACAAGGACTACGTCAAGGAAGACGTCGCCATTCGTCGCATGATGACGAAGGGCATGGAGCGCGCCGGCATCTCCAAGGTCGAGATCGAGCGCACCCGCGACCGCGTCCGCGTCGACATCCACACCGCTCGCCCCGGCATCGTCATCGGCCGCCGTGGCACCGAGGCCGACCGCATCCGCGGCGACCTCGAGAAGCTGACCGGCAAGCAGGTCCAGCTGAACATCCTCGAGGTCAAGAACCCCGAGCTGGACGCCCAGCTCGTGGCTCAGGGCGTCGCGGAGCAGCTGTCCTCCCGCGTCTCCTTCCGCCGTGCCATGCGCAAGTCGATGCAGGGCACCATGAAGTCCGGCGCCAAGGGCATCAAGGTTCAGTGCTCCGGTCGTCTCGGCGGCGCCGAGATGAGCCGGTCGGAGTTCTACCGCGAGGGCCGTGTGCCGCTGCACACCCTGCGCGCGAACGTCGACTACGGCTTCTTCGAGGCCAAGACGACCTTCGGCCGTATCGGCGTGAAGGTCTGGATCTACAAGGGCGACGTCAAGAACATCGCCGAGGTCCGCGCTGAGAACGCCGCTGCCCGCTCGGGCAACCGCCCGGCCCGTCCCGAGGGTGGTCGTCCCGCCCGCGGTGGCGAGCGCCGTGGTGGCGAGCGCGGTGGCCGCGGCCGTCGCCCCGCCGCGTCCGAGGCCCCCGCGGCCCCGGCCGCCGAGGCTCCGGCTGCCGAGAACACCGGAACGGAGGCCTGACTCCAATGCTGATCCCCCGTCGGGTCAAGCACCGCAAGCAGCACCACCCCAAGCGCCGTGGCGCTGCCAAGGGTGGCACCGAGCTCGCCTTCGGCGAGTACGGCATCCAGGCCGTCACCCCGGCCTACGTGACGAACCGGCAGATCGAGTCCGCTCGTATCGCCGTCACCCGTCACATCAAGCGTGGCGGCAAGGTCTGGATCAACATCTACCCGGACCGTCCGCTCACCAAGAAGCCGGCCGAGACCCGCATGGGTTCCGGTAAGGGTTCGCCCGAGTGGTGGATCGCGAACGTGCACCCGGGTCGGGTCATGTTCGAGCTGTCGTACCCCAACGAGAAGGTGGCTCGTGAGGCGCTGACCCGCGCTGCTCACAAGCTCCCGATGAAGTGCCGGATCATCCGGCGCGAGGCAGGTGAGAGCTGATGTCGGCCGGCACCAAGGCTGCTGACCTCCGCGAGCTGGACAACGAGGGTCTCGTTGCCAAGCTCCGTGAGGCCAAGGAGGAGCTGTTCAACCTCCGCTTCCAGGCGGCGACCGGGCAGCTCGACAACCACGGACGGCTCAAGCTCGTCCGTAAGGACATCGCGCGGATCTACACCCTGATGCGCGAGCGCGAGCTGGGCATCGAGACGGTGGAGAACGCCTGATGACTGAGAACACCAACGAGACGCGCGGTTTCCGCAAGACCCGTGAGGGTCTCGTCGTCAGCGACAAGATGGACAAGACCGTCGTCGTCGCCGTCGAGGACCGCGTCAAGCACGCTCTGTACGGCAAGGTCATCCGCCGTACGAACAAGCTGAAGGCGCACGACGAGGCGAACGCCTGCGGCATCGGCGACCGGGTCCTCCTGGCGGAGACCCGCCCGCTGTCCGCGACGAAGCGCTGGCGCGTCGTCGAGATCCTCGAGAAGGCCAAGTAACGAAGTTGATGCGGTACGGCCGTATGTGCACCAGGCCCCTCGTGGGCGCTGGTGTGAGCAGCGGCCGGCCCGTCAGCTCTCGTTGACGATCAGGAGAAAGCTGTGATCCAGCAGGAGTCGCGACTGCGTGTCGCCGACAACACGGGCGCGAAGGAAATCCTTTGCATCCGCGTTCTCGGTGGCTCCGGTCGTCGCTACGCCGGCATCGGGGACGTCATCGTCGCGACCGTCAAGGACGCGATCCCCGGCGGTTCGGTGAAGAAGGGTGACGTCGTCAAGTGCGTCGTCGTCCGTACCGTGAAGTCGCGTCGTCGTCCGGATGGCTCGTACATCCGCTTCGACGAGAACGCCGCGGTCGTTCTGAAGAACACCGATGGTGACCCCCGTGGTACCCGCATCTTCGGCCCGGTGGGCCGCGAGCTGCGTGACAAGAAGTTCATGAAGATCATCTCGCTTGCGCCGGAGGTGCTCTAACTCATGGCGAACAGCATGAAGATCAAGAAGGGTGACCTGGTTCAGGTCATCACCGGCAAGGACCGCGGCAAGCAGGGCAAGGTCATCCAGGCCATGCCCGCCGAGAACAAGGTCCTGGTCGAGGGTGTGAACCGGGTCAAGAAGCACACCAAGCCGGGCCCGGGCACTCAGGGTGGCATCGTCACCGTCGAGGCCCCGGTGCACGTCTCCAACGTCCAGCTGGTCGTGGAGAAGGACGGCAAGAAGGTCGTCACCCGCGTTGGCTACCGCTTCGATGACGAGGGCAACAAGATCCGCGTTGCCAAGCGAACCGGTGAGGACATCTGATGTCTGAGACGACTGTTGAGAAGGTGACCCCCCGTCTCAAGGAGCGTTACAACTCCGAGATCAAGGGTCAGCTGCAGGAGCAGTTCTCGTACGAGAACGTCATGCTGACGCCCGGCCTGGTCAAGGTCGTCGTCAACATGGGTGTCGGCGAGGCCGCCCGTGACAGCAAGCTGATCGAGGGCGCGATCCGCGACCTCACCGCCATCACCGGTCAGAAGCCGGCGGTGACGAAGGCTCGCAAGTCCATCGCGCAGTTCAAGCTGCGTGAGGGCCAGCCGATCGGCACCCACGTCACCCTCCGCGGTGACCGCATGTGGGAGTTCCTGGACCGTCTGGTGTCGCTGGCCCTGCCGCGTATCCGTGACTTCCGTGGTCTCTCCCCGAAGCAGTTCGACGGCCGTGGCAACTACACCTTCGGTCTGACCGAGCAGGTCATGTTCCACGAGATCGACCAGGACAAGGTCGACCGTCAGCGCGGTATGGACATCACCGTCGTGACCACCGCCCAGACCGACGACGAGGGCCGGGCGCTCCTGCGCGCTCTGGGCTTCCCGTTCAAGGAGGCGTAACCACATGGCGAAGAAGTCCCTCATCGCGAAGGCCGAGCGCAAGCCGAAGTTCGGCGTCCGGGCCTACACCCGGTGCCAGCGCTGCGGCCGTCCGCACTCGGTGTACCGCAAGTTCGGCCTCTGCCGTGTCTGCCTTCGTGAGATGGCGCACCGCGGCGAGCTGCCGGGCGTGACCAAGAGCTCCTGGTAACCAGGACCTCGCGGTAACGCCATAGCGAAGCAGGTGTGCCCGACCCCACAGAGCCCCTTTTTGGGGCTGCGTACGGAATCCCGTAGGGTAGTGAGGTCGGGCCCCCTGTCGCGGTGGCTCCATAGCTGCCGTCGACCCTCTTCGGAGGGCTCGCACCCAGTCTTACGACGCCGCAGGTCCCCTGCGTCTGTGCCCCTGCCGCACTCCTCGGAGTGCGGCGGGGGGACCTGGCGCGGAGAAACCACGGCGAGAGAGGCCTGAGGCCATCATGACCATGACCGACCCCATCGCAGACATGCTCACGCGTCTGCGTAACGCTAACTCGGCGTACCACGACTCCGTGGCGATGCCGGCCAGCAAGATCAAGGCGCACGTCGCCGAGATCCTGCAGCAGGAGGGGTACATCTCCTCCTACAAGGTTGAGGAGCCCGTTGAGGGCGAGGTCGGCAAGAAGCTGACCATCGAGCTCAAGTTCGGTCCCAACCGTGAGCGCTCGATCGCTGGCATCAAGCGGATCAGCAAGCCGGGCCTGCGGGTCTACGCAAAGTCCACCAACCTGCCGAAGGTGCTCGGCGGCCTGGGCGTGGCGATCATCTCCACGTCCTCGGGTCTCCTCACCGACAAGCAGGCCGCCAAGAAGGGCGTAGGCGGAGAAGTTCTCGCCTACGTCTGGTAATTCGGGAAACGGAGGTACAGCAATGTCGCGCATTGGACGGCTGCCCATCCAGGTCCCCGCTGGCGTGGACGTCACCATCGATGGCCAGGCGGTCTCGGTGAAGGGCCCCAAGGGCTCCCTCACCCACGTTGTCGCCGCGCCGATCGAGATCGGTAAGGGCGAGGACGGCACGCTGCTCGTCACCCGCCCCAACGACGAGCGTCTGTCGAAGGCCCTGCACGGCCTTTCCCGCACGCTGGTGGCGAACATGATCACCGGCGTGACCGCGGGCTACCGCAAGTCGCTGGAGATCAGCGGTGTCGGCTACCGAGTTCTGGCGAAGGGCTCCGACATGGAGTTCCAGCTGGGCTACAGCCACCCGATCCTGGTCGAGGCCCCCGAGGGCATTTCCTTCGTCGTCGAGTCGGCCACCAAGTTCCACGTGGACGGCATCGACAAGCAGAAGGTCGGCGAGGTCGCCGCGAAGATCCGCAAGCTGCGCAAGCCCGACCCGTACAAGGCCAAGGGCGTCAAGTACGCGGGCGAGGTCATCCGCCGCAAGGTCGGAAAGAGTGGTAAGTAAGCGATGAGCGTCTCTGTCAAGATCGGCAAGGGCAACGCCTACAAGAGCGCCGCTCGCAAGCGCCGCGCGATCCGCGTTCGCAAGCGCGTCGTCGGCACCGAGGTGCGTCCGCGCCTCGTCGTGACGCGCTCGAACCGTCACATGGTCGCCCAGGTCATCGACGACGCCAAGGGTCATACCCTGGCGTCGGCGTCCACCCTCGACGTGTCCATCAAGGGCGCCGAGGGCGACAAGACCGAGCTGGCCAAGAAGGTCGGGAGCCTGGTCGCCGAGCGCGCCAAGGCCGCCGGCATCGAGTCGGTCGTCTTCGACCGCGCGGGCAACCGGTACGCCGGCCGCATCGCCGCCCTGGCGGACGCGGCTCGCGAGGCCGGGCTCGACTTCTAAGCCGCTCGTCGACTCAGTCGACGGACGTAATCGAGAGAGGTAATTCCAATGGCTGGACCCCAGCGCCGCGGTAGCGGCGCCGGCGGTGGCACCGGCGGTGGCGAGCGGCGCGACCGTAAGCGTGACGACCGGGGCAACGCCCCCGCCGTCGAGAAGACCGCTTACGTCGAGCGCGTTGTCGCGATCAACCGTGTCGCCAAGGTTGTCAAGGGTGGTCGTCGTTTCAGCTTCACCGCGCTGGTCGTGGTGGGCGACGGTGACGGCACCGTGGGTGTCGGTTACGGGAAGGCGAAGGAGGTTCCGGCCGCCATCGCCAAGGGTGTTGAGGAGGCCAAGAAGAACTTCTTCAAGGTCCCCCGTATCCAGGGCACCATCCCGCACCCGATCCAGGGTGAGAAGGCCGCCGGCGTCGTGCTCCTGAAGCCCGCCGCCCCCGGTACCGGTGTTATCGCCGGTGGTCCGGTGCGCGCCGTCCTGGAGTGCGCCGGCATTCACGACATCCTGTCGAAGTCGCTCGGCTCGGACAACGCGATCAACATCGTGCACGCCACCGTGGCTGCTCTGAAGGGCCTCGTGCGCCCCGAGGAGATCGCCGCTCGTCGTGGCCTGCCGCTGGAGGACGTGGCCCCCGCCGCTCTGCTGCGGGCGCGTGCTGCAGGGGTGAGCGCCTGATGGCTCGCCTGAAGATCACGCAGACCAAGTCGTACATCGGCAGCAAGCAGAATCACCGTGACACCCTGCGTTCGCTTGGTCTCAAGCGCATGCACGACGTCGTGGTGAAGGAGGACCGTCCCGAGATCCGCGGGATGGCCCACACGGTCCGTCACCTGGTGACGGTTGAGGAGGTGGACTGATCATGGGCGACAACCCGATCAAGATCCACAACCTGCGTCCCGCCCCGGGTGCCAAGACCGACAAGATCCGCGTGGGTCGTGGTGAGGGCTCCAAGGGTAAGACCGCCGGTCGTGGTACCAAGGGCACCAAGGCCCGCTACCAGGTTCCGCAGCGCTTCGAGGGTGGCCAGATGCCGCTCCACATGCGCCTGCCGAAGCTGAAGGGCTTCAAGAACCCGTTCAAGATCACGTTCCAGGTCGTCAACCTCGACAAGCTGGCCGAGCTCTACCCGCAGGGTGGAGAGGTCACCGTCGAGGACCTGGTCGCCAAGGGCGCGGTTCGCAAGAACTCCCTCGTCAAGGTGCTCGGCACCGGCGAGATCTCGGTTGCGCTGCAGGTGACGGTCGACGCCGTCTCCGGCTCCGCCGCCGAGAAGATCACCGCCGCCGGCGGTACCGTCACCGAGCTCGTCTGAGCCCGCTGACTTCCGTGCGAGCCCCGCACCTCCTTCGGGAGGTGCGGGGCTCGCGCGTTTTCCGGACATCGCGTTTTCCGGGCATTCCGTTGACGTGTCCTCGTTCTTTTGTGTGGCAAACCCGGGCATCCCGTACCCCGTGAGTGGGGGAGGGGCGGTACGCGCTTCTTCCGAGTGGCTGCGCACTGTTAGAGTCCGTGGAGTTCCCTTGTAGGCTGCGCGTAGGCTCGCCTGTGCCGTCTGTACGGGAGCCCGTACCGCCAAAACTCCCATTCAGGACCGACCCTCCCGCCGACGACGCGCGGGAGGCGCAGGAGGCACCGTGCTCAGTGCGTTCGCGCGGGCGTTCCAGACGCCCGACCTGCGCAAGAAGCTGCTGTTCACGCTGGGCATCATGGTGCTGTTCCGCCTGGGCTCGCACATTCCGATCCCCGGCGTGAGTTTCACGGCCGTGAACGAGTGTGTGAAGGACACCAAGAACAACGGCCTCTTCGGGCTGGTCAACCTGTTCAGTGGTGGCGCGCTCCTCCAGCTGACGATCTTCGCGCTCGGCATCATGCCGTACATCACCGCGAGCATCATCCTCCAGCTCCTCACGGTCGTGATCCCGCGACTGGAAGCGCTGAAGAAGGAGGGCCAGGCCGGCCAGACGAAGATCACCCAGTACACCCGCTACCTGACCATCGCGCTCGCCGTGCTCCAGGGCACCGGCATCGTGGCGACGGCCTCCAGCGGCGCACTGTTCTCCGGCTGCCCCGTGGGCAACCAGATCGTCCCGGACACGAGCGTGTTCCGGATCGCCGTCATGGTGATCACGATGACCGCCGGCACCACGGTGATCATGTGGCTGGGCGAGCTGATCACGGACCGCGGCATCGGCAACGGCATGTCGCTGCTGATCTTCACCTCGATCGCCGCGCAGTTCCCGTCCTCGATGTGGGCGATCAAGGGCTCCGGCACCATCGGTGGCGGCTGGGTCGAGTTCCTGTCCGTGGTCGCGGTCGGCATCATCGTCGTGATGCTGGTCATCTTCGTGGAGCAGGCCCAGCGCCGGATCCCGGTGCAGTACGCGAAGCGGATGATCGGCCGGCGGGCGTTCGGCGGCACGTCGACCTACATCCCGCTCAAGGTGAACCAGGCCGGTGTCATCCCGGTCATCTTCGCCTCGTCGCTGCTGTACATCCCGGCCCTGGTGGTCCAGCTGACCGGTAGCCAGTCGGGCTGGGCGGTGTGGATCACCCAGCACTTCGTCAAGGGCGACCACCCGATCTACATGGCGACCTACTTCCTGCTGATCGTCTTCTTCGCCTTCTTCTACGTCGCGATCTCCTTCAACCCCGAAGAAGTTGCCGACAATATGAAGAAGTATGGTGGCTTCATCCCGGGCATCCGGGCCGGCCGACCGACGGCCGAGTACCTGAACTACGTGCTGACCCGAATCACGTGGCCGGGTTCGCTCTACCTGGGCCTGATCGCGTTGATCCCGATGATCGCCCTGGTCGCCTTCGGACAGCAGACCAACTTCCCGTTCGGCGGCACCAGCGTGCTCATCGTCGTCGGCGTCGGACTCGAAACTGTGAAGCAGATCGAGAGCCAGCTCCAGCAGCGCAATTACGAAGGGTTCCTCCGCTGATGCGTATCGTCCTCGTTGGTCCTCCCGGGGCCGGGAAGGGTACTCAGGCGCACCTGCTCGCCAAGACCCTGTCCATTCCCCACATCTCCACCGGCGACCTGTTCCGCGCCAACATCGGTCAGGGCACCCCGCTGGGGCTCGAGGCCAAGAGCTACATGGACGCGGGCCGCCTGGTGCCGGATGAGGTCACCATCGGGATGGCCAAGGACCGCATGCTCCAGGAGGACGCCGCCGGCGGCTTCCTGCTCGACGGCTTCCCCCGCAACCTCGGCCAGGCCAAGGCGCTCGACGAGTTCCTCGCCGAGCAGGGGATCAAGCTGGACGGCGTGCTGGACCTGGAGGTCCCCGAGGACGAGGTGGTCCGGCGGATCGCCGGCCGCCGCCTGTGCCGCAACGACGGGGGCCACGTCTTCCACGTGGACTACAACCCGCCGAAGGCCGAGGGCGTCTGCGACGAGTGCGGCGGCGAGCTGTACCAGCGCTCGGACGACACCGAGGACAAGGTGCGGACCCGGCTGGAGGTCTACCACACGGAGACCGAGCCGATCATCGACTACTACGCCCAGCAGGGCCTGGTGGCGACCATCTCGGCCCTCGGCAAGGTGGACGAGGTCACCCGCCGCGCGATCGAGGCGCTGAAGCAGGACAACTGAGTTTCCCGGCGACGCCGTACGGCCGCGCTCCCCGATCCCGGGCGGCGCGGCCGTACGGCGTCGTACGGTGGTAGGCAGTGGCAAACAGAACGTGGAAGGCGTGACCAGATGGTGGAGATCAAGACCCCCGAGCAGATCGCGAAGATGCGAGCGGCCGGGCTGGTCGTCGCCGAGGCGCTGAAGGCCTGCCGGGAGGCGGTCGCCCCGGGGGTGACCACCCAGGAGCTCAACGACATCGCGGACAAGGTCATCACCGATCACGGTGCGACCTCCAACTTCCGCGCCGACCACGGCGGCCTGTGGTTCCCCGGGGTGATCTGCGCCTCGGTGAACAACGAGGTCGTGCACGGCATCCCCGGTGACCGGGTGCTCCAGGAGGGCGACGTCATCTCGATCGACTGCGGCGCCATCCTGGACGGCTGGCACGGCGACGCGGCGATCACCGTGGCGGTCGGCGAGGTGCGCCCCGAGGTCGAGATGCTGAGCCGGGTGACCGAGGGCTCGATGTGGGCCGGCATCGCCCAGATGAAGAAGAACAACCGCCTGGTCGACGTCTCCAAGGCGATCGAGGGCTTCATCCGCCGCCAGCCGCTGCCCCCCAAGGGCAAGTGGGGCATCACCGAGGGCTACGGCGGCCACGGCATCGGCACCGCGATGCACATGGAGCCGCACGTGCTGAACTACGTCGAGCGCGGCCGCGGCAAGGGCCCGAAGCTGATCCCCGGCACCGTGCTGGCGATCGAGCCGATGGTCTCGCTGGGCACCCCGCACACCGCCGTGCTGGAGGACGACTGGACGGTCGTCACCAACGACGGCACCTGGGCCTCGCACTGGGAGCACTCGGTGGCCGTCACCGAGCAGGGCCCGCTGGTCCTGACGGCCTTCGACGGCGGCAAGGCGGAGCTCGCGAAGCTGGGCATCACCGCTGCCCCGGACCCGCTTGGCTAGTCTCGTGGCGGTCGGCCGAGCGGCCAACTTCCGCTGCTGACAAGGGATCAGGGCCCTGGGGGTTTGGACCTCCAGGGCTTTTGTCCTATTTTTATCGGCTGGCAGTGGCTTCAGTAGCGGCTTCGGCGGCTTCGATCGATCGGGAGAGTGCAGTGCTCAAGGGATTCCGCGACTTCATGATGCGCGGCAACGTCGTCGACATGGCGGTCGGTGTCGTCATCGGTGCCGCGTTCACCGGGGTGGTGACCGGCTTCGTGTCGGCCTTCCTCACCCCGCTGGTCGGCGTGGTGGTGGGCGCGGCCGGCGACTTCAGCTCGTACAAGGCGACGGTGGCCGGGGTCACCTTCCCGTACGGCCAGTTCCTCAACGTGCTGATCGCCTTCGTGATGACCGCGGCGGTGCTGTACTTCTGCGTCGTGCTGCCGGTCACCAAGGCGACCGCGCGGTACCTGCCGAAGAAGGTGAAGACCCCCAAGCGGCCCTGCCCCGAGTGCCTGACCGAGATCCCCGAGGCCGCCCGCCGCTGCGCGGCCTGCACCGCCCACGTCGAGCCGCTGACCGTCACCGCCGGGTTCTGACCCGCCGGGACCAGCCGGGACGTCACGGTGGCTGCCTTCGGGGGACCTCGTTTTGGCCCACCGGACGCGCTGGCGTAGGATGGACCGTCGGCTCACTCGTAGCGTGCTTCAGCACGCCCTCTTCCCTTCGGGGGCGGGGTGAACCCAGGTTCGCACGAGCGTGCCGCATACGGTAGCCGGTCCCGGAAGGTGGATCTCGCAGTTCATGGCTAAGAAGCAAGGCGCCATTGAGATCGAGGGCACCGTGATCGAGTCTCTTCCGAACGCGATGTTCAGGGTCGAGCTGCAGAACGGTCACAAGGTCCTCGCGCACATCAGTGGCAAGATGCGCATGCACTACATCCGCATCCTGCCGGACGACCGGGTCGTCGTGGAGCTCAGCCCCTACGACCTCACGCGCGGGCGGATCGTCTACCGCTACAAGTAAGAACGTCAGATCTAGACCCGGAGAACCTGAACATGAAGGTCAAGCCGAGCGTCAAGAAGATCTGCGACAAGTGCAAGGTGATCCGCCGCCACGGCCGGGTCATGGTGATCTGCGACAACCTGCGCCACAAGCAGCGCCAGGGCTGATCTCTCCCCAGCATTTCTCGTAGTACTTCGCGCGACGCGAAAACGTCATAAGCGGGCTACCCGATCCGTCCCCACGAAGGGACGGACTGCCACCCCCGGTCAGAGGCCGGGGCTCCATCGTCGAGAGGCGAAGGAGTAGGTAGCACGCAAGACCTCTGAAAAAGCACAGGAGCCTTGAATGGCACGCCTCGCCGGCGTTGATCTCCCCCGTGAGAAGCGGATCGAGATCGCCCTTACCTACGTGTACGGCATCGGCCGTACCCGCGCCCAGCAGACCCTGGCCGAGACCGGTGTCAACCCGGATGTCCGCGTTCGCGACATCACCGAGGAAGACCTCGTGAAGCTGGGCCAGTACATCGACGCCAACTACACGGTCGAGGGTGACCTCCGCCGTGAGGTGGCCGCCGACATCCGCCGCAAGGTCGAGATCGGCTGCTACGAGGGTCTGCGTCACCGCCGCGGCCTGCCGGTCCGCGGTCAGCGCACCCACACCAACGCGCGTACCCGCAAGGGCCCGCGTCGCGCGATCGCCGGCAAGAAGAAGCCGGGCAAGAAGTAGTCCGTCCCGTCACCGGACATCCCTCCGGCCCGCGGGTCAGCGGACCGACCACCTCAGTAGGAGAACAGACTTATGCCCCCCAAGGGTCGTCAGGCTGCCGGCGCGAAGAAGATCCGCCGCAAGGAAAAGAAGAACGTCGCTCACGGCCACGCGCACATCAAGAGCACGTTCAACAACACCATCGTTTCGATCACCGACCCCGCGGGCAACGTGATCTCCTGGGCCTCCGCCGGTCACGTCGGCTTCAAGGGCTCGCGCAAGTCCACCCCGTTCGCCGCGCAGATGGCCGCCGAGGCCGCTGCCCGTCGCGCGCAGGAGCACGGCATGCGCAAGGTTGACGTCTTCGTCAAGGGTCCGGGCTCCGGCCGCGAGACCGCGATCCGCTCGCTCCAGGCCACCGGCCTGGAGGTCGGCTCGATCCAGGACGTCACCCCCACCCCGCACAACGGCTGCCGTCCGCCGAAGCGCCGCCGCGTCTGACGCAGCGCCTTCGGGCTCGCAGTACCTGCTTTGAACCTTCGTACGGGGTCCCACGCGGTGATTCGTCGCTGTTCGCGGGACCCCGTACGCTTGGTCCTGTCGGCATCAAATAGTGGGTGCCGAAGACAACTGGAGGAATACCCCCCATGCTTATCGCTCAGCGCCCCTCGCTGACCGAAGAGGTCGTCGACGAGTTCCGCTCGCGGTTCGTGATCGAGCCGCTGGAGCCGGGCTTCGGCTACACCCTCGGCAACTCCCTGCGCCGCACGCTCCTGTCGTCGATCCCGGGTGCCGCTGTCACCAGCATCCGCGTCGACGGCGTCCTGCACGAGTTCACCACCGTGCCGGGCGTCAAGGAGGACGTGACCGACCTCATCCTCAACATCAAGCAGCTGGTCGTCTCCTCGGAGCACGACGAGCCGGTCGTGATGTACCTGCGCAAGCAGGGCCCGGGTGTCGTCACCGCCGCCGACATCGCCCCGCCGGCGGGTGTCGAGGTGCACAACCCGGAGCTGGTCCTCGCCACGCTGAACGGCAAGGGCAAGCTGGAGATGGAGCTGACCGTCGAGCGCGGTCGCGGCTACGTCTCCGCCGTCCAGAACAAGGCCTCCGGCCAGGAGATCGGCCGCATCCCGGTCGACTCGATCTACAGCCCCGTGCTGAAGGTCACCTACAAGGTCGAGGCCACCCGTGTCGAGCAGCGGACCGACTTCGACAAGCTGATCGTCGACGTCGAGACCAAGCCCGCCATGCGTCCGCGTGACGCCATGGCCTCGGCCGGCAAGACCCTGGTGGAGCTGTTCGGTCTCGCCCGCGAGCTGAACATCGACGCCGAGGGCATCGACATGGGCCCGTCCCCGACGGACGCCGCCCTGGCCGCCGACCTGGCGCTGCCGATCGAGGAGCTGGAACTCACCGTCCGCTCCTACAACTGCCTCAAGCGCGAGGGCATCCACACCGTGGGTGAGCTCGTCGCCCGCTCCGAGGCCGACCTGCTCGACATCCGCAACTTCGGTGCGAAGTCGATCGACGAGGTCAAGGCGAAGCTGGCCGGCATGGGCCTGGCCCTCAAGGACAGCCCGCCCGGGTTCGACCCGACCGCCGCCGCCGACGCCTTCGGCGCCGACGACCTGGACGACGCGGGTTACGCCGAGACCGAGCAGTACTAAGAGATTTGGCCGCGGGGGCGGTTCCACCGAACCGCCCCCGTCGTCGTGAAAGTCGTCCGGGCAACAGTGCCCGGACGCCCGCTGCGGTACCTGATACGGCCGTAGTCGGAGATTCAAGGAGTCATCCATGCCGCGTCCCACCAAGGGTGCCCGCCTCGGCGGCGGCCCGCACCACGAGCCGCTGCTGCTCGCCGGTCTGTGCCGGGAGCTGTTCCAGTACGGCCGCATCACCACGACCGAGGCCAAGGCCCGTCGGATGCGCCCGCTGGCGGAGAAGCTGATCACCAAGGCGAAGAAGGGCGACATCCACAACCGTCGCCTGGTGCGCAAGACGATCACCGACATCGCCGTGCTGCACACCCTCTTCACCGAGATCGCGCCGCGCTACGAGAACCGCCCGGGTGGTTACACCCGTATCACCAAGATCGGTCCCCGTCGTGGCGACAACGCCCCGATGGCCGTGATCGAGCTGGTCGAGGCGCTCACCGTCGCGCAGACCGCCGTCGGCGAGGCCGAGGGCGCCACCAAGCGCGCCGTCAAGGAGGCCGAGGCCAAGGTCGAGGCTCCGGCCGACGCCAAGGCCGACGAGGCCGTCGAGGCCGAGCAGGCCTGACACCGCTAGGTGTGGTCACGGGCCCGCTCTCCCATCCGTGGGGGAGCGGGCCCGTTCCTTCTGTCTGGAGTGGATTGTGGTCAACGATTGCGCCGAGCAGCCGCCGGTGAAGGACGGCCCGGCCGACGGGTTCGTCCGGGTCCGGCTCGATCTCGCCTACCAGGGCGCCGAGTTCTCCGGTTGGGCCCGCCAGCGCGGCGGCCGCCGGACGGTCCAGGAGGAGATCGAGAGCGCGCTGCGGATCGTCACCCGCAGCCCCGAGCTGTTCCCGCTGACCGTGGCCGGGCGCACCGACGCCGGGGTGCACGCCCGCGGCCAGGTCGCGCACGTCGACCTGCCGGCCGAGCTGTGGGAGGCGCACCGCGAGAAGCTGCTGCGCCGGCTGGCCGGCCGGCTGCCCGGGGACATCCGGATCTACCGGGTCGGCGAGGCGCCGGCCGGGTTCGACGCCCGCTTCTCGGCGATCTGGCGCCGCTACGCCTACCGGGTCGCCGACCACCCCGGCGGGGTCGACCCGCTGCTGCGCGGGCACGTGCTCTGGCACGACCGCCCGCTGGACGTCGACCGGATGAACGAGGCCGCGAAGCTGCTGCTCGGCGAGCACGACTTCGCCGCGTACTGCAAGAAGCGCGAGGGCGCCACCACCATCCGCACCCTGCTGGAGCTGCACTGGGACCGCGTCCCGGTGGACTCCTACGCCTCCCAGGAGGGCTCGCTGGCGGTCGCCACCGTCCGCGCCGACGCGTTCTGCCACAACATGGTCCGGGCGCTGGTCGGGGCGATGCTGCTGGTCGGCGACGGGCACCGGCCGGTGGAGTTCCCCGGCGAGGTGCTGGCCGGCGGGGTCCGCAACTCGGCCGTCAACGTGATCCGGCCGTACGGGCTCACCCTTGAGGAAGTCGGCTACCCGGCGGACGACCAGCTCGCCGAGCGCAACCGCCAGGCCAGGCGGCTGCGCACACTGCCCGGTCAGCCGCCCGTCGGGTAATCCGTTTGGGCCGGGCGCGTCGGCTTGGGACAATCGTCCGCATGGGACACGTCGAGATTTCGCACCTGGAGTACTACCTGCCGGACGGGCGGGTGCTGTTCGACGACGCGTCCTTCCGGGTCGGCGAGGGCGCCGCGGTCGCCCTGGTCGGCGCCAACGGGGCCGGCAAGACCACCCTGCTGCGGATGATCGCGGGGGACCTCCAGCCGCACGGCGGCACGGTGACGATCAGCGGCGGGCTCGGCGTGATGCGCCAGTTCGTCGGCACCACCGGCCGCGAGGACGAGCGGGCCACCCCGGGCGCGCTGGCGCCGGACGCCTCGGTCCGCGACCTGCTGGTGTCCGTCGCCCCCGAGCGGATCGCCGTCGCCGCCCGCGCGGTGGACGCCGCCGAGCTGGCGATGATCGCCCAGGACGACGAGAAGACCCAGATGGCCTACGCCCAGGCGCTCTCCGACTGGGCCGACGTCGGCGGCTACGACTACGAGACCGACTGGGACGTCTGCACCATGGCGGCCCTCGGGATGCCCTTCGACAAGGCCCAGTGGCGCGGCCTGAACACCCTCTCGGGCGGTGAGCAGAAGCGGCTCGTCCTGGAGGCGCTGCTGCGCGGCCCCGAAGAGGTGCTGCTGCTCGACGAGCCCGACAACTACCTGGACGTCCCGGGCAAGCGCTGGCTGGAGGAGGCCCTCAAGGCCACCTCGAAGACCGTCCTGTTCATCTCGCACGACCGCGAGCTGCTCTCCGAGGCCGCCGACAAGATCATCGCCGTCGAGTCCGGCGCGGCCGGGAGCAGCGTCTGGGTGCACGGCGGCGGTTTCGACAGCTTCCACGAGGCCCGCAAGGACCGCTTCGCGCGCTTCGAGGAGCTGGGCCGGCGCTGGGACGAGGAACACGCCAAGCTCAAGAAGCTGGTCGTCACCCTGCGCCAGGCGGCCTCCGTCAGCCACGCGCTCGCCACCCGCTACGCCGCCGCCCAGACCCGGCTGAAGAAGTTCGAGGAGGCCGGCCGCCCGGAGGAGCCCCCGCGCGAGCAGAGCATCACCATGCGGCTCAAGGGCGGGCGCACCGGTGTGCGCTCCTTCACCGTGGAGCAGCTGGAGCTCACCGGTCTCATGAAGCCCTTCGACCTGGAGGTGTTCTACGGCGAGCGGGTCGCCGTGCTCGGCTCCAACGGCTCCGGCAAGTCGCACTTCCTGCGGCTGCTGGCGGGCGACGAGAGCGTCGCGCACACCGGCACCTGGAAGCTCGGCGCCCGGGTCGTCCCCGGCCACTTCCGGCAGACCCACGCCCACCCGGAGCTGTTCGGCCGGACGGTGCGCTCGATCGTCGAGGAGGAGCACGCGCTCAGCCGCAGCGCCGCGATGGGCGCGCTGCGCCGCTACGAGCTGGACCGGCAGGAGGAGCAGAAGTTCGAGTCGCTGTCCGGTGGGCAGCAGGCCCGGCTGATGATCCTCAAGCTCGAACTCTCCGGCGTGACGGCCCTGTTGCTCGACGAGCCGACCGACAACCTGGACCTGGACAGCGCCGAGGCGCTGCAGGCCGGGCTGGAGGCCTTCGACGGCACCGTGCTGTGCGTCACCCACGACCGCTGGTTCGCGAAGACCTTCGACCGCTACCTGGTGTTCGGCGCCGACGGCCGGGTCTACGAGTCGCCCGAGCCGGTCTGGGACGTCAGCCGGGTGGAGCGCGAACGCTGAGTGACGGCGGGGGTGGGGGAAGCCGATTTTTGACCCCCACCCGCCCGCCCGGTAACCTGGACGCTTGATGTGCGTATTGGCTCGCTCTATCTCACGTGAGAGGTCGGTACGCCGGAGACATCAGGTTCGACGACCAGCGGTCCCCCTTGAATTGCGTCCAAGGGTGGCCAGGCTGCTCTTCCGTCCCAGGTGCTCCTGTCAGGACTCACTCACTGAAAAGCGAAGGCTACGACCGTGCGTACGTACAGCCCCAAGCCCGGCGACGTCCAGCGTCAGTGGCACGTCATCGACGCGACCGACGTCGTGCTCGGCCGTCTGGCTTCCCAGGCCGCCAACCTCCTCCGGGGTAAGCACAAGGCGATCTACGCGCCGCACGTTGACACTGGTGACTTCGTCATCATCATCAACGCCGACAAGGTGCACCTGTCCGGTAACAAGAAGACCCAGAAGCTGGCCTACCGCCACTCTGGCTTCCCGGGCGGTCTGCGGTCGGTGCGCTACGACGACCTGCTGGCGAACAACCCGGAGAAGGCCGTCGAGAAGGCCATCAAGGGCATGATCCCCAAGAACAGCCTGGGCCGCCAGATGCTCTCGAAGCTGAAGGTCTACTCGGGCGACCAGCACCCGCACGCTGCCCAGCAGCCGGTGCCGTTCGAGATCACCCAGGTCGCGCAGTAATTCGGCCACCAAGCCCCCCAACACTGAAAAGAGCTGAGGAACACCGTGGCCGAGACCACTGAAACCCTTGAGGTCGACTTCGACGAGGCCGTTGAGGCCGTCGAGGGCGAGTACACCTCCGAGGAGAGCTACACCTCCGAGTCGCTGGCCGGCCGCTTCGGCGAGGCCATCCCGGGCGCCGGCCTCGGCCGTCGCAAGGAGGCGATCGCCCGCGTGCGCATCGTCCCCGGCACCGGCCAGTGGAAGATCAACGGTCGCACCCTGGAGAACTACTTCCCCAACAAGGTGCACCAGCAGACCGTGAACGAGCCCTTCAAGCTCCTCGAGCTTGACGGCCGTTACGACGTCGTCGCCCGCATCAGCGGTGGCGGCGTCTCCGGCCAGGCCTACGCGCTGCGCCTCGGTGTGGCCCGTGCCCTGAACGAGGCCGACGTGGACAACAACCGCGGCGCGCTGAAGAAGGCCGGCTTCCTGACCCGTGACGCCCGCGCCGTCGAGCGCAAGAAGGCCGGTCTCAAGAAGGCCCGCAAGGCGCCGCAGTACAGCAAGCGCTAATCGCGTCCCTGGGGGTGCGGTCCGCCCTGGCGGCGCACCCCCTGGTTGCGCGAACCGTCGCCCCGGAGTACCACGTGTACTCCGGGGCGACGTGTTCCCCGGCTATCGTGCGGCGGCCGGGTGCCATCGGTTGGGTTCCGAGCAGTGGTGATGGAGGACGGGACAGTGGGACGACTCTTCGGTACGGACGGCGTGCGCGGGGTGGCCAACGAGGGTCTGACGGCCGAGCTGGCGCTCGGGCTGTCGGTCGCGGCGGCCCATGTGCTCGGCGAGGCCGGCGCCTTCGAGGGCCACCGGCCGGTCGCGGTGGTCGGCCGGGACCCGCGCGCCTCGGGCGAGTTCCTGGAGGCCGCTGTCATCGCCGGCCTGGCGAGCGCCGGCGTCGACGTGCTCCGGGTCGGCGTGCTGCCGACCCCGGCTGTGGCGTATCTCACCGGCGCGCTCGGCGCCGACTTCGGCGTGATGCTCTCCGCCAGCCACAACGCGATGCCCGACAACGGCATCAAGTTCCTCGCCCGCGGCGGCCACAAGCTGGACGACCGCATCGAGGACGCGATCGAGACCCACTACCGCAAGCACACGCTCGGCAGCGAGGACTGGAACCGCCCGACCGGCGCCGCCGTCGGCCGGGTGCGCGAGTACACCGAGGGCTTCGACAAGTACGTCGCCCACCTGATCGGCGTGCTGCCCAACCGCCTCGACGGCATCAAGGTCGTCATCGACGGCGCCCACGGCGCGGCCGCCTACGTCGCCCCCGAGGCCTTCGCCCGGGCCGGCGCCGAGGTCGTCCACACCCTGGGGGCGGAGCCCACCGGCCTCAACATCAACGACGGCGTCGGCTCCACCCACCTGGACCGGCTGCGGGCCGCCATGACGGAGTACCGCGCCGACCTCGGCATCGCCCTCGACGGCGACGCCGACCGCTGCCTGGCCGCCGACGCGGACGGCAACGAGGTGGACGGCGACCAGATCATCGCCATCCTGGCCGTCGCCATGAAGGACGCCGGCACCCTGCGCCGCAACACCGCGGTGGCCACCGTGATGTCCAACCTCGGCTTCAAGCTGGCGATGGAGCGCGAGGGCGTCGACCTGGTGGAGACCGCCGTCGGCGACCGGTACGTGCTGGAGGCGATGAAGGAGCACGGCTTCGCGCTGGGCGGCGAGCAGTCCGGCCACGTCATCCTGCTCGACCACGCCACCACCGGCGACGGCACCCTGACCGGCCTCATGCTGGGCGCCCGACTGGCCGCCACCAAGCAGCCGCTGGCCGACCTGGCCGCCGTGATGACCCGTCTGCCGCAGCAGCTGATCAACGTCAGGGGCGTCGACAAGAGCCGGGTGAACACCAGCGTCGAGCTGGCCGCCGCCGTCTCCGAGGCCGAGGCCGAACTGGGCTCCACCGGCCGGGTGCTGCTGCGTTCGTCCGGCACCGAGCCGCTGGTCCGGGTCATGGTCGAGGCCGCCGACCCGGTGCAGGCCGAGTCCGTCGCGCAGCGGCTGGCCGAGGCCGTGCGGACGCACCTGGGCTGAACGGGCCCGGCATGACGGAAGGGGCCCCGCCGCCGGCGGGGCCCCTTTTGTCGCATCGGTGTCAGAGCTTGCGCAGCAGCGCCCGGCGGACCTTGTGGTCCGCCCCCTTCTGGAGGATCAGGGTCGCCCGGCCGCGGGTCGGCAGCACGTTCTCCAGCAGGTTCGGCTTGTTGATGGTGCGCCAGACCTGTCGGCCGTACTCCATCGCCTCCTCCTCCGGCACCTCGGTGAAGCGGCGGAAGTAGGAGTTCGGGTCCTGGAAGGCGGTCTCGCGGAGCTTGCGGAAGCGGTCCAGGTACCAGTGCTCGATGTCGTCGGTGCGGGCGTCGACGTAGATCGAGAAGTCGAAGTAGTCGGCCACCGCCAGACGGGTGCGCCCGTCGCTGCCGGGCAGGGCCGGCTGGAGCACGTTCAGGCCCTCGACGATCAGGATGTCCGGGCGCTCCACGGTGAGCCGCTCGCCCTGCACGATGTCGTACACCAGGTGCGAGTACACCGGTGCGGTGACGCGCTCCTTGCCCGCCTTCACGTCCGCGACGAAGCGCATCAGCGCCCGGCGGTCGTACGACTCCGGGAAGCCCTTGCGGGCCATCAGGCCCCGGCGGCGCAGCTCGGCGTTGGGCAGCAGGAAGCCGTCCGTGGTCACCAGCTCGACCCGCGGGTGCTCGGGCCAGCGGGCGAGCAGGGCCTGGAGCAGGCGGGCCGTCGTCGACTTGCCGACCGCGACCGAGCCGGCCACCCCGATGATGAACGGGGTGCGGGTGCGCTCGGTGTCCGGCGTGTCCAGGAAGGTGCCCAGCGTGCCGCGCAGCTCGTGCGTGGCGTGGATGTACAGGTTCAGCAGCCGGGACAGCGGCAGGTAGACGTCGCGGACCTCGTCCAGGTCGAGGGCGGTACCGAGGCCGCGTAGCCGTTCCACCTCCTCGGCGGTCAGCGGCAGCGGCGTACGCTCGCGCAGTGCGCTCCACTCGGCCCGACTGAGGTCCACGTAGGGGGACGGCGACGGGCCGGGCGTGGCGGCGCCCCGCGTACAGAGTTCGGTCAGCACATGCTCCATTGTGAGCCGTGGCGGCGTTCACCGTGGTTGTGGTGTCGGTCACGCACTGTTCGCGGCAATCGGGAAAAGGGCCTCAGAACCGCCCTTATGCTGGCACGCATGTGCGGAATTGTTGGATACGTGGGCGCGCAGTCCGCCCTCGACGTAGTAATCGCAGGCCTGCAGCGACTGGAGTACCGGGGCTACGACTCGGCCGGTGTCGCGGTGCAGGCGCAGGACTCCGACGGGCAGTGGAGTCTGGTCACCGACAAGCGGGCCGGCAAGCTCGCCAACCTGGAGAAGTCGCTCGCCGAGACCCCTCTGCCCGGCGGCACCACCGGCATCGGCCACACCCGCTGGGCCACCCACGGCGGCCCGACGGACGCCAACGCCCACCCCCACCTGGACGACCACCTCCGGGTGGCCGTGGTGCACAACGGCATCATCGAGAACTTCGCCCAGCTGCGGGCCGAGATCGCCGAGCGCGGCCACACCCTCCGCTCCGAGACCGACACCGAGGTCGTCGCGCACCTGCTCGGCGAGGCCTACGACGGCGACCTCGCGGAGGCCATGCGAGTGGTCTGCCGCCGCCTCGACGGCGCCTTCACCCTCGTCGCCGTGCACGCCGACGCGCCGGACGTGGTCGTCGGCGCCCGCCGCAACTCGCCGCTCGTGGTCGGGCGCGGCGAGGGCGAGAACTTCCTCGCCTCCGACGTCTCCGCGTTCATCGAGCACACCCGCGAGGCCGTCGAGCTGGGTCAGGACCAGGTCGTCGAGCTGCGCCGGGACGGCGTCACGGTGACCAACTTCGACGGCACCCCGGCCGACGTGCGCGAGTACCACGTCGACTGGGACGCCTCGGCCGCCGAGAAGGGCGGCTACGACTACTTCATGCTCAAGGAGATCGCCGAGCAGCCGAAGGCCGTCGCCGACACCCTCCTCGGCCGGATCGGCACCGACGGCCGGCTCATCCTCGACGAGCTGCGCATCTCCGACGCGGACCTGCGCTCGGTCGACAAGGTCGTCATCGTCGCCTGCGGCACCGCCTTCCACGCCGGCATGATCGCCAAGTACGCGATCGAGCACTGGACCCGCATCCCCTGCGAGGTCGAGGTCGCCTCCGAGTTCCGCTACCGCGACCCGATCATGGGCCCGGGCACGCTGGTCATCGCCATCTCCCAGTCCGGCGAGACCATGGACACCCTGATGGCCCTGCGGCACGCCCGGGAGCAGGGCGCCAAGGTGCTGGCGATCTGCAACACCAACGGCTCCACCATCCCGCGCGAGTCGGACGCGGTGCTGTACACCCACGCCGGCCCCGAGGTCGCCGTCGCCTCCACCAAGGCGTTCCTGACCCAGCTGGTCGCCTGCTACCTGGTCGCCCTCTACCTGGGCCAGGTGCGCGGCACCAAGTGGGGCGACGAGATCTTCGCCGTCATCAAGGAGCTCGGCGACGCGCCCAAGCAGGTCGAGCAGGTCCTGGAGACCATGGAGCCGGTGCGCGAGCTGGCCCGCTCGCTCGCCGACGCGCGCTCGGTGCTGTTCCTCGGCCGTCACGTCGGCTTCCCGGTGGCCCTGGAGGGCGCGCTCAAGCTCAAGGAGCTGGCGTACATGCACGCCGAGGGCTTCGCGGCGGGCGAGCTCAAGCACGGCCCGATCGCGCTGATCGAGGAGGGGCTGCCGGTCGTCGTGGTCGTCCCCTCGCCGCGCGGGCGGTCGATCCTGCACGACAAGATCGTCTCCAACATCCAGGAGATCCGGGCCCGTGGCGCCCGCACCATCGTGATCGCGGAGGAGGGTGACGAGGCGGTCGTCCCGTATGCGGACCACCTGATCCGCATCCCGGTCACCCCGACCCTGCTCCAGCCGCTGGTCTCCACCGTGCCGCTCCAGGTCTTCGCGTGCGAGCTGGCGACGGCCAAGGGCCACGAGGTCGACCAGCCCCGCAACCTGGCCAAGTCGGTCACCGTCGAGTAGTAGCGCTCACGGCGTCCCTGCGGTGGCTGTGCCCTGCCGCAGGGGCGCCGTGTCGAGCGTGAAGGAGAAGGGGGCGGGCAGGTCGACCGGCTTGCCGAAGTCGGTCCGGGTGTGGGCCGTGTAGTCGCTGTTCTCGGGCTCGGTGAAGAGGGTGACCTTGCCGGCGGTGCGGTCGATCAGCAGGTAGCAGGGGATGCCCGCAGCGGCGTAGCCCTTGCGCTTCGGCTCGCGGTCCTTGTACGGGTTGGTCGAGGTGATCTCGAAGACCAGGAGGACTCCCTCTGCGGAGGCCCACGAATCCGCATGCTCGAAGTGACCGGCCGGGCTGACCGTGCCGTCCGGGATGAAGCGCCCCTTGGGTGTGACCAGCCCCTTGTTCCCGGAGATGTCCAGTTCAGCCTCCACCTTGCGCATGAACTGACGGTTGAGCAGCGAGAACGCGGTCTCGTGGGCTCCGTCCCGCGGCGGCGTCACGACGATCTCCCCTTCGATGAATTCAGCCTTGCTTCCCAGCGGGGTGTCCAGCTCCAGAAACGCCTGGAGGAGGCTGTCCTCGCCCAGCGGGTGCTCGATTGCCGGCATGGCGACCATGGCCCTTCTCCCTCCTGTGGGTCCGTGCCGAGCGACAAGGTAGGCGTACGGACCGACACCGGCAGGGGAACGAAGTGGGTGTCACTCGAAAGTGTGCCGCAGGCCCGGCCCGTGGGACGGTGACGCGGGCTAGCGTCGGCGGGTAGCCCGCGACCGCTGAAGGAGTTCTCCCCATGCGTCATGCACATCCTGTGGAAACCGTCCGGGCCGCCGAGGCCGCGCTGATGGCGCGGCTGCCGGAGGGGACGCTGATGCAGCGGGCGGCCGCCGGGCTGGCGGCGACCTGTGCCCGGCTGCTGGCGGGGCGTCGGGGGCGGGTGTACGGCAGTCGGGTGGTGGTGCTGGCCGGCAGCGGGGACAACGGGGGTGACGCCCTGTACGCCGGGGCGGCGCTGGCCCGGCGGGGCGCGCGGGTGACGGCGGTGCTGCTCGCGCCGGAGCGTGCGCACGCGGGTGGGCTGGCCGCGCTGCGGGCTTCCGGCGGGCGGGTGGTGGTAGATCAGGAAGTCGGCCTGGCCGACTTCTCGCGCGCCGACCTGGTGCTGGACGGCATCGTCGGCATCGGCGGCCGGGGCGGGCTGCGGGACGGGGCCCGGCCGTACGCGCGGGCCGGGCGGCGCGGGGTCGTGGTGGCCGTCGACCTGCCCAGCGGGGTCGACGCCGACACCGGCGAGGTGCCGGGCGAGGCGCTGCGCGCGGACGTCACGGTCTGCTTCGGCACGTACAAGCCGGGCCTGCTGGTCGACCCGGGCGCCTCCTACGCGGGCGCCGTCCAGCTGGTCGGGATCGGACTGGAGCCGCCCGCGCCGGAGGTGACGGCGCTGCAGCACGCGGACGTGGCGGCGCTGCTGCCGCTGCCGGGTGCCGAGAGCGACAAGTACCGGCGGGGCGTGGTCGGGGTGGCGGCCGGTTCGGCGACGTACCCGGGCGCGGCGCTGCTGGCGGTCGCCGGGGCGCTGCACGGCGGCGCGGGCGCCGTCCGGTACGTCGGCACGGCGGCCGAGGAGGTGGTGCGGCGCTTCCCGGAGGTGCTGGTCACCGAGGGGGGGCCGGCCGGGGCCGGGCGGGTGCAGGCCTGGGTGGTCGGGCCGGGCGGCGGCGAGGGGGCGCGGCAGGCGCTGGCCGAGGCGCTGTCGAGCGACGTCCCGGTCCTCGTGGACGCGGACGGGCTGACCGAGCTGGCCCGGCTCGGCCCGGACGCGCTGGCCGGCCGGACGGCCCCCACCCTGCTCACCCCGCACACCGGCGAGGCCGCCCGGCTGCTCGCGGGCGCGGACGGCACCGCGCCGCCGCCCGCCGACTCGCTGGCCGCCGCCCGGCTGGCCACCGCCCGCCGACTGGCGGCCGCCTACCGGGCGACGGTCCTGCTCAAGGGCTCCACCACGGTGATCGCCGACCCGGGCGGCGCCGTCCGGGTCAACCCGACCGGCACGTCCTGGCTGGCCACCGCCGGCAGCGGCGACGTCCTGGCGGGCCTGGCGGGCTCCCTGCTGGCGGCCGGCCTGTCGCCGCTGGACGCCGCGTCGGTGGCCGCCTACCTGCACGGCCTGGCGGGCCGCCACGCGGCGGGCGATCCGGGCGCGCCGGTGACGGCGCCCGCGGTGGCGCAGGCGCTGCCCGCGGTGTGGCGGGCGGTGCGGGAGGCGTAGGCCCGGGGCGGCCGGGGTGGGCGGTGCGGAACCGATCACTCCTCCGTGGGCGTCCGGACAGGGTGACGAGCGGTGCGCCGCAGGTCGGCGCGGTGCCGGGGCCCCCGGCACCGGCCGCCGCACGGACGGGCCGTTCGGCGAGGACTCCGGGATGTCTGGGAGACTGACCCTGATGACAACTGCGAACACGACCGGCACGGCCACCCTGACCGACGGCGTACGGGCCGAGGCGACCATCGATCTGGCCGCCCTGCGCGGCAACCTCGCCGCGCTGCGCGAGCGTGTCGGCAGCTCGGCGGTGATGCTCGCGGTCAAGGCGGACGCCTACGGCCACGGCGCCGTCGAGTGCGCCCGGGAGGCGGTCGCGAACGGGGTCGGCTGGCTCGGCTGCGCGACGCCCGAGGAGGCGCTGGCACTGCGGGCCGCGGGCATCCGCCCGGAGCAGGCCCGCGTCCTGTGCTGGCTGTGGACGCCGGGCGGGCCGTGGCGGGAGGCGCTGCGCGCGGGCATCGACATCTCGGTGAGCGGCCAGTGGGCGCTGGACGAGCTGCTGCCGGCCGTCCGGGAGACCGGCATCCCGGCCCGGGTGCACCTGAAGGCGGACACCGGTCTGGGCCGCAACGGCTGCCAGCCGCACGACTGGCCGCACCTGGTGGCCGCCGTCCGCCGCGCCGAGGCGGAGGGGCTGCTGACCGTCGTCGGCGTCTGGTCGCACTTCGCCGCCGCCGACGAGCCGGGCCACCCGTCGATCCAGGCCCAGCTGGACTCCTTCCACGCGGCGCTGGCCCGAGCCGAGGCCGCCGGGCTGCGCCCGGAGGTGCGGCACCTGGCGAACTCGCCGGCCACCCTGCTGCTCCCGCAGTCGCACTTCGACCTGGTCCGCACCGGCCTGGCCGCGTACGGGCTGTCGCCGGTGCCGGAGGTCGGGTCGCCGGCCGACTTCGGGCTGCGCCCGGTGATGGCGCTGACCGCGCGGCTGGCGCTGGTCAAGCACGTTCCGGGCGGGCACGGGGTCAGCTACGGCCACCACTACGTGACGCCGGGCCCGACCACGCTGGGCCTGGTCCCGGTCGGCTACGGCGACGGCATCCCGCGGCACGCCAGCGGCACCGGCCCGGTGCAGATCGGCGGCAAGTGGCGCACGATCGCCGGCCGGGTGGCGATGGACCAGTTCGTCGTGGACCTGGGCGGGGACACCCCCGCGATCGGCGACGAGGTGCTGCTGTTCGGCAACGGCGAGCAGGGCGAGCCGACCGCCGAGGACTGGGCCCGGGCCTGCGGCACCATCTCGTACGAGATCGTGACCCGGATCGGCGCCCGGGTCCCGCGCCGCTACCTGGGCGGCAGCCGCACCGAGGGCGCGGGCGCATGACGGAGGGACCGGCCGAGAACAGCCCGGTCGCGGCGGTGGCCAAGGCGGCCGGCGCGGCCTCCGGGGTGAGCCGGGCCGGTGTGATCGGGATCTCGGTCGGCGTGCTGGCGGCCGGGGCGGCCGCCGGGGTGGCGATAGAGCGGCTGACCGTCGGCCGGGCGACCCGCCGCCGGGCCCGGGCCGAGCTGGACGCCGAAGCCCCGTACGGCTCGCTGCGCGGGCGCCCGCGGACGGTGGCCGCGCCGGACGGCACCGAGCTGTACGTCGAGCTGGACGGCACCGGCCCCGAGCCGGACGGCGACACCTCCGGCCCCGAGCCGCTGACCGTGGTGTTCTGCCACGGCTACTGCCTCAACCAGGACAGCTGGCACTTCCAGCGGGCCGCGCTGCGCGAGGGACTGCGGCTGGTCTTCTGGGACCAGCGCAGCCACGGCCGCTCCGAGCGCTCCCGCTCCTACCTGACCGGTGAGCCGGCCAGCATCGACCAGCTGGGCGGCGACCTGAAGGCGGTGATCGACGCCGTCGCGCCGACCGGGCCGCTGGTGCTGGTGGGCCACTCGATGGGCGGCATGACGGTGATGGCGCTGGCCGACCAGCACCCGGAGCTGTTCCGGGAGAGGGTCGCCGGGGTGGCGCTGATCGGCACGCTGGCGGGGGACTGGAACGAGGTCAGCCTCGGGTTGCCGTCGGCCGGCGCGAAGCTGTTCAAGAAGGTCGCGCCCGGGATGATGCGGCTGCTGGGCCGTCAGGTCGAGCTGGTGGAGGCGAGCCGGCGGCTGGGCGCGGACGTCGCCGCCGTCTTCTACCGGAGGTTCTCCTTCGGCGGGCGGGACGTCGACCCGGGCGTGGTGCGGTTCGCCGAGCAGCTGCTGGACGCCACCCCGATCGACGTGGTCGCCGAGTTCTACCCGGTGTTCGGCACGCACGAGAAGTACGCGGCGCTCGCCGCCCTGAGCGGCCTGCCGACACTGGTGCTGGCGGGTACCAAGGACCTGCTGACGCCGTCGGCGCACAGCGAGGCGATGGTCGCGCGGCTGCCCGGCGCGGAGCTGGTCCTGGTGGAGGGCGCCGGGCACCTGGTGATGCTGGAGCGCCCGGAGCTGGTCGACCACGAGCTGGTGGCGCTGCTGCGCCGGGCCGCCGACTTCGCCGCCGCCGAGCCGCCCCCGGCGGCCCTGGACGGCTCCTGACCCCTTCCCGGCGCGCGCGGGGCCGGCGATGTGGCACGGTAGCGGTGGCGGCCGGCGGTCGGCACGCCGGTACGGACCGAAGGGCAAGACACGCGCATGGGCTCGCACGCCACTCTCACCGTCCCCACCCCGGAGCGGATGGGCCGGCTCGGCCGGGAGCTGGCCGCGCTGCTGCGGCCCGGGGACCTGGTGCTGCTCTCCGGTGAACTGGGAGCGGGGAAGACCACGCTGACCCGGGGCCTGGGGGAGGGGCTGGGGGTCCGCGGGGCGGTGACCTCGCCGACCTTCGTGATCGCCCGGGTGCACCCGTCGCTGGTCGGCGGCCCGGCGCTGGTGCACGTGGACGCGTACCGGCTCGGCGGGGACCTGGACGAGATGGAGGACCTCGACCTGGACGTCTCGCTGCCGGAGTCGGTGGTCGTGGTCGAGTGGGGCGAGGGCAAGGTCGAGCGGCTGTCCGAGGACCGGCTGGAGGTGCGGATCGAGCGCGCCCTCGGCGACACCGTCGACGAGGACGACCTGGACCCGCGCCGGGTGGTGCTGACCGGCCTCGGTCCGCGCTGGGCGGGTGTCGCGCTGGAGGCGCTCGGCTGAGGCCCGCACCCGGGTGTGCGCCGTTTTGCCGACGGGCTGTCGGGAAGTGTTGCGGGCGGGGTGCCGGGCGTGGTGGGATGGGTGCTGCGGTTAGGTCTGCCTAACTAGGGAGGCGCCATGTCGAGCACCACCCCCGCCCCGAAGCGCGCCGGGCACGGCGCCGGGGCCGGAGAGTCCGCCCGCCGCGTCCAGGGGGCGCCGATGCGGGCGCTGCTGGCCGCCTGTGCGGCCGCCGAGGCGGTGTCCACCCCGCCCGAGCCGGAGCCCCGGCGGGCCGAGGAGCCGGAGACGGGCACACCCCGCGCGGCCTGACCCGCCCGGGCCGCGCTCAGGCGACCACGACCACCTTGGTGCCGTTCGGCGCGAAGTCCCAGAGCAACTGGCCGTCCGGGCGGCCACTGCGGATGCCGCCGGTCTTGGCGTTCGGCTCGGCGGTCGGGGTCGCGCCGTCCATGGCGGCGCTGAAGCCGAACACCACGCCGTTCTGCTGCGCGAAGCGCACCACGTGCTCGATCTGCTTGCCGTCCGTGCCGGTGGTCGTCGGGGTGCGGCTGTAGACCGAGTAGCTGCCCGGAGCCGGCTCGACCGAGCCCGGGGTGACCGGGAAACCGGGGGTGACCTGCGGGTTCTTCTTCGGGTCGACCAGCCAGACGTAGTGGCTGCTGATCGAGTAGACCACCCGGGTGCCGCTGCCCGAGACGGTCGGCAGCGGCGGGGCCGTCGGGGTGGCCGAGGCGCTCGGCGTCGCGGAGGCGGCCGGCCCGCTGGACGTCGCGGTGCTGGCGGTCGGCTTGGCGCCGGCCGCCCGGTCCTGAGCTCCGTTGGCCTGGAAGGCCAGCAGGCTCACCACCGCCAGGGCCCCCAGGGTCAGCCCCGTGACCACCACACCAGGACCCATCTTCGCCACGTGCCACTCCCGCCGCCGTCCCTTTACGTACGGCCCCATCGTGCCAGGTCCGTCCAGCCGGGGCGCGGCGCCCCGGATGTGTGTTCCCGGGTGGCACATCCGGTCGATCAGCCGGTCGGACCAACGTCGGTCTAACCTTGACCCGTGCTGCTGCTCGCGTTCGACACCGCCACCCCCGCCGTCACCGCCGCCGTCCACGACGGCACGGCCGTCCTCGCCGAGACCCACCAGGTCGACGCCAGGCGCCACGGCGAACTGCTCCTACCCGCGATCGACCAGGTCCTGCGGGCGGCCGGCGTGGACAAGCACCGGCTCACCGGCATCGCGGTGGGCGTCGGCCCGGGCCCGTACACCGGCCTGCGGGTCGGCCTGGTGACCGCCGCCGCGCTCGGCCACGCCCTCGGGCTGCCGGTGCACGGCGTCTGCACCCTGGACGCGATCGCCCACCAGGCCCGCGCCGAGGGCCTGGCCGGGCAGCCGTTCACGGTGGCCACCGACGCGCGCCGCAAGGAGGTCTACTGGGCCTCCTACGACGCCGACGGCCACCGCACCGAGGGCCCCGGCGTGGACCGCCCCGCCGAGCTGGCCCCGCGCCCGCGGTCGGTCGGCGCCGGCGCGCTGCTCTACCCCGAGACCTTCCCCGGCGCGCACGGCCCCGAGCACGTGTCGGCCGGCGCCCTGGCGGGCTTCGCCGCCGCCGAGCTGGCGGCCGGCCGCGAGCTGCTGCCGAACGTCCCGCTGTACCTGCGCCGCCCGGATGCCCAGGTGCCGGCCGCCTTCAAGAACGTTCTGGGGGGCAAGGCGGTGCTCCCGGCGTGACACACGGCACCACCCTGCGCCCGATGCGCTGGTGGGACATCGCGCCGGTGATGGAGCTGGAGCTGCGACTCTTCCCCGAGGACGCCTGGTCCACCGGGATGTACTGGTCCGAGCTGGCCGAGACCCACCCCGGCGGCACCCGCCACTACACCGTCGCCACCGACGCGGACGGCGCCATCGTCGGCTACGCCGGGCTGATGGCGATCGCCGGCGAGGGCGACGTCCAGACCATCGCCGTCGACCAGCGCCACCAGGGCGCCGGCCTCGGCGCGGCGCTGCTCACCGACCTGATCCGGGAGGCCGCCCGCCGCGGCTGCGCCGAACTGCTGCTGGAGGTGCGGGTGGACAACCCGCGCGCCCAGCAGCTGTACGAGCGCTTCGGCTTCCGACCGGTGGGCATCCGGCGCGGCTACTACCAGCCCGCCAACGTCGACGCGCTGGTGATGCGCCTCGACCACCCCAGCACTGACCCGAAGGACCTTAAGGACACCCGCCATGGCTGACGAACCGCTCGTCCTCGGCATCGAGACCTCCTGCGACGAGACCGGCGTCGGCATCGTGCGCGGCACCACGCTGCTGGCCGACGCGGTCGCCTCCAGCGTCAACGACCACGCCCGCTTCGGCGGCGTCGTCCCGGAGATCGCCAGCCGCGCCCACCTGGAGGCGATGGTCCCGACCATCCAGCGCGCCCTGGACACCGCCGGCGTCAAGGCGAGCGACCTGGACGGCATCGCGGTCACCGCCGGCCCCGGCCTGGCCGGCGCGCTGCTGGTCGGTGTCAGCGCCGCCAAGGCGTACGCCTGGGCGCTGGACAAGCCGCTGTACGGGGTCAACCACCTCGCCTCGCACATCTGCGTCGACCAGCTGGAGCACGGCCGGCTGCCGTCGCCGACGATGGCGCTGCTGGTCTCCGGCGGGCACTCCTCGCTGCTGCTCAGCGAGGACATCACGAGTGACGTCCGCCCGCTCGGCGCGACCATCGACGACGCGGCCGGCGAGGCCTTCGACAAGGTCGCCCGGGTGCTCGGCCTGGGCTTCCCGGGCGGTCCGGTGGTCGACCGCACCGCGCGCGAGGGCGACCCCAAGGCGATCGCCTTCCCGCGCGGCCTGAGCGGCCGCAACGACCCGGCGTACGACTTCTCCTTCTCCGGCCTGAAGACCGCCGTCGCCCGCTGGGTGGAGGCCAAGCGCCGGGCCGGCGAGGAGGTGCCGATCGCCGACGTGGCGGCGTCCTTCCAGGAGGCCGTCACCGACGTGCTCACCCGCAAGGCCGTCAAGGCGTGCCGGGACAACGGCGTCGACCACCTGATGATCGGCGGCGGGGTGGCCGCCAACTCGCGGCTGCGCGAGATGGCCCAGCAGCGCTGCGACCGGGCCGGCATCCGGCTGCGGGTGCCCCGGCCGGGCCTGTGCACCGACAACGGCGCGATGGTGGCCGCGCTGGGCTCCGAGATGGTGTGGCGCGACCGCACGCCGTCCGCGCTCGACCTGTCCGCCGACTCCTCGCTGCCGGTGACCGAGGCGCACGTGCCGGCTGCGGACGTCCGGCACGGCGACGTCCACGGCCAGGCGTACCAGGCCCTCACCGGCGGCGCCGAGTGACCGTCGCCGCGATGTGGGAGGCCCGCGCCGCCGCCGGTCGCGGGGCCGAACTCGCCTCCTGGGCCCGGGAGGTGGCGCTGCCGTCGGTGCGCGGCTCGGCCGGGTTGGTCCGCACCGAGCTGCTCGGCGCGCCCGGCGAACGGGTACTGCTGATCACCTGGTGGACCGGCGAGCCGGTGCCGGTCGCCGACCCGCCGGCCGACCTGCTCGGCCGCCCGGTGCACCGCTGGTCCTTCACCAGCGAGCACGTCGAATAGGCGCTGTCCGGGAACCGCCGCCCCGACCGCTACCGTGCATAGCTGAGAAGAAGCTGGACGGGAACCGGGAGCGCGCTGCGGTGAACAGGGACGGTCGGAGCAGGACCAGGACGTACGCGGTGGGGGCGCTGGCCCTGCTGGCCCTGGCCACCGGATGCGGCGACAACGGGGGCGGTGGCGCCCCGGCGGCGGCCGGCGGCAGCTCGGCGGCCGCGCCCCAGCCCACCGGCGGAGGCGCCGTGCCGACCAGCCCGGCCGGCACGCCCACCACCCCGGCCCCGGCCGGCGGGGACCCGGCGGCCTGGGCGAAGTGGAACCTCAAGCCGCTGACGCCGGCCCCCGCGCCGCCCGCGGACAAGCCCATCAAGCTCGAACGGACCGGCCCGGTACCGGTGTTCAGCGAGGTGAAGACGAGCGACAAGGTCGTCTTCATCACCATCGACGACGGCGCCGAGAAGGACCCGAAGTTCGTCGAGATGCTGACCGAGCTCAAGGTGCCGATCTCGATGTTCCTGACCCGGGACATCGTCAAGAACGACTACGGCTACTTCAAGCCGCTCCAGGCGCTCGGCAACCACATCCAGAACCACACCGTGGACCACCCGGTGATGAGCAAGATCCCGGCGGAAAAGCAGAAGTCCGAGATCTGCGACGCGCAGTCCGCGCTCACCCAGCAGTACGGCACCGCCCCGCTGCTGTTCCGCCCGCCGTTCGGGGACGGCGCCAACACCCCGACGCTGAACAACTCGGTCCAGCAGTGCGGCCCGCGCGCGATGGTGCTCTGGCGCGAGTCGATGCAGATCCACGACATGCAGTACCAGGCGGCGGACAAGAAGCTGAAGTCCGGAGACATCATCCTGGCGCACTTCCGCGGCCCGAAGGAGCTCAAGGGCGCCACGATGACCCAGATGTTCGGCGACCTGCTGGCCCGGATCCAGGAGCAGGGCTTCTCGGTGGCCCGGCTGGAGGACTACATCCAGGCGCCCGCCTCGTAGTCCGGGCGCCCGCCCCGCAGCCGCCTCAGGCGGGCCGGCCGAGCATCATCAGCGGCCCGTTGTCGGTGCGGCTGAGGATCACCGTGACGGCGTTCGGCCCGGAGGGCTTGAGCTGGCGGCGCAGTTCCTCCGGGGTGATCGCCATCCCACGCTTCTTGATCACCACCGTGCCGACCCCGCGCTCGCGCAGCAGCGCCTTCAGCCGCTTGATGTGGAACGGCAGCACGTCGGTGAGCTCGAAGGCGTGTGCGTACGGGGTGGCGACCAGTTGGTCCGAGGTCAGGTAGGCGATCTTCGGGTCGATCAGCCGGCCGCCCACCTGCTCGGCCACCTCGGCCACCAGGTGGGCCCGGATCACCGCGCCGTCCGGCTCGTACAGGTAGCGCCCGACCGGGCCGGCCGGCGGGTCGGGCAGGTCGCCGCCGGTGAGGCTGGCGGCCTGCGGCAGCAGGGTGGCGCGGTGCGGGCGGGCGGCCCCGGTGCCGAACCAGAGCACCGCCTCCTTCACGTCGCCGTGGTCGGAGACCCACTCCGCCTCGGCGTCGGCCGGGACGGCCTCGTGCGGGATTCCCGGGGCGACCTTCAGCGCGCCGATCGGGGTCCGGCGGCCGGCCTCGATCGCCCAGGAGAGCGGCGGGGCGTACGCCTCCGGGTCGAACACCCGGCCGCGTGCCGTCCGCCGCGCCGGGTCGGTGAACACCGCGTCGTAGCCGGTGACGTCCACCTCGGCGACGTCCGCGCAGCGCACCCGGACCAGGTCGGACAGGCCCAGCGCGGCCGCGTTGGCGGCGGTGGCGGCGCAGGCCGCCGGGTCCTTGTCGACGGCCAGCACCTCGATCCCGGCCCTGGCCAGCGCCAGCACGTCCCCGCCGATGCCGCAGCACAGGTCGGCCAGCCGGCGGACGCCCAGCTCGGCGAAGCGGCGTGCCCGCCACTCGGCCACGCTGCGCCGGGTGGACTGCTCGACGCCGTTGGGCGTGAAGTACATCAGGTCGGCGTCCGCCCCGAACTTCGCCCGCGCCCGCTGCCGCAGCCGGGCCTGCCCGAAGGCCGCCGACACCAGCTCGGCCGGGTGCTCCCGCCGCAGCCTGGTGGCCAGCGCCAGTTCCTCCTCGGGCGTGAACTCGCGCAGTTCGGCGAGCAGGGCCTGGCCCTCGGGGGTCAGCAGGGGCTGGAGGTTCTCGGTGTCCACGGGGCCATTCTGGCGGGTTGGCGGCCCCACCGGCTCCGACGGCCGGCGCGGTGGGCGGGGTCGCGGTCCGCGGCGGGAGCCCGCCCGGGGGCGGGTGGTCGCACAGGAGTACGGCTCCGCGCCCGCGGTTCGGGATGCCCGGGCGCGCCGTTGGCACTCTGGTTGACTGAGTGCTAACACCGGCCTATGGTCGTCCTTGGCACTCCCCACTGGGGGAGTGCTAACGCGAAGACGTGTGCCTGACCCCCGCGACGGCAGGCACGCAGGTTCGCTCCTACCCGTTAGAAACCCCGTAATCTCCGAAGGGGAGCTCGGACGTGACCACCAGCAGCAAGGTTGCCATCAAGCCGCTTGAGGACCGCATCGTGGTCCAGCCGCTCGACGCCGAGACCACCACGGCCTCCGGCCTGGTTATCCCGGACACCGCCAAGGAGAAGCCCCAGGAGGGCGTCGTCCTGGCCGTCGGCCCGGGCCGCTTCGAGGACGGCCAGCGTCTGCCGCTCGACGTCGCCGTCGGTGACATCGTCCTGTACTCGAAGTACGGCGGCACCGAGGTGAAGTACCAGGGCGAGGAGTACCTGGTTCTCTCCGCTCGCGACGTTCTCGCCATCATCGAGAAGTAAGTCGTTCAGACCCGCCCCGGATCCGTGTCCCAAGTGACAGGGGCCCGGGGCGTGGTTGTTGGTTCACGTAGTCCGGCGGCCGGTGGGCCGGCCGAAGCCCCGAGGGAATAGGGAACATGGCGAAGATCCTGCAGTTCAACGAGGACGCCCGCCGCTCGCTGGAGCGCGGTGTCAACAAGCTGGCCGACACCGTCAAGGTGACCATCGGCCCCAAGGGCCGCAACGTCGTCATCGACAAGAAGTTCGGCGCCCCGACCATCACCAACGACGGTGTCACCATCGCCCGTGAGGTCGAGCTGGACGACCCGTACGAGAACCTTGGCGCGCAGCTCGTCAAGGAGGTCGCCACCAAGACCAACGACGTCGCGGGTGACGGCACCACCACCGCCACCGTGCTGGCCCAGGCCCTGGTCAACGAGGGTCTGCGCAACGTCGCCGCCGGTGCCGGCCCGGCCGCCCTGAAGAAGGGCATCGACAAGGCCGTCGCCGCCGTCTCCGAGCACCTGCTCTCGGTGGCCCGCGAGATCGAGGGCAAGGACGACGTCGCCGCCGTCGCGTCCCTCTCCGCCCAGGACACCCAGGTCGGCGAGCTGATCGCCGAGGCGATCGACAAGGTCGGCAAGGACGGTGTCATCACCGTCGAGGAGTCGAACACCTTCGGCGTGGAGCTCGACTTCACCGAGGGCATGCAGTTCGACAAGGGCTACCTGTCGCCGTACTTCGTCACCGACGCGGAGCGGCAGGAGGCGGTCCTGGAGGACCCGTACATCCTGATCAACCAGGGCAAGATCTCCTCCATCCAGGAGCTGCTGCCGCTGCTGGAGAAGATCCTCCAGGGCGGTGCCTCCCGGCCGCTGCTGATCATCGCCGAGGACGTCGACGGCGAGGCGCTGTCCACCCTCGTGGTGAACAAGATCCGCGGCACCTTCAACGCGGTCGCCGTCAAGGCCCCGGGCTTCGGCGACCGCCGCAAGGCGATCCTCGGCGACCTGGCCACCCTGACCGGCGGCACGGTCATCTCCGAGGAGGTCGGCCTCAAGCTCGACCAGGTCGGCGTGGACGTGCTGGGCACCGCCCGCCGCGTGACCATCACCAAGGACGAGACCACCGTCGTCGACGGTGCCGGTGACACCGAGGCCGTGGCCGGCCGCGTCGCCCAGATCAAGGGCGAGATCGCCGCCACCGACTCCGACTGGGACCGCGAGAAGCTGCAGGAGCGCCTGGCCAAGCTGGCCGGCGGCGTCTGCGTCATCAAGGTCGGCGCCGCCACCGAGGTGGAGCTGAAGGAGCGCAAGCACCGCCTGGAGGACGCCATCTCGGCGACCCGTGCCGCGGTCGAGGAGGGCATCGTCGCCGGTGGTGGCGCCTCCCTGGTGCACGCCGCCAAGGTGCTGGACGGCGGCCTGGGCCTGTCGGGTGACGAGGCGACCGGTGTCGCGGTCGTCCGCAAGGCGCTGCACGAGCCGCTGCGCTGGATCGCCCAGAACGCCGGCCTGGAGGGCTACGTCATCACCTCCAAGGTCTCCGAGCTGGAGCTCGGCCAGGGCTACAACGCGGCCACCGGCGAGTACGGCGACCTGGTGAAGGCCGGCGTCATCGACCCGGTCAAGGTCACCCGCTCCGCCCTGGAGAACGCTGCCTCGATCGCCTCCCTGCTGCTCACCACCGAGACCCTCGTGGTGGAGAAGAAGGAAGAGGAGGCCGAGGCGGGTCACGGCCACGGTCACGGCCACTCGCACTGACGCCTGACGGTCGACCGGAGGCCCGGTCCGCGCCCCTCGGGGTGCGGCCGGGCCTCCGGCGTGTCCGGCGTTTGAGGCTTCAATCATCAGCAGAATTTTGCCATTGGCAAAGATTGCCTTATAACTGAGGCATGATCGAGGCCCGTCACCTGCGCGTTCTGCGTGCCGTCGCCCGCACCGGCTCCTTCTCCGCCGCCGCCCGCGAGCTGGGCTGTACGCAGCCCGCCATCAGCCAGCAGATGAAGGCCCTGGAGAAGTCGGTGGACACCCCACTGGTGGTCCGCTCCGGCCGGGGCATGCAGCTCAGCGAGGCGGGGCGGGTGCTGCTCAAGCACGCCACCGGGATCCTGGCCGGGCTCTCCGCCGCCGAGGAGGAGATCGCCGCGATCGCCGGGCTGCGGGCCGGGCGGGTGCGGCTGGTCTCCTTCCCGACCGCGAGCTCCACCCTGGTGCCGCCCGCGGTCGCCCGGCTGCGGGACAGCCATCCGGGGGTGCGCGTGTCGCTGGTCGAGGCGGAGCCGCCGGAGTCGCTGGCGATGCTGCGCGGTGGCGAGTGCGAGATCGCGCTGGCCTTCCGCTACCCGCAGTCCGACGGCGGCGCCGCGCTGCCGGCGCCCGCGCACGGGACGCCGCGCGAGGCGCGGGCCGAGGCCAACCTGGAGGCGCAGCAGCTGAGCGCCGGCTCCGACTGGTCCGATCTGGTGGTCACCCCGCTGCTGGACGACCCGCTGGTGGGCCTGCTGCCCGCCGCGCACCGGCTGGCGGGGCGCGGCAGGCCGGTGGAGCTGGCCGAGCTGGCGGGGGAGCAGTGGATCGCGGGCTGCCCGCAGTGCCGGGGGCACCTGGTGGAGCTGTGCGCGGGGGCGGGCTTCGAGCCCCGGATCGACTTCGCGACCGACGACTATCCGGCGGTGGTCGGCCTGGTGGCGGCCGGGCTGGGGGTGGCGGTGCTGCCCCGGCTGGCGCTGGAGTCGGTGCGTCCGGACGGGGTGTCGACGGTGCCGGTGCGGACGGCCGCGGGGGCGCCGGCGGTGCGGCAGGTGGTCGCGCTGACCCTGCCGGATCTGGCCGAGGTGCCGGCCGTGGCGCTGATGCTGGAGCGGCTGTCGGGGTCGGCCGGGCGCTGACGTCCGGGGCCTGAGCGTTCTGGACCGGGCTTGAACAGCCCGGGATGCCCAGGGGAAACGTTTCTTCACGGCGCGCCGTGGAGGAGGGGCTAGCGCCGGGCGATCGCCGGCGGGGTCAGCGGGACCTCCACCAGCCGGTGCCGCGAACGCCCCAGCATCTCCTCGCGCTCGTCCTCGGTCATCCCGCCCCAGACGCCGTACGGTTCGCGGACCGCCAGCGCGTGCGCCGCGCACTCGGTGATCACCGGGCAGCGCATGCAGACCTCCTTGGCACTGGCCTCGCGCGAACTGCGCGCGGCCCCGCGTTCGCCCTCGGGGTGGAAGAAGAGCGAACTGTCCACGCCACGGCAGGCTGCGGAGAGCTGCCAGTCCCAGAGGTCCGCGTTGGGACCTGGGAGGCGGGAGAAATCTGCCATGGCTCATTCCCTTCAGAGGCTCGTCGGCCGTGGGCCGGCGCTCAGCGGGCTGCTGCTGGGCGGCACGGCGGGCGTCGATGCACTGGTGTGGACACCTGGAAATATGACTTACGGCAACTCCATGGACAAGTCACCCACAGAGTGGCACAACAGTCAATGACCATACGAAAGCTATAAAAACGGGCAAAGTGGGCAAGGGGTTCGGCGGGCGCGGGCGTGGCATTCGGGTGGCCGACGGGCGCGCGACACTCCGCACCGGTGTGCGGGTCGTGCGCCGACCGCGCGCGAGCTGGGCAAAAGTGCGGCGTGTGCACCGCGATGCGGCTGATCGGTAATGGGTTGGCCACGTACAGTGGTGGAGATGGCCCCGAAGGCCGTAACTCATTCGAGTGACGGTCGTTGGAAGTGCGGAGGCGGTTAGCGGGCGCCGGACGTCGGGAACGATCGCGCGGAATTCGAGGCGATCAGCACGGAGTCCGTCGCCGATCGGCCGTGTCGGAGAGGTTCGTACCAGCCAGGAGGCTCAACGTGACGCGGATCAGCTGCGGAGGACGACGGTCATGACTTCCGTTCTCGTTTGCGACGATTCCCCGCTCGCCCGCGAGGCGCTTCGCCGCGCGGTCGCGACCGTACCCGGTGTGGACCGGGTCACCACCGCGACGAACGGGGAGGAGGTCCTCCGCCGCTGGGTGGCCGACCGCTCCGATCTCGTTCTGATGGACGTCCGGATGCCCGGCCTCGGCGGGGTCGAGACGGTCCGGCGGCTGCTGTCCGCCGATCCGGGCGCGCGGATCATCATGCTCACCGTCGCCGAGGACCTCGACGGGGTCGCGCTCGCGGTGGCCGCGGGCGCCCGCGGGTACCTGCACAAGGACGCCTCGCGCGCCGAACTGCGGGCCACCGTCACCCAGGCCCTCGCCGACCCGACCTGGCGGCTCGCCCCGCGCCGGCTGCGCAGCCCCGACATGGGCGCGGCGCCCACGTTGACGGCGCGTGAGATCCAGGTGCTGGAGGGCATGAGCCACGGTCGCAGCAACGCCGAGATCGGCCGCGAGCTGTTCCTGTCCGAGGACACCGTCAAGACCCACGCCCGACGGCTGTTCAAGAAGCTCGGGGCCTCCGACCGCGCGCACGCGGTGGCGCTGGGTTTCCGCTGGGGCCTGGTCCGCTGACCGCCGGTGGCGTCGCCGGCTGCGGCGCGCCGCCGGCGATTCCCGGGACGGACGTCGTCCGGGCGTGTGACGTTACGGTCCCGAGGTTGCACCATGGAGGAGTGGAGCACCTCGGGGACCAGCGGACAGGCACTGCGGCGAACCACACGGCCGCGGGACATTCGGCGGACGGCGCGAAGGACGGGACCACCGACGGCGGCGGGGCGGGAGGCGGCACGGTGCACGAGGGGCCGGTGGTGCGCGGCGGCACGCCGTACGGCGCCGCAGCGCATAACGTTCCGGTGCACAACTCCGGACGCGGTGCCGCGTTTTCCCGCGCGACCAGGCACCATGGACCGATGCGTGACGACGTCGCCGGTGCGGCCGGCCAGGCGGACCCGGTGGAGGCCGAGCCCTCCGGCCCGGGTGGCGATCCGTCGTACGCCGACCCCGGCGGCCCCGGTGCGGTGCCCGGCCCCGGTCGACCGCCGGTGCTCGGCGCGGGCGGCTCCCCGTTGGTGGGCGAGCTCGTCGCGGCCGCCGTCCGCGGTGAGGGCCCGGCCATCGACGCCCTGCTCGCCTACGTCCATCCGCTGGCGCTGCGCTACTGCCGCGGCCGGCTGGTCCGGCTGCCCGGCGGCGCCCGGCACCACGTGGACGACGTCGCGCAGGAGGTCTGCGTCGCGGTGCTGTGCGCGCTGCCCCGGTACAAGGACCAGGGGCGGCCGTTCGAGGCCTTCGTCTACGGCATCGCCGCGCACAAGATCGCCGATCTGCAGCGGGCCGCGATGCGCGGGCCCGGCTCGACGGTCGTCCCGCAGGACGACCTGCCGGAGGTGCCGGACGAGGCGCTCGGCCCGGAGGAGCAGGCGCTGCTGAGCAGCGACGCGGCCTGGGCCAAGGAACTGCTCTCCAACCTGCCGGCCCGTCAGCGCGAACTGGTGCTGCTGCGGGTGGCCGCCGGGCTCTCGGCGGAGGAGACCGGCGAGGTGCTGGGGATGTCCCCGGGTGCCGTCCGGGTGGCGCAGCACCGGGCGCTCAGCCGGCTGCGGGCACTGGCGGAGGAGTCCTCCTGAAGCCCTGACCGGCCGGAATGAGCCACGGGGGGCCGGTGTTGTCAAGGGCACACGAGGACACATTCGCGGTGCCAGTACCATGGGGTATCGGCGCCTGGGCGGGTTGCCAAAGTTTCGCGGGTGCGCGCGGGGTTCCCCTGGAGGTTCCTCCAAAACCACCCGGCTTCGGCGGTCTGCTGCGAGTGAGCGATGAACGCGCCCCACCCTCAGGGCGTGAGCGGAATAGGCCGGCCACGGAAGGTACCCCCCAAATGTCTTACAACGCCGCAGGCGTACCCGAGAAGTTCGCCATGCTCGGGCTCACGTTCGATGACGTCCTGCTGCTGCCCGGGGCCTCCGCGGTGCTGCCGAACCAGGTCGACACCTCCTCGCGGGTCTCCCGGAACGTGCGCGTCAACATCCCGCTGCTCTCCGCCGCGATGGACAAGGTCACCGAGGCGCGGATGGCGATCTCGATGGCCCGCCAGGGCGGCGTCGGCGTGCTGCACCGCAACCTGTCGGTCGAGGACCAGGCCAACCAGGTCGACCTGGTGAAGCGCTCCGAGTCCGGCATGGTCACCGACCCGATCACGGTCGGCCCGAACACCACGCTGGCCGAGGCCGACGCGCTGTGCGCCAAGTTCCGCATCTCCGGCGTGCCGATCGCGGACGAGGCCGGCAAGCTCCTCGGCATCGTCACCAACCGGGACATGGCCTTCGAGTCGGACCGCAGCCGCCAGGTCCGCGAGATCATGACCCCGATGCCGCTGATCACCGGCAAGGTCGGCATCTCCGGGGTGGACGCGATGGCGCTGCTGCGCCGCCACAAGATCGAGAAGCTGCCGCTGGTCGACGACGAGGGCCGGATCAAGGGCCTGATCACCGTCAAGGACTTCGTCAAGGCCGAGCAGTACCCGAACGCCGCCAAGGACGCCGAGGGCCGTCTGCTGGTCGGTGCCGCCGTCGGTGCCAGCGCCGAGGCGTTCGACCGGGCCCAGGCCCTGGTCGAGGCCGGCGCGGACTTCCTGGTCGTGGACACCTCGCACGGCCACAGCCACAACGCGCTGGCCTGGATCGGCAAGATCAAGTCGGCCGTCGGGATCGACGTGGTCGGCGGCAACGTGGCCACCCGTGACGGCGCCCAGGCGCTGATCGACGCCGGCGTGGACGGCGTCAAGGTCGGCGTCGGCCCCGGCTCCATCTGCACCACCCGCGTGGTCGCCGGCATCGGCGTCCCGCAGATCACCGCCATCTACGAGGCCGCGGTGGCCTGTCAGGCGGCCGGCGTGCCGGTCATCGGCGACGGCGGCCTGCAGTACTCCGGCGACATCGGCAAGGCGCTGGCCGCCGGCGCCGACACCGTGATGCTGGGCTCGCTGCTGGCCGGCTGCGAGGAGTCCCCGGGTGAGCTGATGTTCATCAACGGCAAGCAGTTCAAGTCCTACCGCGGCATGGGCTCGCTGGGCGCGATGCAGTCCCGCGGCCAGGGCCGCTCGTACTCCAAGGACCGCTACTTCCAGGCCGAGGTGGCCTCGGACGACAAGCTCGTCCCCGAGGGCATCGAGGGCCAGGTGCCCTACCGCGGCCCGCTCTCGGCCGTGCTGCACCAGCTGGTCGGCGGCCTGCGCCAGACCATGGGCTACGTCGGCGCCGCCACCATCGCCGAGATGGAGAGCAAGGGCCGCTTCGTCCGGATCACCTCGGCGGGCCTCAAGGAGAGCCACCCGCACGACATCCAGATGACCGTCGAGGCGCCGAACTACTCCAACCGCTGAGTCCGCGGACACCGAGGGCCCGTCGCCGCGGCGACGGGCCCTTCGGCGCGCCCGGGAGCGGGGGCGGGCCTCCGGAGCGGACCCCGCGCCCCGGAGGCGAGCGCGCGAGGCAACCGGGGTGCGGGATACTGGGGGCGGCCGGGGTGACCCGGCGGGCATGAGCAACAAACCAGAAGGGCTCGAAGTGACTGAGATCGAGATCGGGCGAGGCAAGCGCGGCCGACGGGCGTACTCCTTCGACGACATCGCCGTCGTCCCCAGCCGCCGTACCCGGGACCCGAAGGAGGTCTCGATCGCCTGGCAGATCGACGCCTACCGCTTCGAGCTGCCGTTCCTGGCCGCCCCGATGGACAGCGTGGTCTCGCCGCAGCAGGCCATCGCCATCGGCCGCCTCGGCGGCCTCGGCGTGCTGAACCTGGAAGGCCTCTGGACCCGCTACGAGGACCCGCAGCCGCTGCTCGACGAGATCGCCACGATCACCGACGAGGCCGCCGCGACCCGCCGCCTCCAGGAGATCTACGCCGCGCCGATCCGCGCCGAGCTGATCAAGCAGCGGATCCAGGAGGTCCGCGACTCCGGCGTGGTCACCGCCGCCGCGCTCTCGCCGCAGCGCACCGCCGAGTTCTCCAAGGCCGTCGTGGACGCCGGCGTCGACGTCTTCGTCATCCGCGGCACCACCGTCTCGGCCGAGCACGTGTCCAGCGGCGCCGAGCCGCTCAACCTCAAGCAGTTCATCTACGAGCTGGACGTCCCGGTGATCGTCGGCGGCTGCGCCACGTACACCGCGGCCCTGCACCTGATGCGCACCGGCGCGGCCGGCGTGCTGGTCGGCTTCGGCGGCGGCGCCGCCCACACCACCCGGGGCGTCCTCGGCATCCAGGTGCCGATGGCCACCGCCGTCGCCGACGTGGCCGCCGCCCGCCGGGACTACATGGACGAGTCCGGCGGCCGCTACGTGCACGTGATCGCGGACGGCGGCGTCGGCTACAGCGGCGACATCCCGAAGGCCGTCGCCTGCGGCGCCGACGCGGTGATGATCGGTGCCGCGCTGGCCCGCGCCACCGACGCGCCCGGCAAGGGCTTCCACTGGGGCATGGAGGCCGTCCACGAGGAGCTGCCGCGCGGCAAGCGGGTGGACCTCGGCACGGTCGGCACCACCGAGGAGATCCTGACCGGCCCCTCGCACACCCCCGACGGCACCATGAACCTGTTCGGTGCGCTGCGCCGCGCGATGGCCACCACCGGCTACACCGAGCTCAAGGAGTTCCAGCGGGTCGAGGTGACCGTCAACCCGGCTCTCAACCACCGCTGAGACGCGTCCTGGTGAAGGCCCCCGTCGGTTCCGCCGGCGGGGGCCTCGGGCTGTCCGGGCCGGAGTCAGCCGCGGTTGGCGGTGCGGCGGGTGAGGAGGAAGCCGCCGACCAGGGCGATGCCGTAGAAGGCGAGGTCGAGCGCGCGCAGCTCGGCGCGCCAGTGCGCCAGGGCGTCGTGCGGCAGGCCGCGCGGGCCGGGGCCGGCCGCGTGCACCCGGCGGAGCTGGCCGGTCAGCTGGCCGAGCAGCAGCGCGCAGGCCGCGAGCAGCGCGCCGAGCAGCGGTAGCACCCGGCTGCGGCCGCCGAGCCGGCCGAGCGGTAAGGCGACCAGGGCGGCGAGGGCGATGGCCATCCAGCCGAGGCTGTCCGCGGCCCGGGCCGGCGCGCAGCCGTAGGCCAGGCCGCCGAGCAGCATGGCGAGGACGGCGAGGACGACCGCCAGGGTGGTGCGGCGGCGCGGGCCCGTCCGGTGGGAGCGGACGGCGGGGACGTATCCGGCCACCGGGACACCGGGCATACCGGGCGCGACGTAGCCCTCGGGGGAATCCAGGGTGGGTGTGACCGAGTAGTGCTGGGCGGTGCGCGGCCGGCCCGACTGGCCGTCAGTGCCCGGTGCGGGTGCGGTCATGGGCGTCGGATCCCCCCGGAAAGACGATGAACTGCCGAACGGTAGCAGCGCCCCGGCCGGATCTTGGCGAGTTTTCGATCACAGATCGGGCACGGAGCGCCGAGCCCGATCCGGACCGCCCCGGATCGGGTGCGGGGGCCGGGTGGTCCCGGCCCCCGGGGACAGGGGATGATGGAGACTTGGGCGTTCGGGCCTGAGGCCGGGCCGACACGCCGTCACCACGACCGCCAGCAGCACATGGGGGAACGTTCCGAATGACCCAGGCGCAGGGTTCCACCGGCCGCCTCCTGGCCGGCCGCTACCGGCTGAACGGCGTGCTCGGGCGCGGCGGCATGGGCACCGTCTGGCGCGCCGAGGACGAGATGCTGGGGCGGACCGTCGCGGTCAAGGAACTGCGGATGAACGCCAGCGTCGAGGAGGAGGAGAAGCACCGGCTGATCGTCCGGACGCTGCGCGAGGCCAAGGCCACCGCACGGATCCGGCACAACTCGGCGGTCACCGTCTTCGACGTGGTCGACGAGGACGACCGGCCGTGGATCGTCATGGAGCTGGTCGAGTCCCGCTCGCTGGCCGACGTCGTCCGGGAGGACGGGCCGCTGGCCCCCGCCCGGGCCGCCGAGATCGCGCTCGACGTGCTCGGCGTGCTGAGCGCCGCGCACGCGCTGGGCATCCTGCACCGGGACGTCAAGCCGTCCAACGTGCTGATCGGCGACGACGGCCGGGTCGTGCTCACCGACTTCGGCATCGCCAGCGTGGAGGGCGACGCCTCGGTCACCTCCACCGGCATGCTGGTCGGCGCGCCCTCGTACATATCCCCGGAGCGGGCCCGCGGGCAGAAGCCCGGGCCGCCGGCCGACCTGTGGTCGCTGGGCGGCACGCTGTACGCGATGGTCGAGGGCCGGCCGCCGTACGACCGGGGCTCGGCGCTGGCCACCCTGACCGCGGTGATGACCGAGGAGCTGACCGCCCCGGTGAACGCCGGGGCGCTGCGGCCGGTGATCGAGGGGCTGCTCGCCAAGGACCCGGCCGAGCGGCTGGACGCCTCGCAGACCCGGTCGATGCTGAAGCGGGTCGTCGCGGAGGCCACCTCGAAGGCCGAGTCGACCACCGTGCACGCGCTGCCGGTCGAGCGGCCGGTCGCCGCCGCGGCGGAGCCGGAGGAGGCCCCGGCCGAGGCCGAGGAGGGCCGCAAGCGGTCCATCGGCGGGCTGCTGGGGACGGTCCGGGTGGGCAGCCGGGCCAAGGACGAGAAGCCCGCCGCCCCGGCGGAGCCCGTCGCGGAGCCGGCGTCCGAGCCCGCTTCGCCGTCCTCGGAGGCGGCGTCGGGCCCGACGCCGGGTTCGGCTCCGGCGGCCGATCCGATCCGGCCGGTGACCAGCGAGTGGACCCTGGGCGCCACGCAGGCGGCCGGTGCCGACCCGCGCAACGGACGGCGGCGGCTGGCCGTCGTCACCGTGGTGCTGGTCCTGCTGCTGATCGCCGGGGTGGTCGCGGTGCTCCAGGCCGTCGGCAACGGGGACGACGCCTCGGCGAACGGCGCGGGCACCACCTCGTCGGTCTCGACCGGCCCCGAGGCCGGGCCGAGCGGGACCCAGGCCGCGTCCGTTCCGCCCGTGGAGCCGGAGCCGGGCACCGACAAGCCCGCCCCGGAGAAGCCGGCCACCGACACACCGGCCCCCGACAAGCCGGCCGACACGCCCGGCCCCTCGGCGGCGAACCCGCCGGCCGCGGGCTCGCCCGCCACCACCCCCGCGCCCTCGTCCCCGACCCCGCCGGCGGCCGCCGTGCCGGCCGGGTACCACGAGTACAAGGACCCGACCGGCTTCTCGGTCGTCCTGCCGGACTGGCTCCAGCCGGCCGGTTCGGAGGGCGTCCGCCGGATCTTCAAGGGCAACGGCAGCACCCTGACCATCGAGTGGACCACCACTCCCGGCCCCAGCGCCGTCGCCGACTGGCAGGAGTCCGAGCCGGGCCTGCGGTCGAAGGTCACCAACTACCAGCGGGTCAACCTGGCCGCGGTCAACTACCGGCAGTGGAGCAACGCGGCCGACTGGGAGTGGATCAGCGGCACGCCGCGCACGCACTCGCTCAACCGGGGCTTCGTGACCGGGAACCCGGCCAAGTACGGCTACGCGATCTACTGGATCACCCCGGACGCGGACTGGAGCGCCCCGGCCAACTCCCAGGCCAGGGACACGGCCTTCGCCACCTTCCAGCCCGCGCCGTAGGTCCTGACCTCGGCCGGAGACCTAGCCGATCAGGCGGGCCTTGGCCCGGGTGAACTCCTCGTCGGTGAGCGCGCCGGAGGTGTGTAGGGCGGCCAACCGCTCCAGCTGGCCGAGGAGTTGGTCGCCCGCGCTGAGGTCGGCGGGGGTGGTGTCGGCCGCCGGGTCGGCGGCCGACGCGGCTTTGCGGGCGAGCCGGGCGGCCTCCCGGAGCTGCTCGGCGAAGACGTCGGCCTTGCCCACGTCCTCGAACCGGTGGGAGCCGGTCAGCGCGACGACGGTGAGCACGTCGCCGTTGAGTTTGGTCCGGGCCACGACCGCGTCCGTGACCGCCGTAAGCGGAACCGGGACCGGCGGTTTACCGTCCTTGAGGAAGAGCAGTCGGTGGGTGGTGAGGACGAGCACGCCCTTGCGGAAGTGGTCGGGATGGCGCCCGGCCGTCGAGGCGACCGGATTCTCGCCGTCGATGACGGCCGCCTCCACGGTGCGCACGGCCTCGGCCTGATGGGCTTGGCTGTTGTTTCCCGCCACCTTGAAGGCGGTGTCGATCAGATCGGTCCAGTCCATGGGACCGAGCGTAAAGGAGCCGCTCAGTAGGCTGCTCGGTGAGCGAGAGGAACTGGCATGCGAGGCGGCCCGGGGCAGTTGCTGGCGGGGCGGTACCGGCTGACGGACCGTCCCGAACTCCTGCGGGCCCTGGCGGTGGACGACCGCACCGGGGAGTCCGTGCTGCTGCGCGCCCTGGAGCTGCCGGCACTGCTGACCACCGGTCAGGACCTGGGAGGCGAGGTGCCCGCGCACGCCGACCGACTGGTCCGCCGGGTGGCGGCGGTCGGCTCGTCCGCGCCGACCGGGCACCCCCGGCTGCTGCGCGGGCTCGGCGCCTTCGTCGAGGGCGAACTGCTGTGGACGGTGGAGGAGCGGTCGGGCGCCATGACGCTGGCGGACCTGGTGGCGGCCGGACCGGTGCCGCCCTACCGGGCGGCCGAACTGGCGGCGGACCTGGCCGGCGCGCTGCGGGCGCTGCACGAGGACGGGCTCGTCCACGGGAACCTGACCCCCGAGTCCGTGCTGGTCTGCGAGGACGGCGCGGCGATGCTCGGCGGGCTGCTGTCCGGAGTGGCGCAGGAGGCGCTGGCCGAGGACCTCGGCGGCCCGGGCGGGCGCCACCGGTACGACGTGCGGGCCACCCTGGTCGGCCCGGTGGCGGAGCGCTGGCCGCTGGACGGCGGCCCGACGGGCGACTGCTGGGCGCTCGGGGTGCTGGTGCAGCGGCTGGTCACCGGCCGCTCGCCGTTCCCGGACGGCGGCGTGCCGGAGCTGGTGTCGGCGGTCCGGGAGGGGCGGCGGGAGCCCGCAGCGGTCTGCGGGCCGCTGGCGCCACTGGTCGAGCGGCTGCTGCAGCCCGACCCCTCGCTGCGGCCGACCGCCGAGGAGGTCCGCCGGGAGCTGGCGGCGCTGCTGGCGGGCGCGCCGGAGCCGGTCGAGGAGACGGCGCGGGCGCTGGTGCTGAGACCGGAGGCCCCGCTGGTGCGGCGCCGACGCGGGCGGGGTGGTGGACGGGGGCGGCCGGAGGCCGTCGTGGGCGCGAACGTCGAGGTGGGCGCCGGGGTGGGCGCCGGGCGGCCGGACGAGGCGAGGCCGCCGCGGATACCTCCGGCGCTGCTCGGCCCGCTGCTGGTCGGGGGCGTGTTCCTGCTGCTGGTGCTGGGAGTGACCGCGGTGGTGCTGTTCGCAGGCTGACGGCCCCGCAGCGCCCCGGGCCGTCGGTCCGACGGGTGAGCGTGATTACCGGGGCTGGCAAGGTGCGCCTAATGTGTGCGTGGGATTTGTTCGAACAGTGGTCTGCACCAGGCCCTCCGTCGCTGTGACGGCAGACGGATGTGAGGGGGAGTGGTCGCCGATGGGCGTGCAGGACCGGCCGGAGACGGCCGAGACGGAGCGGCTGCTGGCCGGGCGGTACGAGCTGGGCGACCGGCTCGGCCGCGGTGGGATGGGGACCGTCTGGCGGGCCTGGGACCGGATGCTGAACCGCGAGGTCGCGGTCAAGGAACTGACCGTCAACCACCTGCCCGAGGACGAGCTGCAGATCCTGCACGCCCGGATGAAGCGGGAGGCCAGCGCGGCCGCCCGGATCAAGCACCCCGGCGTGATCACGGTGCACGACGTGCTGGAGCAGGACGGCCGGCCGTGGATCGTCATGGAGCTGGTGGACGGCCGCTCGCTGGCCGACGTGATCAGCCAGGACGGCACCCTGCAGCCGCGCGCTGTCGCCGAGGTCGGCAGCCAGGTGCTCGCCGCACTGCACCGCGGCCACCAACTCGGCGTCCTGCACCGCGACGTGAAGCCGGCCAACGTGCTGCTGGAGCGCGGCACCGGGCGGGTGGTGCTGCTGGACTTCGGCATCGCGACGTACGAGGGTTCGGCCGAACTGACCCGGCCGGGCGACCTGGTCGGCTCGCCGGACTACCTGGCGCCGGAGCTCGCCCAGGGCGAGCGGCCCGGGCCGGCCTCCGACCTGTGGGGCCTCGGGGCGACGCTGTACGCCGCGGTGGAGGGCCAGTCGCCGTTCCGCCGGACCTCGCCGATCACCACGCTGGCCGCCGTGGTGGGCGAGCCGCTGCCGGAGCCGCTCCGGGCCGGGCCGCTGGGCCCGGTCCTGGCCGCGCTGATGGCCAAGGACCCGGCCGAGCGACCGAACGCGGACGAGGCCGCCCGGATGCTGGACGAGGTGAAGGCCGGGCACACCATCGGCCTGAAGTCGGTGGCGCCGCTGCGCTCGCCCACCCGGTCGGTGCCGCTGGTGGACCGCAGCGAGCGCCCGGCGACGGAGGAGGACCACGCGGAGGTGGCCGCGCCGGGGACGACGGTGGAGGAGGCCGAGGAGCCGACCGGGGTGCGCCCGGCGGCCGTTCCGGACACCACCGGGGGCGTGGCCGACGAGGCGGGGGCGCTCACCGCCGAGGTCGCGCCGGTGGCGCACCCCGTCACGCCCGCGCGCGGGCCGGCCAAGCGCCGCAGCACCCTGAAGATCGTCGTGATCGCGGTGGCCGTCGGCCTGCTGGCGGCCGGCGCGACCTTCCTCGCCACCCGGAACACCACCACCGGGCACGCCGCCGCCTCCACGGTCGACGAGCCCGTACCGACCGCCTCCACCAGCCCGGACCCCAGCGGTGACGCCAGCCCGGGGCCGGCGGCGCCCAGCGGCTACCACTGGGTCGACGACCCGGCCGGCTTCCGCTTCCCGCTTCCCTCGGGCAGCCCGGCCTGGCAGCGCAGCGCCACGCCCGACAACCAGGTCTACTACAGCCCCGACAACAAGGTGCACTACCTGCAGTTCGCGGTCACCGTCGGCCAGTCGGTCAAGCCGCTGGACCACCTGCGGCAGATGGAGGCCACCGTCTCCAAGAACCTGAAGGACTACAAGCAGCACAAGATGACCGGCGTCGCGGTGAACGGCCACGAGGCGGCCGTCTGGGAGTTCAGCTACCTCGCCAAGGAGGGCGGCCGGCGCCGGGCGGTCGAGGCCGAGTTCATCGACGACGACGGCACCAGCTACGCGATCTACTCGTCCAGCCCGGACCGGGGCAACGAGTGGAACGAGGCGGAGCAGCGCTTCAACGCGGTGCTGCACTACTTCGCGCCGACCCGCTGACCGGGGGGTGCCCGCTCCACCCGGCCGCGGCAGATTCTTGTTACCGACGGGTACCGGACCGGCCGCCGAGCGCCTAGGCTGCGCCGTATGTCGGACCTCACAGCAGGCGCAGCGGCCACCGAACACCCCGCGACCGGGAACCCGCCCGCCCCCGGCGGGGGCCGGACCGTCGCGGCGGCCGTCCCGCCGTCCCTGGTCGCCCGGCTGGCCGCCGGCGTCACCGCCACCGGCGAGCCCAGCCTGGTGGAGACCGTCGCCCCGCTGACCGGCGAGCGGCTGGCGAGCCTGCCGCAGTCCACCCCGGCCGACGTCGAGGTCGCCTTCGAGCTGGCCCGCCGCGCCCAGACGGCCTGGGCCGCGCTGCCGGTGCGCCGCCGCGCGGCCGTCCTGCTGCGCTTCCACGACCTGCTGCTCAAGCGGCAGGACGAAGTGCTGGACCTCGTCCAGGCCGAGACCGGCAAGGCCCGGCTGCACGCCTTCGAGGAGGTGCTGGCCGCCGCCATGGCCGCCCGGCACTACGGGCGGGCCGCGCACGGCTACCTCCGGGACAAGCGGCGCGGCGGGGCGCTGCCGGTGCTCACCCACGCGGTCGAGGCCCGTCGGCCCAAGGGCGTGATCGGCCACATCTCGCCCTGGAACTACCCGCTGGAGCTGTCCGTCGGCGACGTCCTGCCCGCCTTCGCGGCCGGCAACGCCGTGGTCAACAAGCCGGACACGCAGACCGCGCTGACCGCGCTGTGGGCCCGCGAGCTGCTGATCGAGGCCGGGCTGCCCGCCGACCTGTGGCAGGTCGTGATCGGCGACGGCCCGGTGATCGGCCCCGCCGTGGTGGAGCACGCCGACTACGTCTCGTTCACCGGCTCCACCCGCACCGGCCGGGAGGTCGCCCAGCGCGCCGCCGCCCGGCTGGTCGGCGCCTCGCTCGAACTCGGCGGCAAGAACGCCATGCTGGTCCTCTCCGACGCCGACCTCGACCGGGCCGCCGCGGGCGCCGTGCGGGCCTGCTTCTCCTCCGCCGGGCAGCTGTGCATCTCGATCGAGCGGCTGCTGGTGCACCGCTCGGTGGCCGACGACTTCCTGGAGCGCTTCGCCGCCCGCACCCGGGCGCTGCGCCTCGGCGGCGGCCTCGCCTACGGCGCCGACATGGGCTCGCTGGTCTCCGTCCGCCAGCTGGAGACCACCACCCGGCACGTGGAGGAGGCGGTCAAGGCGGGCGCCACCGTGCTGGCCGGCGGCCGGGCCCGGCCCGACCTCGGCCCGTACTTCTTCGAGCCGACCATCCTCGACGGGGTGACCCCGGACATGGCGGTCTGCGGCGAGGAGACCTTCGGCCCGGTCGTCTCCGTCTACCGCTTCGACACCGACGACGAGGCGGTGGCCGCCGCCAACTCCACGCCGTACGGCCTGAACTCCAGCGTCTGGACCAGGGACACCCGGCGCGGCCGGGCGGTCGGGGCCCGGCTGCGCACCGGCACGGTCAACGTCAACGAAGCCTACGCGGCCGCGTACGGCTCGATCGGCTCGCCGATGGGCGGCATGGGCGACTCCGGGCTCGGCCGCCGCCACGGCGCCGAGGGCATCCTGCGCTTCACCGAGGCGCAGACCGTCGCGACCCAGCGGCTGATGCCGATCGCGCCCTCGTTCGGGCTGGACGACCGGCAGTTCGCCGCGGTGATGACCGGCGGGCTGCGGGTGCTGAAGGCGCTGCGGTTCAAGTAGCCGTCCCGGCCCGTCCGATCCGGCTGTCCCGCGGTCGGGTTCCGTCCCGCAGTCAGGTTCGCCCGTCCCGCAGTCAGGTTCGCGTCCCGAAGGAGCAGTGGCAGATGGTGGAGTCCGGCGGTGCGGCGGAGTTCGACTACGACGTGGTCGTGGTCGGCTCCGGCTTCGGTGGTTCGGTCGCCGCGCTGCGGCTGACCGAGAAGGGCTACCGGGTCGCCGTCCTGGAGGCCGGCCGGCGCTTCGAGCGGGACGAACTGCCCAGGAACTCCTGGGACCTGCCGAACTACCTGTGGGCGCCGAAGCTCGGCCTCTACGGCATCCAGCGGATCCACCTGCTGGCCAACGTGCTGATCCTGGCCGGCGCCGGGGTCGGCGGCGGCTCGCTGAACTACGCCAACACCCTGTACGTGCCGCCGAAGGCCTTCTTCGAGGACCGCCAGTGGCGCCACATCACCGACTGGCAGGAGGAGTTGGCGCCGTTCTACGACCAGGCGCAGCGGATGCTCGGGGTCCGGCTCAACCCGACCGTCACCCCCTCCGACGTGCACCTCAAGGCCGCCGCCGAGCAGATGGGGGTGGGCGACACCTTCCACATGGCGCCGGTCGGGGTCTTCTTCGGGGACGGCCAGGACGGCGGCGGCAGGGCCGAGGCGGCGCCCGGGGACGAGGTCGCCGACCCGTACTTCGGCGGTGCCGGGCCGGCCCGCAAGGCCTGCGTGGAGTGCGGTGAGTGCATGACCGGCTGCCGGCACGGGGCCAAGAACATGCTCACCGAGAACTACCTGCACCTGGCCGAGCGGGGCGGTGCCGAGATCCACCCGCTCACCACGGTGGCGCGGATTCGGGAGCTCCCCGGCGCCGACGGGAGCCGCGGCTACGCGGTGGACGTGCGCCGGACCGACTCCCGCTCCCGCACCGACCGGGTGAAGGCGGGCGCGCGGACCATCACCGCCGCCCGGGTGGTGGTCGCGGCCGGGACGTACGGCACCCAGTCGCTGCTGCACCGGATGCGTGACGGGGGGCACCTGCCCCGGATCTCCGCCCGGCTCGGCGAGCTGACCCGCACCAACTCCGAGGCGCTGGTGGGCGCGCAGACCACCGACCGGCGCTACGGCAGCCGGGTGGACTTCACCAAGGGCGTGGCGATCACCTCCTCGATCCACCCGGACGCCAGCACCCACATCGAGCCGGTCCGCTACGGCAAGGGCTCCAACGCGATGGGCGCGCTGTCGATAGCCCAGGTCAAGGGCGGCGGACGGGCCCCGCGCTGGCTGCGCTACCTGGGCGGGTCGGTGCGCCACCCGGTGACCTTCGCCCGCTCGATGAACCAGCACCGCTGGTCCGAGAAGACGATCATCGGCCTGGTGATGCAGTCGCTGGACAACTCGATCACCGTCTCGCTGAAGAAGGACCTGCTCGGCAAGAGCCGGCTCACCTCCGCCCAGGGCCACGGCGCCCCCAACCCGACCTGGATCCCGGCCGCCGAGCAGGGCGCCCAGGCGCTGGCCGAGCAGATCAACGGCTTCGCGGGCAGCAGCGCCGGCGAGATCTTCGACATCCCGATGACCGCCCACTTCCTCGGCGGCTGCCCGATCGGCGACGCCCCCGAGACCGGCGTGGTCGACCCCTACCACCGGCTCTACGGCCACCCGGGGATCAGCGTGGTCGACGGCGCGGCCGTCTCCGCCAACCTCGGGGTGAACCCCTCGCTGACCATCACCGCGCAGGCCGAGCGCGCCATGTCGATGTGGCCCAACAAGGGCGAGGCGGACCGCCGCCCGGCCCAGGACGAGGCCTACCGGCGGGTCGCCCCGGTGGCGCCGGCCCGGCCGGCCGTCCCGCAGGACGCGTTCGGCGCGCTCCGGCTTCCGCTGCTGCCCGTCCCGGAGGTCCCGAAGAAGCGGGGCTGAGCAGGCCTGGACGGGCCAACCCGCCCGGCTCGGTACCCGGTTGACATGCGTTCGGATCCGATGGGATAAACGGGCTTTCTGGGGGACCAGGAACTCGTCGAGCGGGGGGAAACCGGTCCATGGCCATCTGCGCATCGTGCGGCGCGGCATCGGTGGAAGGGGCGTCCGCGTGCGTCTCGTGCGGGCGGCCGCTGACGCCGCCCCCGCCGACGGCCGCCATGCCCGCGGTACCTCCCGTCGTACCGCCTGCCGTTCCGCCCGCCGTACCGCCTCCGCCGGCGTACGGTCCGCCGTCCGCCGCGCCCGGGTACCCGCCTCCGCCGCCCGGCTACGGTCCGCCGCCCGGCTACGGTCCGCCGCCCGGGTACGGCCCGGGCCACCCGCAGCCCGCCGGGCCGCCCACGCTGGGCAGTTGGGGCGCCGGGCGGCCGCACGACCCGCGGGCCGGTCGGCCGTCCGTGCTGAGCCGGCTGCTCGGCGCGGACTGGCGCCCGGCGCTCCTGGTCGCCGCCGCCCCGACCGCCGTGCTGCTGCTGGCGGCGCTGATCGTGGCGGTCCCGAGCGACTACCGGTACGCCTACCTGGTCCGGGCGCCCGGGTTCGGCGAGCGCTTCGGCGCCGCCCTGTCGATGGCGTTGAGCGCGCTCGGCGCGCCGTTCAAGCTCGGGTACACCAGCGCGCTGCGACGCGGCGACGCGCAGGGCATGGACGCGCTGCTCCGGGCGGTGCCGCTGACGGTCACCGTGCTGTGGGCGCTGGCGCTCTGGCTCGGCCTGCGGACCGCGGCGCGCCGCCGCCGGGCCGCCGGCCTCCAGCTCACCCGGGCCCAGGCCGCGGGCGAGGCGCTGCGCACCGCGGTGGTCCTGGCGGCGGTGACCGCGCTGCTCGGGTTGGCCGGCGGGGCGTCCTGGGAGCCGCAGCGCACCGGCCTCGTCGGCCGCGCCCTCGGGGTGACGTACACCGTGGACTCCGGCTGGCCGGAGGCGGTCGGCTGGACCGCCCTGCTCGCCGCGCTGACGGCCTTCGCCGTCCACGGCACCGACGCGCTGCGCTGGGCCGCCTGGCGCAGCCGGGCGGTGCGCGGCTGGGCGGTCGCCGCGCTCACGGCCGGTCGCGCGCTGGCACTGTCACTGGGCCTGGCCTCGGTGACGGGCTTCGTGCTGGTCGCCGTCAACAGCGACGAGGGCTGGCAGACCCCGGTCTCGGCGGCCTTCCTGCCCAACCTCGGCCTGGGCCTGCTCGGCCTGGGCTCGGGGGCGACCTTGCAGGCGTTCAGCGGGGCGAGCGGCGGGGCGAGCGACGCCGCGGTCGCGATCGGCGGCGCCTGGCAGGACACCCCCGACAGCATGGAGCTCTCCTTCTTCGACCTGCACGGCCAGACCGCCGACTGGCGCTGGACCGGCCTGCTGGCCCTCGCCACGGCGGGCGTCCTCGGCTGGTCGGCGTACCGGCGGCGGCTGGACGCGGCCGACCGGCTCCGGCTGGCGGCCGTCCACGCCGTGGCGCTCACCGCGCTGATGGCGGTGGGCGGCGCGCTGATGACGACCTCGACGCCCTCGGCGGTCGCGGGGTGGGACACCTTCGCGAACCGGACCGCGCTGTCCCGGGACACCTCGATCGACCTGGGCTTCGCCAGCGTGCTGGTGGCCGACCTGGTCTGGGCGGCGATCGGCGCGCTGCTGGTGCCGCCGCTGCTGGCGGCCGTCCGCGGCCGGGGCGCGGTGGCCCGCGAGGACGCCTACGGCGCGCCCCCGTACGGTGCGGTGCCGTCGCCGGGGGCGCCGTACGAGGCCGGGCCGGAGCCGCAGCCGTACGCCTCCGGGGCGGGGGTGGGCGACGTGGTCGGCTCGGACGACGTGCCGCTGGTGCCTCCGCCCGGGGCGCCGACCGAGGAGCCGGTCGATCCGAGCGTCTGGCGCAAGCAGCCCTGAGCCGGGCAGTCCTGAGCCGGGCAGCCGTGAGCGGCCCGGACAGGGCAAAGGGCCCCGCGGGGGAACGGGGCCCTTTGTCGCTCAGCACGCGGCGTCAGGGCTGCGCCGGTGCTGGGGGTGACGGCGCCGGGGGAGGGGCGCCGTCGGGTCGGTCGGCTCAGGGACCGCGCCGTCGCGGGCCGGCGTGGGTGGCCGGTGGCGCGGGGCGCGCACGCTCGCGGTGCGGCAGGTCGGCGCGCAGGTCTGCGCCGGGCCTTCGCTCACGGAGCGTGAGGTGGCGTACGGGGCTGTCGCCCAGTGCGGCGGCAGCGGTCGGGGTCTCCGCGGTGAGCCTGCCGGCCGCCGGGAGAACCGCTTCCACGCAGCATCGTGCTGGACGAAGGGCTTGCTCTGCAACCGATTCGGCATAGTTCGGCCCAGCGCATTTGGTGCGGGTGCCGACTCCCCGGTGTGGGCCGGGCATGGGCGCGGGCCCCGTTCCGCCCCGTCGGGCGGTTGCGGGCAGGTGTCGACGCGAGGCGTCGATGATCACGGTGCGTAGCGGTGTGGGTGGCTGCGGCGCACGGGGACGCGCGTAGCGGCGCGGGACGGGAAAGGGTGTGCGCCCGGGTGTGCCCGGCTCGCGGCGGGGGGTGCGACGACCGGCCCGGGCGTCCCCGGGGACCGGCCGCCCCACCTCTCGGTCCAGTCGCGGCCGGGGTCGCTGTCCCCTGCTGTCCGGCCGCGGCACCCGCGCACGGTCCCACGGCACCGCGCTCCCGGCGGGGCCGGGGCGGCGGTGCCACATGCGCCGGTGGACTGGGATGAAGCTCCACGCGTGGTCCTGCAGTCCGTACGGCGGCGCCCCTGGCCGGGGCGAAGGCGGCGCGTCTGGCGGGCGCGGCGCGGTCGTACGGTCGTCTGAAGCAACGAAAGGCGGCCCCGTCCGGTCACGGTCGTTTGGACGGGCAGACGAGTGAAACCGGACAGCCCGGTAGAATCGGTGTCCAGACACCCCCACCCGTCGCCGCCGCGGCCCCCGCCGGGGAAGCGGTTCGGTGTGACACCTCTCGTACCGCTGCCGGAAGGCCGTCTGTGTCCTCTGCAATTCCCGTCCAGTCCGCGCCGGACAACGACACCGTCCTGGTGGTCGACTTCGGCGCCCAGTACGCCCAGCTCATCGCCCGTCGGGTGCGTGAGGCGCGGGTCTACAGCGAGATCGTGCCGAGCAGCATGCCGGTCGCCGAGATGCTCGCCAAGAACCCGAAGGCGATCATCCTCTCCGGCGGTCCGTCGTCGGTCTACGAAGAGGGTGCGCCGCAGCTCGACCGCGCGATCTTCGAGGCCGGGGTCCCGGTCTTCGGCATGTGCTACGGCTTCCAGCTGATGGCCAAGACCCTCGGTGGCACGGTCGACAACACCGGCGCCCGCGAGTACGGCCGCACCCCGCTGACCGTCAGCCGCACCGGCTCCACCCTGTTCGAGGGCGTTCCGGCGGAGCACTCGGTGTGGATGTCGCACGGCGACGCCTGCTCCGCCGCCCCGGAGGGCTTCACCGTCACCGCGTCCACCGCGGTGGTCCCGGTCGCGGCCTTCGAGAACGACGAGGCCCGCCTCTACGGCGTCCAGTACCACCCCGAGGTGCTGCACTCCGACCACGGCCAGCAGATCCTGGAGCACTTCCTCTACCGCGGCGCCGGCATCGCCCCGACCTGGACCACCGGCAGCGTGGTCGAGGAGCAGGTCGCGCTGATCCGCGCCCAGGTCGGTGAGAAGCGCGCGATCTGCGGCCTCTCCGGCGGCGTGGACTCCGCGGTCGCGGCGGCCCTGGTCAACAAGGCCATCGGCTCCAAGCTGACCTGCGTGTACGTCGACCACGGCCTGATGCGCAAGGGCGAGACCGAGCAGGTCGAGAAGGACTTCGTCGCGGCCACCGGCGTGCAGCTGAAGGTCGTCGACGCCGCGGAGCGCTTCCTGAACGCGCTGAAGGGGGTCACCGACCCCGAGGAGAAGCGCAAGATCATCGGCCGGGAGTTCATCCGGGTCTTCGAGCAGGCCCAGGCCGAGATCGTCGCCGAGGCCGGCGAGCACGGCGAGTCGGTCGACTTCCTGGTCCAGGGCACCCTGTACCCGGACGTGGTGGAGTCCGGCGGCGGCACCGGCACCGCCAACATCAAGTCCCACCACAACGTCGGCGGCCTGCCCGAGGACCTCCAGTTCCAGCTGGTCGAGCCGCTGCGCAAGCTGTTCAAGGACGAGGTCCGGATGGTCGGCCAGGAGCTCGGCCTGCCGGAGGAGATCGTCCAGCGCCAGCCGTTCCCGGGCCCGGGCCTGGGCATCCGGATCGTCGGCGAGGTCACCCAGGAGCGGCTGGACCTGCTCCGCGACGCCGACGCGATCGCCCGCGAGGAGCTGACCGCGGCCGGCCTGGACCGCGAGATCTGGCAGTGCCCGGTCGTGCTGCTCGCCGACGTGCGCAGCGTGGGCGTGCAGGGCGACGGCCGCACCTATGGTCACCCGATCGTGCTGCGCCCGGTCTCGTCCGAGGACGCCATGACCGCGGACTGGTCGCGCCTGCCGTACGACGTGCTGGCCAAGATCTCCACCCGGATCACCAACGAGGTCCGCGATGTGAACCGCGTCGTCGTCGACGTCACCAGCAAGCCGCCGGGCACCATCGAGTGGGAGTGACCCCTCCCGCCGGCCGCTGAGCCGCTGCTGAACGGCCGTGCCGTCGTTCCCGTACCAGGGAGCGGCGGCGCGGCCGTTCGCGGTGGGGCGGTCGCCGCCCGGGTGGGGACCTCCCACCGAAAGCGATCGGGAGCGGGCAGAATGCGGACCGGACCTGTCAGGGAGTGGCGGGCCGCGAGGGAAGGTGTGAGCGATGTCGGAGGCTGGCAACTCCGTGGCGGGTGACGGGGAAGCGGGCGAGGGGGGAGCGGCCGGCCTGGCCGACCGGGCGGCGCAGTGGAGGGCGTCCGCGTCCCGGTACGCGCTGCTGCCGCTGCGGCTCTTCCTCGGCGTCACCTTCGTGTACGCCGCCCTCGACAAACTGTCCGACGCGCACTACCTGGCCGGGGCGGCCGACCCGGCGTCGTTCGTCTCGCAGGCCCAGGCGGCCAGGGGCGGCAGCCCGATCTCCTTCCTGCTCGGCGCCGCCCTGGACGCGCCCACCCTGTTCGCGCTCGCCGTCGCCTTCGGTGAGCTGGCGGTCGGCCTCGGCACCCTGCTCGGCCTCTGGGGCCGGGTCGCGGCGCTCGGCGGCGCGCTGATCAACCTCAGCCTCTGGCTGTCCATCAGCTGGAGCGTCTCGCCCTACTACCTGGGCAACGACCTCGGCTACCTGATGGCCTGGACGCCGCTGCTGCTGGCCGGCACCCCGGACCTGTCGGTGGACGGCTACCTCGCCCGGCGGGCCGGCCGGGACCGGGGGCGCGGACTGGGCGAGGACCGCGTCAGGCGCCGGGCGCTGGTGGACGGCGGGATCGCCGCCGTCGCGATCGGCGGCGCCGGACTGCTCACCGGCTCGCTCACCCGCACCTTCGGCCGGGCCAAGCACTCCGCGCCCCAGCAGTCCGCGGCCCCGGCCACCACCCCGGCGCAGTCCGGACCGGCCCCCTCGGTGGCCGCCGCGAGCGTGCCGGTCGGCGGCTCGGCCCAGGTCAAGGACCCGGCCACCGGGGACGCCGTCTACATCGTGCAGCCCAAGGCGGGCCAGTACTGCGGCCTGTCCGCGGTGTGCACCCACTCCGGCTGCGCGGTCGACGCCCCGAAGAACGGCCAGCTGTACTGCCCCTGCCACGGTTCCCGGTTCGACGCCGCGACCGGCGCGGTGGTCAACGGGCCGGCGGTCAAGCCGCTGCCGAAGTACACCGTCACCCAGGACGGCGACAAGCTGAACCTCGGGCCGCTGCGGAGCTGAGCCCGGTCTCGGGCCAGGGCGGTTTCCAGGGGTCAGTCCCGGTGGTCGGTGCGGCCGCGCCGGGCGACCGCCGCGACCGCGCCGGCCAGGCCGCCGAGGCCGAGCACGATGAAGGTGACCGGGATGACGACCCGGCCGTTCACCGCCTGGTCGTTGAGCGCCGCGACCAGGTAGACCACCGCGATCGTGCTGAACAGCGCCCCCGCGATCAGCGAGAACAGGTCGAGCCGGTGCTTCCTCACTGCTGGACCACCTTGATGTTGCCGATCCCGACCGCGAGTTCGAGATCGAATGTGCCCTTGGACGGATGGCCGCTGCCGGGTGACAGCAGGTAGGTGTGGCGGCCGGTGCCGTTGTTGCGCTCACCGGGGGTGGAGACGTCGCCGAGGCCCACCTGGGCCACCAGGTTCACCGTCACGTCCGGCGGCAGGATGACGGTCAGCTCGCCGGCGCCGAGTTCGACCTTGCTGGTGAGGGTGCTCCCGGCCGGGTCGAGCCTGCTCAGGTCCAGCCGGAGCTGGCCGGCCCCCAGGGAGTACCGGGGGTGGAGCTCGGCCGAGGTGACGACGGTGAAGTCGCGCTGGCCGACGGCGTTGCGCATGGAGTTCGGGGAGTGGCCGACGAAGACCAGCGCCAGGGTGAGCAGCAGGCCCGTCACCGCGAGCTTGCGGGCCCGGCCGAACTTCGCGCCGAGCAGCAGCGTCAGGCCGATCACCAGCAGCGCGGTGGCCAGTACGGTCGCGCTCAGCACGGTGGCGTCGGTGTGGCCGGCCGAGACGGACCAGACCGCGGCACCCGCGCCGATCGCCAGCAGCAGGCCGAAGAAGCCGAGCGCGGACCGCTCCCGGGGGTGCCGGACGGCGGCGGGCCGGGGCCGGCCGGGCGGGCCGTCCTTGCGCAGCGGGTCGCCTGCGGGCAGGTCGGCGCGCTGCCACCAGGGCTGGGCCGGGCCGCCGGCCGGCGGCACCGGGGTGCCGAACGGCGGGGTGGGGCCGGCGCCGTACGGGTTGCGCTCGGGGTGGCGCGGGTCCCACAGGTAGCCGGTCGGGCCCGGGGCGGGGGAGTCGGCGGGCACCGTTCCGGCGGCGCGCTCGGCCGCGTGCCGGGCGCGGGCGGCCTCGTCGTCCTCCGGCCCGGACCACGGGTACGGGCCGTACTGGTCCCCGTCGGGGTAGTGGCGGTCGTACGGGCCGCCGCGGCGCCGGCGCCGCCGGCCGCGGCGGCGGTCCGGGTCGTAGCGCACCGCCAGGAAGACCAGGCCGGCGAGCAGCAGCAGCGGGAACAGCTGGTCGTCCTGGCCCATCGAGGAGAAGAACACCCCGGTGCCGATCACGGCCAGCAGCACCGCGCCGACCGACTGGCCGTCCACCCGGCCGGTGAGCACCCGCTGGAGTTCGGTGCGCCCGTGCCGGGTGCCGCCCCGGCCGTCCGGCACCGGCTCGGTGGGGACGATCAGCCAGGCCAGGCCGTACAGGAACAGCCCGAGGCCGCCGGAGAGGCAGAGCACCACGGTGACCACCCGGAAGACCACCGGGTCGATGTCCAGGTGCCGCCCGAGGCCGCCGCAGACGCCTGCCACCACGCGGTGGTGCTCGGTCCTGGTCAGCGGGGGGCGGTCCGGTTCCGGCGGGGCGGTGGGCCCGGTCTCCTGGATGCGGTGGTCGTCGGTCATGGGCACCATCCTCCCGGCTGCCCCGGGCCGGCCCAACCGGTGCGAGCCCTGCCCGGACCCTGACTTGTCCCTGAGAAGGGGTCAGGGGCACACCCTGATGCGTCCGCGTGCGCGGGCGTGGAACCATCGGTGGCGTGGCAGCACCCGGTTCCGACCCCCGATCCCTCGCCCCCGACGCCGTGCCGGCGGGCGGCACCGACCCGACCGCGCCCGACGGCGGACGGCCGCCGTACCGCCGGCTCTACCGCAGCCCGCAGCGGCGGATGCTCGGCGGCGTCGCGCAGGGGCTCTCGGTGCACCTCGGGCTCCCGGTGCGGTGGGTGCGGCTCGCGTTCGTGCTGCTGTTCTTCGCGCAGGGGATCGGCACCCTGCTGTACGCGGCGTTCTGGTTCGTGGTGCCGATCGGCATCGGCGAGCCCGCGCAGCGCGGCGCCGCCCACTGGGTGTACGTCAACGGCACCTTCGTCCCGACCGGGTCGGGGCAGCAGCCGGGCGGCGCGCTGAGCAAGGGCCGCGGCGGCTGGCTCGGCCGGCTGCGCGAACTGCTCCAGCACGCCCTCCAGGGCGAGCCGGCCGCGGCCCCCGCGGAGGGGGAGGACGGCGCGGGCGGCAAGACCGGGCAGGGCGGCCTCGGCCAGCTCGCGGCCCTGGTGATGATGGTGATCGGCATCACCGCCCTGCTCAACGCGCTCGGCCTGCAGACCGCCAAGCCGTACACCTGGCCGCTGCTGGCGATCGGCGTCGGCGTCGCGCTGGTCTGGCGGCAGGCCGACGACTCGCGCTGGCAGCGCTGGTTCGGCCTGGAGGAGGGCGACAAGCGGCGCGGCGCCTACACCCGGGTCGGCGCCGGCGTGCTGCTCGTGGTGGCCGGCACCATCGCCTTCCTCGTCATGCAGGGCAGCGGCTCGACGCTCGGCTCGGTGGTCGAGGCGTCGCTCGCGGTGCTCGCCGGGGTGCTGGTGCTGCTCGGGCCGTACGGGCTGCGCCTGTGGCAGGACCTCGGTGCCGAGCGCACCGCGCGCATCCGCGCCCAGGAGCGGGCCGAGATCGCCGCGCACGTCCACGACTCGGTGCTGCACACCCTGACCCTGATCCAGCGCCGGGCCGAGGACCCCAAGGAGGTGCTGCGGCTGGCCCGGGCCCAGGAGCGCGAGCTGCGGCTGTGGCTGTACCGCCCGGAGGCCGCCGCCGAGGCCGCGCCCGACACCATGGCGGAGAGCCTGCGCGCCGTCGTCGCCGAGGTCGAGGACCGGCACGGCGTCCCGGTCGAGGTCGTGATCGTCGGCGACTGTCCGATGGACGAGCGGATCGCGGCCCAGATGCAGGCCGCGAGGGAGGCGACCGTCAACGCGGCCAAGTACGGTGGCGGGGGACCGGTCCAGGTCTACGCCGAGGTGGAGGGGAAGACGGTGTCGGTGTTCGTCCGCGACCACGGTCCCGGCTTCGACCCCGACACGGTGCCCGAGGACCGGATGGGCGTACGGGAGTCGATCATCGGCCGCATGAAGCGCAACGGCGGCACCGCACGGGTGCGGCCCGCGCCGGACGGCGGGACCGAGGTCGAGCTGGAGATGGAGAGAACGAATGACTGAGGCAGCGCCGGAGCGCACCGCGAGAGTCGTCCTGGTGGACGACCACCGGATGTTCCGCACCGGGGTCCGGGCCGAGATCGGCCGCACCGAGGCGACCGGCATCGACGTGGTCGGCGAGGCCGACGACGTCGAGTCGGCGGTCCGGGTCGTCGCCGAGACCCGGCCGGACGTGGTGCTGCTCGACGTCCACCTGCCCGGCGGCGGCGGTGTCGAGGTGCTGCGCCGCTCGGCCGGCGTGATGGGCGAGCAGGGCGGGGTCAAGTTCCTCGCCCTGTCGGTGTCGGACGCCGCCGACGACGTGATCGGCGTCATCCGCGGCGGCGCGCGCGGCTACGTCACCAAGACCATCACCGGCACCGACCTGGTCAACGCGATCTTCCGGATCGCCGACGGCGACGCGGTGTTCTCGCCCCGGCTGGCCGGCTTCGTCCTGGACGCCTTCGCCGCCACCGACACCCCGCCGGTCGACGAGGACCTGGACCGCCTCACCCAGCGCGAGCGCGAGGTGCTCCGGCTGATCGCGCGCGGCTACGCGTACAAGGAGATCGCCAAGCAGCTCTTCATCTCGGTGAAGACGGTCGAGAGCCACGTCTCCGCCGTCCTGCGCAAGCTCCAGCTGAGCAACCGGCACGAACTGACCCGCTGGGCCACCGCCCGCCGTCTGGTCTGAGCCCCGGTCGCGCGCCCCGGTCGCGAGCCCGTCCGGTCCGGTTTCTCCGGGCCGGGCGGGCTTGTCGGTGGGTGGCCATAGACTCGGAGTGCCATGAGTAGCCTCTTTGACGACCTCCCGCTCCCCGGTTTCGAGGCACCCGCCGCCGGGTCGAAGCAGCCCGCCGTGCCCCTCGACGAGGAGCCCCCGCCGTACGAGGACGACGCCCCGTACGAGGCCTACGAGGAGGCCATCCCGGAGGGGCTGTTCCAGACCGACCATGCCGCCGAGACCGCGCGGGACGCCTGGTACCGCAACGGCGCCGCCCGCACGGTGGTGGATCCGGCGCAGTTGCTGGAGGGCATGAACGACCCGCAGCGCGAGGCGGTGCTGCACGCGGGCTCGCCGCTGCTCATCGTGGCCGGCGCCGGCTCCGGCAAGACCCGGGTGCTGACCCACCGGATCGCCCACCTGCTGGGCGCCCGCGGCGTGCAGCCGGGCGAGATCCTGGCGATCACCTTCACCAACAAGGCCGCCGGCGAGATGCGCGAGCGCGTCGAGGCGCTGGTCGGCCCGCGGGCCCGGGCGATGTGGGTGTCCACCTTCCACAGCGCGTGCGTGCGGATCCTGCGCCGCGAGTCCAAGGTGCTGGGCTTCACCTCCAGCTTCTCGATCTACGACTCGGCCGACTCGCAGCGGCTGATGTCGCTGGTCTGCCGCGACCTCGACCTGGACCCGAAGCAGTTCCCGCCGAAGTCCTTCACCGCGAAGATCAGCAACCTGAAGAACGAGCTGATCGACGAGGAGACCTTCGCCGACCAGGCCGCCAACCCGATGGAGAAGAAGCTCGCCGAGGCGTACACGCTCTACCAGCGGCGCCTGCGCGAGGCCAACGCGCTCGACTTCGACGACATCATCATGACGACGGTGAACCTGCTCCAGGCCTTCCCCGACGTCGCGGAGCACTACCGGCGCCGGTTCCGGCACATCCTGGTCGACGAGTACCAGGACACCAACCACGCCCAGTACATGCTCGTCCGCGAGCTGAGCGGCGGATCCGTCGCGGCCGCGCCGAAGCGCACCGTGGACGGGGAGTTCGTGAACCCGGCCGCCGGGCGCCTGTCCGAGGTGCCGCCGGCCGAGCTGTGCGTCGTCGGTGACGCGGACCAGTCGATCTACGCCTTCCGAGGCGCGACGATCCGCAACATCCTCCAGTTCGAGGAGGACTACCCGAACGCGACCACGATCCTGCTGGAGCAGAACTACCGCTCCACGCAGACCATCCTGAGCGCCGCCAACGCCGTCATCGAGCGCAACGCCAACCGGCGCGAGAAGAAGCTCTGGACGGCCGGCGAGCACGGCGAGAAGGTCGTCGGCTACGTCGCGGACGACGAGCACGGCGAGGCCCAGTTCATCGCCGACGAGATCGACCGGCTCACCGACGCGGGCGACGCCAAGCCCGGTGACGTCGCGATCTTCTACCGGACGAACGCCCAGTCCCGCGTGTTCGAGGAGGTGTTCATCCGGGTCGGCCTGCCGTACAAGGTGGTCGGCGGGGTGCGCTTCTACGAGCGCAAGGAGGTTCGGGACGTCCTGGCGTACCTGCGGGTGCTCTCCAACCCGGAGGACACCGTGCCGCTGCGCCGGATCCTCAACGTGCCCAAGCGCGGCATCGGCGAGCGGGCCGAGGCGATGGTCGACGCGCTGGCCGCGCGGGAGCGGATCTCCTTCGCTCAGGCGCTGCTGCGCGTCGACGAGGCGTACGGGATGGCCGCGCGCTCGGCCAACGCGGTGAAGAAGTTCAACGTCCTGATGGCCGGGCTGCGGCAGGTCGTCGAGTCGGGCGCGGGCCCGGCCGCGGTGCTGGAGGCCGTCCTGGAGGAGACCGGCTACCTGGCCGAACTCCAGGCCTCCACCGACCCGCAGGACGAGACCCGGGTGGAGAACCTCCAGGAACTCGCCTCCGTCGCCCTGGAGTACGAGCAGGACCCGGGCGAGCGGCCCGACGCCGACGAGGAGGGCACCCCGCCGGTCGGCTCGCTCCCCGACTTCCTGGAGCGGGTCGCGCTCGTCGCCGACTCCGACCAGATCCCGGACGACGAGGAGGGCCGGGGCGTCATCACGATGATGACCCTGCACACCGCCAAGGGCCTGGAGTTCCCGGTGGTCTTCCTGACCGGCATGGAGGACGGGATCTTCCCGCACATGCGGGCGCTCAACCAGGTCAAGGAGCTGGAGGAGGAGCGGCGGCTCGCCTACGTGGGGCTCACCCGGGCGCGGCAGCGGCTCTACCTGACCCGCTCGGTGCTGCGCAGTGCCTGGGGGCAGCCCGCGTACAACCCGGCCTCGCGGTTCCTGGAGGAGATCCCGGAGGACCTGGTGGAGTGGAAGCGGACGGGGGCGGCGCAGGCGCCGGCCGCGCGCGGCTTCTCCTCGGGGTCGTCCTGGGGCAAGTCCTCGTCGGGGGGCGGCGGTTCGCGCTCCTCGTCGGGTTCCTCGGGCTCCTCGGCCTCGTCGAAGCCCAAGGCGGGCTGGGGTCAGTCGGCGCGGCGCGGGGGCCAGGTCGTGGAGCGGGACGCCGTCTCGCTCGCGGTCGGGGACCGGGTCACCCACGACACCTTCGGGCTGGGCACGGTGGTGGGCGTCACCGGCGTCGGCGACCGGGCGCAGGCCACGGTCGACTTCGGTTCGGAGGGCCGCAAGCAACTGCTGCTGCGCTACGCGCCGGTGGAGAAGCTCTAGCGCGCCCTAGCCCTAGCGGGGGTCGAGCCCGTTCGAGAGGAACCACGGCAGCGGGTCGACCGGCCCGCTGCCGGCCGGGCGGATCTCGAAGTGCAGGTGCGGCCCGGTGCTGTTGCCGCTGCTGCCGACGAAGGCGATGACGTCGCCCTGCTTCACCGGCCCCTTGCGGACCTTGTACGCCCGCAGGTGGCAGTACCAGGCCTCGGTGCCGTCGGACATCTTCAGCACCGTCATGTAGCCGTACGACGGGTTCCACTGCGTGCGGATCGTGCCGTCGGTGACGGCCATCACCTCGGAACCGCCGTCCACCGGGAAGTCGATGCCGGTGTGGCGGTTGGCCCAGTGGGTGCCGGCCTCGCCGAACAGCTCGCCGAGGCCGTGCCGGGCGACCGGCATGACCACCTTGGGCTTGACGGGCTCGGCGCTCGGCTGCGCGTCCCGGGTGCCCTGGGCGTCGGCGGGCTGGGCGCCGGCCAGCGGCCGGCGGGCGTCACCGCGGGAGGCCTGGGCCGGGTCGCCGGCCGCGACCGCCTGCCGGGCGGCCGCCTTGGCGGCCTCGGCGCCGCCGTCGGCCGGGTTGTCCGGGCCGTTCGGGCTGTCCTGGGTGCCCGGGGCGTCGACCGCCGACCGTGCCGTCCGGCCGGCCGCCTGGGCGTGCTGATCGGCCTCGCCCTGTACGGTGACGGCCGCCGCGGCGGCGACCCCGAGCGCGGCCACCGACGGCAGCGCGACCCGCAGCAGCGCGGTTCTGGTGGCAGCCTTGGCGGCGCCGCGGCGCTGGGCGCGGGACTGCTCGCGGGCGGCGAGGCGCAGCTCCGCACGGGTCGGGCGGGCGGCTGCGTCGGGAGCCATCGGGGGCTGCCTCCTCGGTGGGCCTGGGGCGCGTCGTCGGGCAGGGGGAGCGGCAGGGGGAGCGGCGGGGAAAAGCGGCGGGGAGAAGCGGTACCGGGGAAGCAGGGAGAAAACAGCCGAGACTGTATCCGCAAGGCCGACGCCCCGGAAAAACCTCCGGTTGTCAAGAGGTCGGCCGGGGGTCTGTGCGGTGGACGGGTGGACGGGTATACCCACTGGTAGCAAGGCCGGGGGCTGTGACTTTGCCCTCCTCTTGGGAGGTGGCGCGGCCAACCGGGCCGGGTGGCGCTAACCTCCCCTCAGGTTGGTTATTGACCGTTAACCGCACCCGTGGCCCGCGAGGTCCGGTCGGATGGTGGACGACGAGGTCCAGGAGGCAGTCATGAGTGTGTCGGGGCCGATCCGTGTGGTGGTCGCCAAGCCGGGGCTCGACGGTCACGACCGTGGCGCCAAGGTCATTGCGCGCGCCCTGCGCGACGCCGGTATGGAGGTCATCTACACCGGGCTGCACCAGACGCCCGAGCAGGTCGTCGACACCGCGATCCAGGAGGACGCGGACGGCATCGGGCTGTCGATCCTCTCCGGTGCCCACATGACGCTGTGCGCGCGGGTGCTGGAGCTGTTGAAGGAGCGCGACGCGGCGGACATCAAGGTCTTCTGCGGCGGGATCATCCCGGACGACGACATCGCCGAGCTCAAGGCGATGGGCGTCGCGGACATCTTCACCCCGGGCACGTCCACCCGGGACGTCGTGGCCTGGGTCGCGGCCAACCTGCGGGCGGCCGGCTGAGGTTGACGGCGCGGGACGGGCCGGCCCCAGGCTTCGGCGGGGCCGGCCCGTCCCGTCGTTCCGCCGTCCCGTCGCTTCGGGAGTGGGCGTCAGGCGCCGAGTTCGGCGAGCATCGCGGCCCGGAAGCGCAGCGTCCCGGCCAGCCGGGCGAAGGTCTCCGACCAGGCGGAGTCGGGCGCGGCCCCGGCGGCCAGCTCCTCCACGGCGGCCGCCGTCTCCGGGGCGAGCGCGCGTTCCGTCATCCCGAGCACCCCGCTGTGGCTCCACGGGTACGCGCCGGAGCCGGCGGCGCGGGCCAGGGCCGTCGCCACGGCGGTGGACAGCGGCGGCGTCCACGGTGTGCCGCAGGCGCCGAGCAGTTGGAAGGCCTCGCCCAGGCCGTGCACCTCGATGAACGCGGCCGTCCAGGCGGCCCGTTCCTCGGCGGGAAGGACGGCCAGCAGCTTGGCGGGGGCGCCGGTGACGCGGGGCGCGCGGGCCCGTCCGGCGCCGCGGGTGGGCGGTGCGGGTGCCGGGCCGAGCAGCGCCCGGGCCCAGTCGGCGTCGTGCTGGCGGACGGCGGCGCGCGCCCAGGCCTCGCGCAGGTCGTCGGCCCAGCTGCTGCTGGTCTCGTCGATGCTGTCGCCGACCCGCAGGGCGAGCAGCTGCTCGGGTGTCAGGCCGGTGCTCTCGGGCCAGAGCCGTAGCGGTGCGGCGGCGATCACCTCGCCGAACCACCAGGCCCGTTCGCCGCGCCCGGTGGGGGACTTGAGCGGTATGCCGTCGCGCTGCATGGCCGCGTCGCACTCGGCGGGCGGGGTGACCAGCAGGTGCGTCCCGGCCGTGGCGAGGCGGACGGCGGCCCCTGCCCGCTCGGCCATCCGCCGGGCGAGGGCCGAGCCGGGCAGGGTGGAGAGCAGTTCGGCGGCGGTGGCGCGGACGTTCTTGCTGCGGTCGCCGAGGGCGGCCTCCAGGAAGGGTTCGTCGGCGGCGGAGAGGCCGTCCTGGAGGGAGTCCAGGAAGAGCAGGCGGTCCTCTGCACGCTCGGTGGACCAGGTACCGCTCAGCAGCTCCAGGCCGGCGGCCGGATCGCGGCGGCGCAGCAGGGTGAGGTGGGTGACCCGTTCGGCGAACAGGCCCTCGTGCCACAGCTGGTGGTCGACGGGCCCGCCGGGCTGCTCGGCCGGATCGGGGGTGGCGGTGCGCAGCACGAAGCGCCAGTCGGGGTTCTGTTCGGCCAGCCAGCGGCCCAGCGGTCCGGCCAGCGCGACGGCGTCGGAGCGCAGTTCGCTGCGGGCGCGGGCGGCGTCGAGCAGGCCGGGTATCAGTGCGCCGGGCGGGCGCAGGCCCCGGGCGCGGGCGGTGGCGAGCCACTGCGGGAGCAGTTCGGCGAGGTTGGCCAGGGTGGCGCCGCCGCTGCCGCCGGACCGGCCGGCCAGCAGGACGGCGAGCCGGCGGGCGGCCGCCGCGGGCAGCTCGGGGCGCCCGTCCTCGGGCGCGGGCGGGCCGGGCGGTCCGGCGGCGGGGACGGGCAGGGCGCCGGCCCGGCGGCGGACGGTGGCGAGGGCGGCCAGCTCCAGCAGCGCGGTGGCCGGGTCGGCCTGGTCGACGGTGTCGGCGAGCGGCAGGGTGGTGGCCGGGAGCGGACGGCGGTCGGTGCCGAGCAGGGCGGTGGTGTGCAGGGTCTCCCACGGGTCCTGGGTGATCGTCATCTTCGATGCTCCTGACTGTGCTGGACGCTAGGCGGTGGTGAGGCCGATCGGGCGGTCGTGGCCGGCCCAGGCCGTGACCGGGGTGAAGCCCTGGTGGCCGTACTCGCCGAAGACCGTCAGCGGGCGGCCGGTGGAGACCGCGGCCAGCCGCCACAGGGCCGCCTCCGGGAGGGCCGAGGCGCGGACGGGCAGGGTGTGGTGGCCGTCCGTCAGGTACCAGCCGTCCGGGGTGCGGACGGGCACGGCGCCGGCGAGGACGGTCGGCCAGCTGTCCAGCCACGGGTCGTCGGCGACGGCGGTGCCGTAGCCGGCCACCGCCTCGGCGACGGTCAGGCCGTCGGGCGGGCCGGCCGGGCCGGGCCCGGGGGCGCCGTAGCGGGTGCCGAGGGCGGCGCGCAGCGGGCGGGCGCCGGGGTGGAAGGCCAGGTCGGCCTCCAGCAGGTGGCCGGTGGGCAGGGCGAGGTCGGGGGCCTGGCCGGGGCGGCCGAAGGCGAGCAGCAGGGCGGGGCGGCCGGTCTTGGCGCCGCGCAGCCAGACCCGGCGGGTGGTGAGCCGCTCGTCGGCAAAGTCGCGGCTGCCGAGCACCTGCCAGCGGTCGCGCACGGTGGGGCCGGCCAGGATCTCGGCGGTGTCGGTGGGGTAGCCGACCCGGGTGCGGACGGTGGCGGCCAGTTCGGCCGGCAGCTCGTCGACGCGGGTGGCGGCGGTGGCGAGCAGGTGCAGCATCGCGTACTCCTCCAGGAGCCGGTCCTGCGGGGCGGCGTCGAGTTCGCGGACCCTGGTGGCCAGGCCGGGGGCCTGGGCGTCGACCATCCGGGCGGCGACCTCCTCCCAGGGCCCGGCGGTGGACTGGTCGGCCAGGCCGTGCCGGATCCGGTCGGCCAGGCGCAGCCGCAGTTCGGCCGCGCCGGCCGCCACCCGGGCGCCGCGCTTCTCGGCCCGGCGGCGGGCGGCGGCCGGGTCGGCCGGGGGCGCGGCGCGCTTCTCGGCGCGCTCCTCGCGGGACGTGAGCCAGTCGGCCGCCCACGCGGCGGGTTCGGCGGTGGGGACGGCCTCCGGGGCGCCGCTCCACAGCAGGAGGAGCCCGAGCGCGTGCTTGCACGGGAACTTCCGGCTGGGGCAGCTGCACTGGTAGGCGGGCGTGGCGAGTTCGATCACGGTGCGGTACGGCGTGCTGCCGCTGCCCTTGCACTCGCCCCAGAGCGCGGTGCCGTCGGTGCCCGCCCCGGACCAGGGCGCGGGCGAGGAGAGCTTGCCGGCCGCCTTCTGCGACGCGGCGTCAGGTGCCAGGGACAGGACGTGTTCGGTGCTCCAGCGTTCCTCCATGCGACCGACGGTAGGCGGTGCCACTGACATCGGCTGACTGCCCGTCGGGAGCGCCCCGGGGTTTGTCAGTGCCGGGGTGCAGGGTGGTTCCCACAGGCCGGGACGCCGGCCCCAGCTCCCCCCGATCACCCTGCCGCCGGGGCACCCGTGTGCCCGGCGGCCGACCCGAAGGAGCCCCCGTGACCGACGTTCTGCGGCAGCATGCCGAGGACGCCTTCGCCGGTGAACTGGCCGCGCTGGCCGCGCAGGACGACCGTCCGCGACCGGAGCGCTGGAAGCTCTCGCCGTGGGCCGTGGCGACGTACCTGCTCGGCGGCGAACTGCCCGACGGCACCCCGATCACCCCCAAGTACATCGGCCCGCGCCGGGTGGTGGAGGTCGCCGTCACGACTCTGGCGACGGACCGCGCGCTGCTGCTGCTCGGCGTGCCCGGAACCGCGAAGACCTGGGTGTCCGAGCACCTGGCCGCGGCGATCAGCGGCGACTCCACCCTGCTGGTGCAGGGCACCGCCGGCACCCCGGAGGAGGCCGTCCGGTACGGCTGGAACTACGCCCGGCTGCTCACCGACGGCCCGAGCCGGGACGCCCTGGTGCCCTCGCCGCTGATGCGGGCGATGGCGGACGGCAAGCTCGCCCGGATCGAGGAGCTGACCCGGATCCCGGCCGACGTGCAGGACAGTCTGATCACCATCCTGTCCGAGAAGACGCTGCCGGTGCCGGAGTTGGGCGGTGAGACGCAGGCGGTGCGCGGCTTCAACGTGATCGCCACCGCGAACGACCGCGACCGCGGCGTCAACGAGCTGTCCAGCGCGCTGCGCCGGCGGTTCAACACCGTCGTGCTGCCGCTGCCGGGCTCGCTGGAGGAGGAGGTCGACATCGTCACCCGCCGGGTGAACCAGCTCGGCCGCTCCCTGGAACTGCCCGAACTGCCCGGTGGCGCCGAGGAGATCAGGCGGGTGGTCACCGTGTTCCGCGAGCTGCGGGCCGGGATCACGACGGACGGGCGGACGAAGGTCAAGAGCCCGAGCGGCACCCTCTCCACGGCGGAGGCGATCTCGGTGGTGGCCAACGGCCTCGCCCTGGCCACCCACTTCGGGGACGGCGTGCTGCGCGCCGGGGACGTGACGGCCGGCATCCTCGGCGCCGTCGTCCGGGACCCGGTGGCGGACCACGCGGTGTGGCGCGAGTACGTCGAAGGGGTGGTGCGCGAGCGCGACGGTTGGAAGGACTTCTACCGGGCCGCCCGCGAGGAGGTGCGATGACCGCGGACGTCGCGCTGCTCGGCATCCGGCACCACGGCCCGGGCTCGGCCCGGGCGGTGGCCGCCGCGCTGGAGCGGTGGCGGCCGGACGCGGTGCTGATCGAGGGCCCGCCGGAGGCCGACGGCATCGTCCACCTCGCGGCCGGGAACGGCCTGGTGCCGCCGGTGGCGCTGCTGGCGCACGCGGTGGACGACCCGGCGAGGGCCGCGTTCTGGCCGTACGCCGAGTTCTCCCCGGAGTGGGTGGCGATCCGCTACGGCGTCGAGCGGGAGCTGCCGGTCCGCTTCATCGACCTGCCCGCCGGGTACGGCCTCGGCCCCACCGCCGAGGCCGGGGAGCCGGGGGAGCCTGGGGAGCCGGGGGAGCCCGCAGGGCCGGTCGCCGACCCGCTGGCGCTGCTCGCCGAGGCGGCCGGGTACGACGACCCGGAGCGCTGGTGGGAGGACGTGGTCGAGCACCGCGCGCCCGGCGCGGACGACCCGGACGGACTGGCGCCGTTCGCCGCCGTCGCGGAGGCGATGGCGGCGCTGCGCGCGGAGGGCCTCGGCGAGTCCCGGCGGGACGACCTGCGCGAGGCGTACATGCGCCAGCAGATCCGGGCCGCCCGCCGCGCCGGGCACCGCCGGATCGCCGTGGTGTGCGGGGCCTTCCACGTGCCCGCGCTGGCGGTGCTGCCGACGGTCGCGCACGACCGGGCGCTGCTCGCCGGACTGCCGCGGAAGGTGCGGACGGACATCACCTGGGTGCCGTGGACGCACCGCCGGCTCTCCCAGGCCACCGGCTACGGCGCGGGCGTGCGGTCACCGGGCTGGTACCACCACCTGTTCGGCACCGAGGGCGATCCGGTGCCGAGCTGGCTCACCCGGGCCGCCGAACTGCTGCGCGCCGAGGACCACCCGGTCTCCTCCGCCCACGTCATCGAGGCGGTCCGGCTCGCCCGCACGCTGGCGGTGCTGCGCGGCCGCCCGCTGGCCGGGCTGACCGAGACCCTGGACGCCGTCCGCGCGGTGCTCTGCGAGGGTTCGGACGTCGCCCTGGAGCTCGTCCGGGACCGCCTGGTGGTCGGCGACGCGCTCGGCGAAGTCCCGGACGAGGCACCGGCGGTGCCGCTCCAGCGGGACCTCACCCGCTGGCAGCGCACGCTACGGCTCAAGCCCGAGGCCGCGCCGAAGGACCTCGACCTCGACCTGCGCAAGGACACCGACGCGGCCCGCTCGCGGCTGCTGCACCGGCTGCGGCTGCTGGGCGTCGACTGGGGGGTGCCGGCCCGTTCGGCGGTCAACTCGACCGGGACGTTCCGGGAGAGCTGGCGGCTGTGCTGGCAGCCCGAGTTCGCGGTCCGGATCGCCGAGGCCGCCCAGTGGGGCACCACGGTGGAGGAGGCGGCGACCGGCAAGGCCGTCGGCACCGCCCGCGCCGCCGTCGAACTCGCCGAGCTGACCGGCCTGGTGGAGACCTGCCTGCTGGCCGGGCTGGCCGGCGCGCTGCCCGCCGTGATGCGGGTGCTCGCCGACTGCGCCGCCCTGGACACCGACGTCGCGCACCTGGCCGGGGCGCTGCCCGCGCTGGTCCGGGCGCTGCGCTACGGCGACGTGCGCGGCACCGACCACGGCGCGCTCGGCGAGGTCGCCACCGGCCTGGCCGACCGGATCTGCGTCGGGCTGCCGCCCGCCTGCGTCGGGTTGGACGCCGAGGGGGCGGCGGCGATGCGCGGCCGGCTCGACGAGGTGCACGGCGCGATCGGCCTGCTCGGCCCGGCCGCCCGTCCGGAGCCGGACGCCCAGGAAGGTCCGGACGCCCCGGCAGCCTCCCCGGGCCCGGACGGCTCCGACGGCCCGGCCGTTTCCGAGGGCCTGGCCGACCGCTGGGCCGCCGCCCTGCGCTCGCTGGCCCGCCGAGAGCCGGCCGGCGGCCCGGCCACCGGAGCCCCCGGCCTGCTGCGCGGGCGCGCCGTCCGGCTGCTGCTGGACGACGGCCGGCTCGACTCCGAGGAGGCCGCCGGCCGGCTGCGGCTGGTCCTGTCCACCGCCAACGCCCCGGCGGACGCGGCCGGCTGGATCGAGGGCTTCCTCACCGGCGGCGGCGCCCTGCTGCTGCACGACCCGCGCCTGCTCGCCCTGGTCGACGACTGGCTGACCGGCGTGCCCGGCGAGGTCTTCACCGACGTCCTGCCGCTGCTGCGCCGCACCTTCGCCGGGCTGGAGGCGGGCGTCCGCAGCACCATCGGCGGCCGGGTCGCGGCCGGCCCGCTCGGCGAGGCCCCGGCGGCCCGGACCCCGGGCGGCACCCTCGACCGGGCCCGGGCCGACGCCGCCGTCCCGGTGGTGGCCCTGCTGCTCGGCGCCCGCCCCCGGATCCCCCGGCAGGCCGCCGGCCGCAACACCTGACACCCGTGAAGGAGGACCTGATGGCGACCACGACCGACGAACGGCTGCGCCGCTGGCGGCTGGTGCTCGGCGGCGAGGCCGACGGCACCGGCTGCGCCCTGCGCGGCCGGGACGCCGCGATGGACGGCGCCCTGGCCGCGCTCTACCGCGGCGCGCCCGAGGAGGGCGGCCGGGCGGCCCGCGGCGGTCGGCGCAGCGCCGGGCTGGGCGGCTCGGCCCCGCAGGTGGCGCGCTGGCTGGGCGACATCCGCGAGTACTTCCCGTCCACCGTCGTCCAGCTGATGCAGCAGGACGCGATCGCCCGGCTCGGCCTGGATCGGCTGCTGCTGGAGCCCGAGATGCTGGAGGCCGTCGAACCGGACGTGCACCTGGTCGGCACCCTGCTGTCGCTCAAGCACGCGCTGCCCGAGACCACCCGGGAGACCGCCCGGGCCGTGGTCGGCAAGGTGGTCGCCGATCTGGAGCGCCGGCTCGCCGACCGCACCAGGGCCACCCTGGGCGGCGCCCTCGACCGCAGCGCCAAGGTCAACCGGCCCCGCCACCGCGACATCGACTGGGACCGCACGATCCGGGCCAACCTGAAGAACTACCTGCCCGAGCACGGCACCGTCGTGCCCGAGCGGCTGGTCGGCTACGCCCGCGCCCAGCGCGCGGTGAAGAAGGACGTCATCCTCTGCATCGACCAGTCCGGCTCGATGGCCCCGTCGGTGGTGCACTCGGCGGTGTTCGGCGCGGTGCTCGCCTCGATGCGCACGCTGGACACCCGGCTGGTCGTCTTCGACACCTCGGTGGTCGACCTCACCGAACAGCTCACCGACCCGGTCGACGTCCTGTTCGCCACCCAGCTCGGCGGCGGTACCGACATCAACCGCGCGCTCGCCTACTGCCAGTCGAGGATCACCCGGCCGTCCGAGACCGTGGTGGTGCTGATCAGCGACCTCTACGAGGGCGGTATCCGGGACGGCATGCTCAGGCGCGTCGCCGCGATGAAGGCGGCCGGCGTCCAGTTCATCGCCCTGCTGGCGCTCTCCGACGAAGGCGCGCCCGCCTACGACCACGCCCACGCCGCCGCCCTGGCCGCCCTGGGAGCCCCGGCCTTCGCCTGCACCCCGGACGCCTTTCCGGAGATCATGGCCGCGGCGATCGAGAAGCGCCCGCTGCCGGTGCCTGACCAGGGAGTGTGAGGATTCACCCGGACGTGCGAACCGGCCGACCGGCGGACGGGGGGTGCGCCGACCGCCCCCGTAGGCTGTCTGTGACGGTTCTCACCACGGACGGGCAGGCCCCGGGCGAAACAGTCCCGTCGTACGGGGATAACCTGCCAGACGGACGTGACGCGCGTGTTGATTGACGTGTGCGCCCGTGGCTGTGTGGGCCGCAAGGCCGTACCTCTGCGTACCCGCACCGCCCCGACGACCCGCAGCGAAGATCCTGCCGTGGCACGCTCGTAGAGACACAATCCGCGACCACGAACAAGGACAAACACGTGGACCTGTTCGAGTACCAGGCGAGGGACCTCTTCGCCAAGCACGGTGTGCCCGTGCTTGACGGTGATGTGATCGAGACCGCCGCAGACGCTGCCGCCATCGCGGAGCGCTTCGGCGGCCGCGCCGTCGTCAAGGCTCAGGTGAAGGTGGGTGGCCGAGGCAAGGCCGGTGGCGTGAAGCTCGCCTCCGACCCGGCTGACGCCGTCGCCAAGGCCGAGGCGATCCTCGGCATGGACATCAAGGGCCACACCGTCCACAAGGTGATGCTGGCCCAGACCGCGGACATCAAGGACGAGTACTACGTCTCGTTCCTGCTGGACCGCACCAACCGCACCTTCCTGGCGATGGCCAGCGTCGAGGGCGGCGTGGAGATCGAGGTCGTCGCCGAGGAGAACCCCGACGCGCTCGCCAAGATCCCGGTCGACGCCAACGAGGGCTGCACCCCGGAGAAGGCCGCCGAGATCGTCGCCGCGGCGAAGTTCCCGGCCGAGATCGCCGACCAGGTCGCCGACGTCCTGCAGAAGCTGTGGAAGGTCTTCATCGCCGAGGACGCGCTCCTCGTCGAGGTCAACCCGCTGATCAAGTCCGGCGAGGGCAAGATCATCGCGCTTGACGGCAAGGTCTCGCTGGACGAGAACGCCGAGTTCCGCCAGCCCGAGCACGAGGCCCTGGAGGACAAGGCCGCGGCCAACCCGCTGGAGGCCGCCGCCAAGGCCAAGGGCCTGAACTACGTCAAGCTCGACGGCCAGGTCGGCATCATCGGCAACGGCGCGGGCCTCGTGATGAGCACCCTCGACGTGGTCGCCTACGCCGGTGAGAACCACGGCGGCGTCAAGCCCGCCAACTTCCTCGACATCGGCGGCGGCGCCTCCGCCGAGGTCATGGCGAACGGCCTGGAGATCATCCTGGGCGACCCCGACGTCAAGTCGGTGTTCGTCAACGTCTTCGGCGGCATCACCGCCTGCGACGCGGTCGCCAACGGCATCGTGCAGGCCCTCGCGCTCCTGGAGAGCAAGGGCGAGAACGTCACCAAGCCGCTGGTCGTCCGTCTGGACGGCAACAACGCGGAGCTGGGTCGCAAGATCCTCGACGACGCCAACCACCCGCTGGTCCAGCGCGTGGACACCATGGACGGCGCCGCTGACCGCGCCGCCGAGCTGGCCAACAAGTAAGGAAGGGGACTTTCACACCATGGCTATCTTCCTTACCAAGGACAGCAAGGTCATCGTCCAGGGCATGACCGGCTCCGAGGGCATGAAGCACACCCGCCGCATGCTCGCCTCCGGCACCCAGATCGTCGGCGGTGTCAACCCGCGCAAGGCCGGCACCACGGTCGACGTCGACGGCACCGAGGTGCCCGTCTTCGGCGGCGTCGCCGAGGCCATGGAGAAGACCGGTGCCGATGTCACCGTCATCTTCGTGCCGCCGAAGTTCACCAAGGACGCCGTCGTCGAGGCCATCGACGCCGAGATCGGCCTGGCCGTCGTCATCACCGAGGGCGTCCCGGTGCACGACACCGCCGCCTTCTGGGCGTACGCCGGTTCGAAGGGCAACAAGACCCGGATCATCGGCCCGAACTGCCCCGGCCTGATCAGCCCCGGACAGTCGAACGCGGGCATCATCCCGGCCGACATCACCACCTCCGGCAAGATCGGCCTGGTCTCGAAGTCCGGCACCCTGACCTACCAGCTCATGTACGAGCTGCGGGACATCGGCTTCTCCTCGGCCGTGGGCATCGGCGGTGACCCGGTCATCGGCACCACCCACATCGACGCCCTCAAGGCGTTCCAGGAGGACCCGGAGACCGAGCTCATCGTCATGATCGGTGAGATCGGTGGCGACGCCGAGGAGCGTGCCGCGGCCTACATCGCCGAGCACGTCACCAAGCCGGTCGTCGGCTACGTCGCGGGCTTCACCGCTCCCGAGGGCAAGACCATGGGCCACGCCGGCGCCATCGTCTCCGGCTCCTCGGGCACCGCCCAGGCGAAGAAGGAGGCCCTCGAGGCCGCCGGTGTCAAGGTCGGCAAGACGCCGTCCGAGACCGCCCGCCTGGCGCGCGAGATCATCGCCGGCTGACGTCGGTCGACCGCGCAGCGAGCGCCCCTGCCCTTCACGGGCAGGGGCGCTCGCGCGTCCGCGGGCGCCGTCAGTGCGGTGTCGGCCCGGTCGTGCACGGCAGCGGTGACCACAGCGGGCAGACCTCCGGGCCCTGCGGCGGCGGGGCGCCCGCCCCCCGGGCGACCGCCGGCAGCTCCCATCGCGCGGCGGCCTGCGGCGCCGACTCCAGCACCACCGCCTCCACCCCCGGCGTCGGGCTGCACCACAGGCTGCGGACGACGTTCGGCGGCCCGCCCGGCAGCGCCGGCACACCCGGCTCGCCCGCGCCCGCCGCCGACAGGCACATCGCAGGCTCCGGCGGCTCCGGGGACCGGAACAGCGTCACCGGCCGGATCCCCACCAGCGTCGCCAGCGCCGCCCCGCCCACCGCCGCCGTCAGCAGCGCCGCCGCCCCCGTCCGGCTCGCGGTCCACAGCCGGTGCCGGGCCTGCAGCACCGGCACCGGCGGCCGGTGCGGCTGCGGGCAGCCCCGGACCGCCGCCCGGTGCAGCAGCCCGCTCAGGCCGTCCACGAACCCCGGCGCCGCCGGATCCGGCCCCAGCAGCTCCGGCACCCACCGGGCCAGCGCCACCCGGGCCGCCCACACCCGCCCCTCGGCCGCCGCCAGCGTCGACTCCACCTCCACCGAGACCGCCGCCGCCGGCAGGCCCAGCCCGTCGTGCAGCACCAGCGCCCGGCGCTGCGGCCGGGACAGCCGCCGCAGCGCCTTCAGCAGCGCCCGGTCCCGGTCGGTCAGCCGGTCGTGATCGGGCAGCACCGCCTGCGACTCGTCCGCCGGCCGCACCCGGATCCGCCGGTGCGGCAGCTTCCAGGCGTGCATCCGCCGGGGCCCGCCCCGGTGCCACGGGGACAGCGCCAGCTCGCACGCCCGTACCCGCACCCACCCTTCCGGAGCCCCCGTCGCGGCCACCTCCGCCCAGCCCCGGCGCGCCGCCCCGAACGCCAGCCGGACGCAGTGCGCCGCCCGGTGCCGGCAGGCGGTCAGCAGGAACACCTGCTGCACCAGCCGGGTGTGCGCCTGCTCGTACAGCTCCTCGAAGCTCCCGGCCGGCTCTCCGTCGGCCGGCGTGGCCGCGTGGGCGGGCCGCCCGGTGTCGGGGGCCGGGCCGTCGGGGCGGTCCTGCGCCGCGGGCGGGGTGTCGCGGATGCCGGGCGGTGTCGTGGTGGCGGTGGGCGTGCTGATGCTCCCTCCCGGGGCGTTCGGGGCCGCCTGGGCGGTGGCGTGGGCGTGGGCGGGGTTGTGGGTGGCGTGGGTGGCGGGGTGCGCGGGGGCGGGCCCGGGGTGCTCTCCTCCGGTGCCGAGGACGGGCGGTCGCGGCGGCGCGGGGTCGGGGGTGCGGGGGCCGGCGGCAGGGTCCGCCTGGGCGTCGCCCGGCGCGTCGGGGCCGGATGGTGCGGGGCCGGATGGTGCGGGGCCGGATGGTGCGGGGCTGGGCGGTGCGGGGTCGGAGGGTGCGGGGTCGGACGGTGCGGGGTCGGGGCTCTTCGGACGGGCGGTGGTGAGGGCGACGGCCTCGGCCTCGGTGGCCGCGCCGAGTTTGCGCATGGCCCGCTGGACGTAACTGCGGGCGGTGGCCGGGGCGACGCCGAGGGCGGCGGCCGCCTGCGGGAGGTCGCGGCCGGCGGCGAGGTGGGCGAGCACCTGGGCCTCACGGGGCGTCAGTTTCCCGAGGAGGCGGGCCGCGTCCTGGTCGGGGTGGGTGGTCCGGGGCTTGCGGGCGCGGTTCCCGGGGGTGGGGGAGTCGGCGCCGGCGGGGTGTTCGGCGGTGGGTGGCGTGGTCATCAGACGCTCCGGGCCGGTCCGCCGGCGGCTTGGGGATCGGGTCTGAAAATGCGCATAAGCCAATAATCTGGGACACGGCGGCGGTTTGCCGCTTCACGAAGCATGGCGAGTCGCCTTGGCACCATGAGGCGCATGACGCAGCTGATGGGCCGTCCGATCCTGGAACTGCCGGGCGAACTGGGCGGACGCCCGTTGCCGGCCGACCTGTTGGCGGGGGTGCGGACGGCGCTGGTCGGCCTGGCGGTGGTCGGGGTGCCGGTGCTCGGGCTCTGGGTGGCGACGCCGTACGCGGACAACGGGGCGACCGGCGCCACCCGGTTGGCGGGGGCGCTGTGGCTGCTCGGGCACGGCGCGCCGGTGCTGCGGGGGGACGCGGGCGCGCCGCTCACCGTCACCCCGCTGCTGCTGGGCGTGCTGGCGGTGGCTCAGTTGTACCGGGCTGCCGCCCGGGTGGCGTCTCGGCGCGGGCCCCGGCCGCGCTGGGGCGGCCCGGTCGCGGTCTGGGCGGGCTACTGCGCGGTCGCGGCGGCGGTGGTGCTGCACTGCACGGGCGCCGGGCTGTTCCGGGCCAGGGCACTGCCGGACGTGCTGGTGGTGGGGTTGCTGGCCGGGCTGGCGACGGCGGCGGGCGCGCGTTCGGCGCGGCACGCCGGCCCCGACGCCCCGCTCCGCAGGCCGGCGTGGCGGCTGCTGGACCGGCTGCCCGCGCCGCTCCGACCGGCCGGCGGCGCGGCGGCGGTGCGCGGCTCGGTGCTGGCGGCCGCGGCGGGCCTGGTGGCGGCCGGCGGGGTGCTGGTGGCGGTGGCGGCGGTGCTGGACGCGGCGACCGGGGGCGGGCGTGGGATGGCGGTGCTCGGGCGCGGACCGGCGGCCCTGGTCGGGCTGCTGCTGCTCGGGCTGGTGCTGCTGCCGAACGCGGTGCTCTGGGGGACGGCGTACGCCCTGGGCCCGGGGTTCGCGGTGGGCTCCGGGACGGTGGTGGCGCCGGGTGGCACCGTGCTGGGCCCCGTCCCGGAGTTCCCGATGTTCGCCCTGCTGCCGACGGAGGGCCCGGGCGGCTGGCGGCTGGCGGCACTGCTGCTGCCGGTGCTGGCGGGGGTGGTGCCGGCGGTGCTGCTGGGCCGGGCGGCGGCCGGCCCGCGCGCGGCGGCCGGGGCCGACGGCGGCGATGGGGGTGGCGACGGACCGTGGCCGCTCGCGGCGACGGTGGTGGCGGTGCTGGCGGCGGCGCTGCTGACGGGCGTCGCGGTGGCGGCGGCGGGCTGGCTGTCCGGTGGCGCGCTGGCGGGCGGCCGGATGGCCCGGCTGGGGCCGACGTTCTGGTGGACGGGGCCGGCGGCGGCGGGCTGGTTCGCGCTGGTGGCCGTGCCGGGCGCGTTGCTGGTGCGCCATCGGGCACTGTGCCCCGCGACCGTCCCGGAGGCCGACGAAGAGGCCGACGGAGAGATCGCGGGAAAGGCTGACGGGCGGGCCGTCGAGGAGCCCGACGCGGACGCCGACGAGGCGGCCCCGCCCGCGGCCCGGGCCGCCGAGCGGCTGCGCCGGGGGGTGCTGCTGCTGCGGGCCCGCGGGTACGCCGCGGTGCTGCGTCTGGGCGGGCGGGGCCCGGGCAGGGACTAGCCCGCGTTCCCGGTGAAGTCGACGTACCACTTGGGCGCGAACCGGTCGCAGTTGTCGGCGCCGACGGAGGTCAGCGAGTCCTGGACGCAGGTGACGTAGTCGTTGTAGTACATCCCGAGGCCGATCACCAGGGTCGCGACCACGACGGTCATCGCGCCGGTGAGGATGCCGGCGAGCGCGGCCGGGGTGAGCGGGTTCGGGGCGGCGGGCTGGTGGGCGGCGGGCTGGTGGGCGGCGCCGGTGGCGGCGGCCGGGGCGGGCTTGGGGGTCCGCAGCGCGCTGATGCCCCACACGATGCCGAGCGCGCCGACGAACAGGGCGGCCCAGTGGAAGCCGGCGAACAGGCAGACCAGCGCGAGCGGCCCGGCCAGCGCGGCGTTGCGGGCCCGGCGCTGGGCGGGGTCGGCGGGGTCGAGCTTGGGCGGCTGTGGGGCCGGGGGGTTGGGGCGGCCGTCCTCGGGCCGGCCGAGGCCCCAGGGGTGCGGCGGCGGGAGCTGCGGGCGTTCGCCGGTGCCCTGGTCGCCGGTGCCGTCCCGGCCCACGCCGGGCCAGGGGTTGCGCGGCTGCCACGGCTGGTCCGGGGCATCCGCCGGCGGCGGCGCGAAGGGGTTGCGCTCGCCGGTGTCGTCACCGCTGCTCATGGTTCAGCCATTCCTTCTCGGTCGGAGGGGCGGTCTCCCGCCTCCCCTATGATCCCGCAGCCGTTCGCCGGTCCTCCGGCGGCCTGCCCGCTGCGGGGGTGCCGGGCGGGCCCGTGCCCGGGGCGACTGCGCCGCGCGGGACGGAGGAGATCCCCGTCTCAACTACGCGCGTAGCGCCGCCGGGAGGGTGCGGAGGCCGTCCGACCAGCCGTTATCGTGGTGACGGTCAGCAGCTCGCAGAGGTTCCCGGGTGCCCGCGTCGCGGTGGGTTCTCCCGGTGTTCCCCCTCGCTCGACCTGCCGTTCGTAGTGGCCCCACCACCGGTGGACGTACCAGCGGGCGGCGCCCGACCTACGGAGAATCGCGCAGTGGCCGCCGCCCCCGCCCAGCTCTTCCCGCCCCGTACGCCCGGACCGGCCCGCCTGGTGGTGCTGGTCTCCGGTTCCGGCACCAATCTGCAGGCGCTGCTCGACGCCGCAGCCGATCCGGCGTACGGCGCCGAGATCCTCGCCGTGGGTGCGGACCGCGACGGCATCGCGGGTCTGGAGCGGGCCGAGAAGGCGGGCCTGCCGGTCTTCGTCCACCGGGTGAAGGACTTCGCCGACCGGGCCGACTGGGACCGCGCGCTGACCGCCGCCGTCGCCGCCCACGAACCGGACCTGGTGGTCACGGCCGGTTTCATGAAGATCCTCGGCCCCGCGTTCATCGCGGCCTTCGCCGGGCGGATCGTCAACACCCACCCCGCGCTGCTGCCCTCCTTCCCCGGCGCCCACGGCGTCACCGACGCGCTCGCGTACGGGGTGAGGGTCACCGGCTGCACCGTCCACCTGGTCGACGCCGGGGTGGACACCGGGCCGATCATCGCGCAGGGCGTCGTCGAGGTCGTCGACGCCGACCACGCCGATGGCGGCGAAGCGCTGCACGAGCGCATCAAGACTGTCGAGCGCGAGCTGCTCGTCGACGTCGTGGGCCGGCTGGCCCGCGAGGGTCACCGCATCGAGGACCGAAAGGTATGGATTCCGGCACATGAGTGAGCGGAGCGAGCGAATCATCGAGAATGGTGCCTGGCGCGCAGCGCCCGCCGAGCGCAGCGAGGTGGGAGCATGAGTGCCAGCTCCACCACGCCCCCCGTTTCGGAGAACATCCGTCCGATCCGTCGCGCGCTGATCAGCGTGTACGACAAGACCGGTCTGGAGGAGCTGGCCCAGGGCCTGCACGCCGCCGGGGTCGCGATCGTCTCCACCGGCTCCACCGCCGGCCGGATCGCCGCCGCCGGCGTCCCGGTGACCGAGGTCTCCGAGCTGACCGGCTTCCCGGAGTGCCTGGACGGGCGCGTGAAGACGCTGCACCCCCGCGTGCACGCCGGCGTGCTCGCCGACCTGCGGCTGGAGTCGCACCGCGCGCAGCTGGTCGAGCTGGGCGTCGAGCCCTTCGACCTGGTCGTGGTGAACCTCTACCCGTTCAAGGCCACCGTCGCCTCGGGCGCCACCCCGGACGAGTGCGTCGAGCAGATCGACATCGGCGGCCCGAGCATGGTCCGCGCCGCCGCCAAGAACCACCCGTCGGTGGCCGTGGTGGTCGACCCGGCCCGTTACGGCGACGTGCTGCGCGCCGTCCAGGAGGGCGGCTTCGACCTGGCCACCCGCAAGCGCCTGGCCGGTGCGGCGTTCGCGCACACCGCCGCGTACGACGTCGCGGTCGCCTCCTGGTTCGAGGCCGGCTACGCGCCGAGCGACGAGCGGTTCCCGGAGTTCCTGGGCGCCACCTGGGAGCGGCAGAACGTGCTGCGCTACGGCGAGAACCCGCACCAGGGCGCCGCGCTGTACAGCGACGGCAGCGGCGGCCTGGCCGGCGCGGAGCAGCTGCACGGCAAGGAGATGTCGTACAACAACTACGTCGACACCGACGCCGCCCGCCGCGCCGCGTACGACCACGCCGAGCCGGCCGTCGCGATCATCAAGCACGCCAACCCGTGCGGCATCGCGACCGGCGCGGACGTCGCCGAGGCGCACCGCAAGGCGCACGAGTGCGACCCGGTCTCGGCGTACGGCGGCGTGATCGCGGTCAACCGCCCGGTCACCGTCGAGCTGGCCGAGCAGATCGCCCCGATCTTCACCGAGGTCGTGGTGGCCCCCGGCTACGAGGACGGCGCCGTCGAGGTGCTGGCCCGGAAGAAGAACCTGCGGGTGCTGCTGGCCCCCGAGGCGCCGGCCAACCGCCAGGAGCTGCGCCCGGTCTCCGGCGGCGTGCTGCTCCAGGACGCCGACCGGGTGCAGGCCGAGGGCGACGACCCGGCGAACTGGCGGCTGGCCACCGGTGAGGCGCTGTCCGAGGCCGAGCTGGCCGAGCTGGCCTTCGCCTGGCGGGCCTGTCGGGCCGTCAAGTCCAACGCGATCCTGCTGGCCAAGGGCGGTGCCTCGGTGGGCGTCGGCATGGGCCAGGTCAACCGGGTCGACTCCTGCAAGCTCGCGGTCGAGCGGGCCGGGGAGCGGGCCAAGGGCGCGTACGCGGCCTCGGACGCGTTCTTCCCGTTCGCGGACGGCCCTGCGATCCTGATCGCGGCCGGCGTCAAGGCGATCGTCCAGCCGGGCGGTTCGATCCGGGACGAGGAGGTCGTCGCGGCGGCCGCCGAGGCCGGGGTGACGATGTACTTCACCGGTGCCCGGCACTTCTTCCACTGATCGCGTTCCACCGCTCGCCCGACGCACCGCCCGGGTGACGGCATGACAGAGCGGCCCGGCTCCTCCGGAAGGGGAGCCGGGCCGCTCGTCGTCCGATCGGCTCGGACGGGGCCGGTCAGTAGCGCGGCCGGGCGAACCAGGCGACGCCGTCCTTGACGCTCATCCCGACGATCATCGTGATCGAGACCGCGAGCCACATCAGCGTGAAGACGATGCCGACCGGGTTGGCGTTGCTGGCGAACGAGCCGGCCAGCCCCAGCAGGCCGAGCAGCGCGCCGAACGAGCCGTACACCATGGTGGTGATGCGGACCGCGGGCCCGCCCTTGCCGAACTTCACGCCCAGCGTGATGGAGAAGGCCGCGAACAGCGCGCACACGATGCCGACGACCACCAGCACGCCGGCCGCCGCGTTGCCGAAGCCGTTGAACGGGTCGCTCCCGTCGATCTCCTGGGCCCGGTTGGTGACCTCCTTGGCCGCCGCGGCGGCTATCAGGTAGATGCCCCCACCGATGATCTGCACGGCGCCGATGATGAACAGCAGCACCCGGGTGGTGACCACCAGGCCCGGCATGTTCTGCGGGACGGCCGGCGGGTAGCCGTAGCCCGGTCCGCCGTAGCCCGGCGCGGGCGGCGGGTAGCCGTACCCGGCCGGCGGGGCCTGCTGCGGGTAGCCGTAGCCGGGAGCCTGCGGCGGCTGGCCGTACGGGTTGTTCGGGTTGTTCGGGTCGGGCGGGTAACTCATCGATGCCTCCGGGCAGTTGCGGGGACGTGGGGACGGGACGGAGGGCCCGGTTCCGGTTTGGCGCGTCGGGTCGCCGGTGGAACGGGACGCTAACGGAGGGGAGTGACAGCCCGGAGCGGAGCCGGGCGCGGCCGGCTCAGACGCGCGGTGAGAGCGCTGAGAACGGTGAGAGCGGAGTCGTCGACGGGCCCGCCGCGGGCAGGACGGCGCCGCAGCGGTCGGGCGGCTCGGTCTGAAGTGGTCGGCTCACGTGCTCTTTCCCCCGGGTACGCCCCCGCCGGGTGTCCGTCGGCCCGTCACCGGGCCGGGTCGCGGCAGGGAGTGCCCGCATATCGTCAACCGGACGGCGGGGCCGTGTCCAGCCGGTTCCGCGCGCCGGACCGAGACTGTGGCGCAACCGCAACGTGGTCCAGGCCTTCCGTACCCGTCCGACCGGAAGGCGGGCCCTGGTACGGCGGCTTGCCTCGATCCGGGAGAATGGGGTCATGACTGCCCAGATTCTCGATGGCAAGGCCACCGCCGCCGCGATCAAGTCCGAACTCGCCGCCCGCGTGGCGGTCCTCAAGGCGAAGGGCGTCACGCCCGGCCTCGGCACCGTCCTGGTCGGCGACGACCCGGGCAGCCGCTGGTACGTCAACGGGAAGCACAAGGACTGCGCCGAGGTCGGCATCGCCTCGATCCAGCGCGAGCTGCCCGCCACCGCCACCCAGGAGGACGTCGAGAACGTCGTCCGCGAGCTCAACGCCGACCCCTCCTGCACCGGCTACATCGTCCAGCTGCCGCTGCCCAAGGGCCTGGACCAGAACCCGGTCCTGGAGCTGATGGACCCGGACAAGGACGCCGACGGCCTGCACCCGACCTCGCTCGGCCGGCTCGCCCTGGGCATCGAGGGGCCGCTGCCGTGCACCCCGCTGGGCATCGTCGAGCTGCTGCGCCGGCACGACGTCGAGATCAACGGCGCCGAGGTGGTCGTGATCGGCCGCGGCGTCACCGTCGGCCGCTCGATCGGCCTGCTGCTGACCCGCCGCAGCGAGAACGCCACCGTGACCCTGTGCCACACCGGCACCCGGGACCTCGGCTACCACCTGCGCAAGGCCGACATCATCGTGGCCGCCGCGGGCGTGCCGCACCTGGTCAAGCCGGAGGACGTCAAGCCGGGCGCGGCGGTGCTGGACGTGGGCGTCAGCCGCAGCGAGGGCAAGATCGTCGGCGACGTGCACCCGGGCGTGGCCGAGGTGGCCGCCTGGATCTCCCCGAACCCCGGCGGCGTGGGCCCGATGACCCGCGCGATGCTGCTCAACAACATCGTCGTGGCGGCCGAGCGCCGCGCCGGCGTCTGACCCCACGACCGACACCACCACGAGGGACGGCGAGCATGACGGAACCGCGACCGGCGCGGACCCCGCGCAGGCCGGTCAAGACCACCGGCACCCTGCCGCCCGAGGGCGCGGCCGCAGCCCTCGGGCGCGACCACACCCTGCCGGTCCGGCAGTGGCCGATAACGCTGGTCCTGCTGGTGGTCGGGGCCGGCCTCGCGGTGACCTGGTTCGCCGACTTCAAGGACGGCTTCAAGTACGGGCTGCTGATCCTCGGCTGCGGGGTGCTGCTCGGGGCCGTCCTGCGGCTGGTGCTGCCCGAGGTCGGGATGCTGGCGGTGCGCAGCCGCTTCACCGACGTGATCGTGCTGACCTTCCTGGGAGCGTCGATCGTGCTGCTGACCCTGGTGGCGCAGCCGAACCCGTGGCTGGAGATCCCGCTGCTCGACAACATCGGCAAGTTGATCGGCCGGCCCAAGCACTGACGCCGGGGTGACCGTGACGGCCCCCGCCCTGCGAGCCAGGGCGGGGGCCGCCGTCCGTTGTGACGCATCAGCCAGGCCCGCACCCGCGGCGTACGCTTCCCTTTGCGATAACCTGACGCCGGTCTCTCGATGTCGAGAGACCATCCTCGGCTCCAGCGCGCCGGTGTGCCTGGGGCACCTGGCGATCTGCTGGAGAAGGTAGAAATGACCCGCACCCCCGTCAACGTCACCATCACCGGAGCGGCCGGCCAGATCGGCTACGCGCTGCTCTTCCGCATCGCCTCGGGCCACCTGCTCGGTGCCGACGTCCCGGTGAACCTGCGCCTCCTGGAGATCCCGCAGGGCCTCAAGGCCGCCGAGGGCACCGCCATGGAGCTCGTCGACTGCGCGTTCCCGCTGCTGCGTGACATCACGATCACCGACAACCCGAACGAGGCCTTCGACGGCGCCAACGTCGCGCTGCTGGTCGGCGCCCGTCCGCGCACCGCCGGCATGGAGCGCGGCGACCTGCTGCAGGCCAACGGCGGCATCTTCGGCCCGCAGGGCAAGGCCATCAACGACCACGCCGCGGACGACATCAAGGTCCTGGTCGTCGGCAACCCGGCCAACACCAACGCCCTGATCGCCCAGCGCAACGCCCCGGACGTCCCGGCCGAGCGCTTCACCGCGATGACCCGCCTGGACCACAACCGCGCGGTCGGCCAGCTCTCCATCAAGACCGGTGCGCCCGTCTCCGACATCAAGCGCGTCACCATCTGGGGCAACCACTCCGCCACCCAGTACCCGGACGTCTTCCAGGCCGAGATCGCCGGCAAGCCTGCCTTCGAGGCCATCGGCAGCGACCAGGCCTGGCTGGACGAGACCTTCATCCCGACCGTCGCCAAGCGCGGCGCGGCCATCATCGAGGCCCGTGGCGCCTCCTCGGCCGCCTCGGCCGCCAACGCCGCGATCGACCACGTGTACACCTGGGTCAACGGCACCGCCGAGGGCGACTGGACCTCCATGGGCGTCGTCTCGGACGGCTCCTACGGCGTTCCGCAGGGTCTGATCTCCTCCTTCCCGGTCACCACCAAGGCCGGCAAGTTCGAGATCGTCCAGGGCCTGGAGATCTCCGACTTCTCGCGTGCCCGCATCGACGCCTCGGTCAAGGAGCTGACCGAGGAGCGCGACGCGGTCCAGGAGCTGGGCCTCATCTGAGCCCCGCGGCACCGCTTTCCCGACGGCCCGCCGTCTCCTTCCCGGAGGCGGCGGGCCGTCGTGTGACCGGCCGTCGCCCGTTCTTCCGCTCCCCGGGCGCCGGTCGGTCCTACACTGACCCGCTGTGAACGAAACCCTCGGGGACGCCCTGCTCGTCCTCGTCTTCATCCTGCTGGGCGGGCTGTTCAACGTCGCCGAGATCTCGCTGATCTCGCTGCGCGAGGGCCAGATCCGGACGCTGGAGGCGCTCGGCACCCGGCGGTCCGCCCGGGCCGCGCACCTGGCCGCCGACCCCAACCGCTTCCTGGCCGCCGTCCAGGTCGGCGTGACCTGCATGGGCTTCCTGTCCGCCGCCTTCGGCGCGGACACCCTGGCCGGCAAGGTCGCTCCGCTGTTCGTCCGGGCCGGGCTCACCCAGGGTGTCGCCGACGCGGTCGCCCTGGTCGGCCTCACCCTGGTGATCAGCTACGTCTCGCTGGTGCTCGGCGAACTCACCCCCAAGCGGATCGGCCTGCAGCGGGCCGAGTCGATCGCGGTGATCGCGGCCCCGGTGGTGGACGTGATGTCGGTGGCGCTGCGCCCGGTGATCTGGCTGCTCGGCCACTCCACCAACCTGATGGTCCGCCTGCTGGGCGGCGACCCGGCCGCCGGCCGTGGCTCGATGAGCTCCGAGGAACTGCGCGGCCTGGTCGCCGCCAACACCGAACTCGGAAGCGACGAACGGGCGTTGATCGCGGACGTGTTCTCCGCCGGGGAGCGGCAGCTGCGCGAGGTGATGGTCCCGCGCACCGAGGTGACCTTCCTGGACGCCGAGCGCCCGCTGGCCGCCGTCCGGCACCAGGCGGACACCTCGCCGCACTCGCGCTACCCGGTGGTCGAGGGCAGCGCCGACGCCGTGGTCGGCTTCGTGCACGTCCGCGACCTGTACGGCGCGCGTGGCGAGCAGGCCGCCAAGGTCCGCGACCTGGCCCGCCCGGTGAAGCTGCTGCCCGGCACCAAGCGGGTGCTGGAGGCGATGGGCGAGATGCGCCGCGAGGGTCACCACCTGGCCATCGTGGTGGACGAGTACGGCGGCACCGCCGGGATCGTCACCCTGGAGGACCTGGTCGAGGAGGTGATCGGCGAGATCCGGGACGAGTACGACCGGCCGGAGACGGCCGCCACCCGCCGGCTGGTCGGCGGCGGCATGGAGCTGGACGGCCTGCTCAACCTCGGCGACTTCACCGAGGAGACCGGCGCCACCCTGCCCGAGGGCCCGTACGAGACGGTGGCGGGCTGTCTGGTCGCCTCGCTCGGCCGGCTGCCCCGGGACGGCGACCAGGTGCGCGTCCCGGTCGAGGGCGGTGGCGGGGTGCTGCTGACGGTGGCCAAGCTGGAGGGCCGGCGGATCGCCCGGGTGAGGGTGAGTGCGGTCACACTGACGGAACCTCCTGGGGCGGACGTTTCCTGAGCGCCCGGTGGAACTGGAACAATGGCCCGCATGGTCAACGCAGCGGTCACTGGTCCGGTCAAGGACCGTCCCCGGGTTCTCTCCGGCATCCAGCCCACCTCCGGCTCGTTCCACCTCGGCAACTACCTGGGCGCGGTGCGTCAGTGGGTGGACCTGCAGAAGGAGAACGACGCCTTCTACATGGTCGTCGACCTGCACGCGATCACCGTCTCGCAGGACCCGAAGGAGCTGCGCGAGAACACCCGGGTCTCCGCCGCCCAGCTGCTCGGCGCCGGCCTGGACCCGGAGCACTGCACCCTGTTCGTCCAGTCGCACGTGCCCGAGCACGCGCAGCTCGCCTGGGTGATGAACTGCCTCACCGGCTTCGGCGAGGCCTCCCGGATGACCCAGTTCAAGGACAAGTCCGTCCGGCACGGCGCGGACAGCACCACGGTGGGCCTGTTCACCTACCCGGTGCTGATGGTCGCGGACGTCCTGCTCTACCAGGCGGACGCCGTCCCGGTCGGCGAGGACCAGCGCCAGCACCTGGAGCTCACCCGCGACCTCGCCGAGCGCTTCAACACCCGCTACAGCCCGACCTTCACGGTGCCGAAGCCGTACATCCTCAAGGAGACGGCGAAGATCCAGGACCTCCAGGACCCGGGCGCCAAGATGAGCAAGTCCGCCTCCTCGGACAAGGGCCTGGTCAACCTGCTGGACGAGGCGAAGGTCAGCGCCAAGAAGTTCAAGAGTGCCGTCACCGACACCGGCACCGTCGTCTCCTACGACGAGGACGGCAAGCCCGGCGTCTCCAACCTGCTGCGCATCCACTCCGCGCTCAGCGGCCAGTCGATCGACCAGCTGGTCGCGCACTTCGAGGGCAAGATGTACGGCGCCCTGAAGACCGAGCTGGCCGAGCTGTTCACCGAGTGGGTCACCCCCTTCCAGGAGCGCACCCGCTCCTTCCTCGACGACCCGGCCGAGCTGGACCGGGTGCTGGCGATCGGCGCCGAGAAGGCCCGAGAGGTGGCCGCGCGGACGCTGGAGACGGTGTACGACCGGGTCGGCTTCCTCCCGGCCGCCAAGCGGTGACTCCTCTCACACGCCTGCCCGATGGTGACGGTCTCCCCGAGACCGTCACCATCGGCGTGTCCGTGAGCGTTCCCGATCCGTACGGCGCGCGGATCCAGGACGCCCGGGCCGGGCACGGCGATCCGCTGGCCCGGTCGATACCGACGCACGTCACCCTGCTGCCGCCGACCGAGGTGCCGGCCGGGGCGCTGCCGAAGATCGAGGAGCACCTGGCGGCGGTGGCGGCCGCGCACCGGCCGTTCCGGATGCTGCTGCGCGGCGCCGGCACCTTCCGCCCGGTCTCCCCGGTGGTGTTCGTCCGGGTCGAGGAGGGCGCGCAGGAGTGCCGGCTGCTGGAGGCGGACGTCCGCTCCGGCCCGCTGGCCCGCGAGCTGGCGTTCCCGTACCACCCGCACGTGACGGTCGCGCACGGCCTGTCGGACGACGCGCTGGACCAGGCGTACGCGCAGGCGCGCGGCTTCCGGGCGGCCTTCCCGGTGCCGGGCTTCGGCCTCTCCCGCTTCGACGCGGACGAGGTCTGGCGGCCCTGGCGGAGCTACCTGTTCTCCTGAACCGCCGGGCCGGCCTTCGACTACCGTACTGACCTGCCGAGTTCGAGCATCCGGTCGACCACCCGGCGGGACGCGCCGCCGTCGTCCAGGACGCAGTGCTCGGCCCGGAAGCGCCGGTGGCGCTCCGCGTACCCGGGCGGCAGATCCGCGCCGGAGTCGGCGAGTTCGCGCAGCGCGCCGAGCAGCCCGGCCGAGGTGGGGACGAGCGGGCCGGGGGCCTGCGGCTCGAAGTCGAAGTAGAAGCCGCGCAAGGTGTCGCGGTAGTGCTCCAGGTCGTAGGTGAAGAAGAGCACCGGGCGGCCGGTGACGGCGAAGTCGAACATGATCGACGAGTAGTCGGTCACCAGGACGTCCGCGACCAGCAGCAGTTCCTGCGGGTCGGGGTAGTCCCCGCAGTCGTACAGGAAGCCGTCCCCGGCGCCCGGCAGCGGCTCGCGGACGTGCGAGTGCGGGCGGATCAGCAGCACGTGGTCCCGGCCGAGCAGGCGCCGGGCGTGGTCGAGGTCCAGCCGCAGGCCGAGCCGGAAGCCGTCGCCGTCACCGCGCTGCTGGTCCTCGCGCCAGGTCGGCGCGTACAGCACGATCCGCTTGCCGGCGGGGATGCCGAGCCGGCGGCGGACGGCCGCGGCGGCGGCCTCGTCGGGGCGGGCGAGCACGTCGTTGCGCGGGTAGCCGGCCTCCAGGATCTCGCCGTCGTAGCGGAACGCGCGGCGCAGGATCGGGGTGGCGAACGGGCTGGGGGAGAGCAGCAGGCTCCACTGCGGGGTCTCCCGGTCGAGCGCCTCCAGGTAGCCGTGGTCGGCCAGCCAGGGGTTGTCGACGTCGTGGGCGATCCGCTTCAGCAGCGAGCCGTGCCAGGTCTGGAGCACCACCTGGCCGGGGCGGCGCTCCAGGAAGTCCGGGAAGTGCGTGTTGCCGACCAGGTACCGGCAGGTGGCCAGCGCGCGGTACCACTCCGGGCTCCAGATCCGGACGGCCCGGACCCCGGGCGGCAGTTCGGCCTGGGCGTCGTCGACCACCCAGAGGTGCTCCAACGGTGCTCCGCGGCGGGCCAGTTCGGCGTGCACCGCGCGCGGCGAGTCGGCGTAGCCGCGGCCGCCGAACACGTCGTACAGCACGGCCTCGCGCAGCGGTTCGCGGCGGGCGGCGGGGTAGTGGACGGCGCGCTGGCGGCTCTGCGTCCAGGCGCTGCGCTCGGTGGGGGTGAGCACCGGGGTGGAGTCCACCAGCAGGGTGTCGTGCCAGCGGCGCTGGAGCAGGACCCGCTTGCCGCCGGCCGTGGTGGCGGCGGGCAGTGCGGGCAGGGCGGCGGGTGCGGCGAGCAGCGGGCGGCTCGGGCCGGGCCGCCCGGCGGGCGTCAGCGTGGCCTCCCAGATGCCCTTGCGCAGGGGCAGTGCGGTGCCGTCGGCGGCGGTGCGGGTGGCGGGCAGCAGGACCTTGAAGCGGCCGTCCTGGTCGGCCTCGACGGGGGAGCGGACCTCGCTCGCGGTGCCGGTGTGCCGCAGGACGAGTTCCAGCCGGTCCGCGGCGCGGTCCGGGCAGCGGCCGGTGAGTTCGAAGCCGCCGGGCCGGACGGCGATCCGCTCGACGAGGCCGGCCGCGGGCTGGACGCACACCTGGAGCCGGCCGTCGGCGAGGTGCTTGAGGTAGAGGGCGCGGTCCGGGGTGTCGGGCAGCCGGTGCTGGTCGGCCACCGGGCCGCCGCGCTCGTCCGGGCAGAGCTGCTCGGTACTGCCGTCGGGGTGCAGGAACTCGGTGTCCCAGTGCTCCAGTTCGCCGCTGCCGCGGCCGTCGGTGGTGAACGGCCGGTACGGCAGGTGGACGGCGAAGGTGTTGCCGGTGCGGGCGACGGGCCGTTCGATCACGGCGTCGCTCTGCCGGTGGCGCAGCCGCAGCACGGTGCCGGACGGGCAGGTGTCCGCGCTGCCGCGCAGGTCGAGCCCGTCGGCGGTGGGGGTGGCGTGGGTGAGCCGGATGCCGGGGCGTTCGAGCAGCAGCCGCAGTCGTCCGTCGGCGAAGTGCGGCTGGAGGCGGACGTCGTGGTCCACCCAGTGGGCCGGCGGGTACTCGCCGGAGCCGCACCAGTGCGGGGCGAGCGTGCCGTACCGGCGGCGCAGCCGGGTGGGGCGCGGGCGGGTGAACAGGGTGGTCTCGATCTGCCAGTCGCCGAGCAGCCAGTCGGTGCCGTGGCGCAGCCGGCCGGGCTCGATCAGGGCGGTGAAGCCGGACCAGTCGTGGTTGAACTCGGGCTGGGCGCTGTCGTCGGTGACCTCGGGCAGCCGGCGGGGCCGGGAGCGCAGGTGGACGGGCGGCCTGCTCCCGTCGGCGTGGCGCAGGGTCAGCCAGGTCCAGGCGGAGCCGGGGCGGCCGGTGTCGAGGTCGTCCGGGCGGGCGAAGCCGGTGAGCTCCAGGCCGCGGCCGGTCCAGCGGGCGCGCAGCAGGCCGAAGGTGACGTCCTCGTCGGCGGCGGGTTGGTCGGTGCTCACGCGGGGGTCGGCGTGCGGAAGGACGAACCGTGTGAGCGCAGGCATGACGAGGGTCCTTCGGGACGGGGGCCGGGCCATGGGCGGTGGACCGGGGCCGCCGGACCGATGCCGAGAGGAAACCGGGGCCGAATTCATATCCCATACCGGGACGCCGTCCGGGGTCAACAGTGTGGACCAGAGAATTTCCTATGAAATTCACCGACAAAACACTAGTTCGAGTGCAATGCACAGGCAAAGGCTGTGGATATTGTCAGGGAATTCCCAGGAAAGCACGGAGGCGCCCGACGCGGTTCGCGTCGGGCGCCTCTGCGGGGCTCCCGGGGATGCTTCGGGCCACCCCCGTGCTACTTGGTGCTACTCGGTGCTACTCCGCGCGGAGCATCGCGTCGACCACCCGGGCGGAGGCCTTGCCGTCGTCCAGGTCGCAGTACGCCGTGCGGAACGCGGCGGCCTTGTCGGCGTACTCGGCCGCGACCTCGCCGACCCGGCCGAGCGCGTCGACCAGCTCCTCGGAGGTGGCCAGCAGCGGGCCGGGCGCCTCCGCCTCGAAGTTCAGGCTGAAGCCGCGCAGGTTGTCGCGGTAGTGCTCCAGGTCGTAGGTGAAGAACAGGATCGGCTTGCCGGTCGCGGCGAAGTCGAACACGCTCGCGGAGTAGTCGGTGATCAGCACGTCGGCGATCAGCAGCAGCTCCGCCATGTCGGGGTAGCTGCCGACGTCCCAGATGTAGCCGTTGCCGGCGCCCGGGATCTGACCGCACATCATGCTGTGCCGGCGCACCAGCAGCACCTGGTCGTCGCCGAGCGCGGCCTTGGCCGCCGCCAGGTCGAGCCGCAGGTCCAGCTGGTACCCGCCGTTCGGCCGGCGCCGGTCCTCGCGCCAGGTCGGCGCGTAGAGCACGACCTTCTTGCCCTCGGGCAGGCCGAGCCTTTCGCGCACCTGTTCGGCGGTCTTCTCCCGGTCGGCCGCGAAGAGCAGGTCGTTCTTCGGCGAACCGCTTTCGAGGATCTCGCCCTTGTAGTCGAACGCGCGTCGCAGGATCGGGGCCGACCAGCTGTTGCCGGCCGCCAGCAGACTCCAGCTCGGCACCTCCCGGGCGAGGCCCTTCAGGTAGTTCGCATCCGTGAACCAGACCTTCTCGAAATCGAGGCCGATCTGCTTCAGCGGGCTGCCGTGCCAGGTCTGCAGGACCACCTGGCCGGGGCGGCGGACGAAGAAGTCGGGCAGGTGGGTGCTGGTGACGATGTACTTGGCGGTCGCCAGCGCCTCGAACCACTCCGGGCTCCACAGCCGGATCGCGCTCGCCGACTGCGGCAGATCGGCCTGGAGGTCGTCACTGCCCCACAGGTGCTCCAGCGGCAGGCCGCGGCGGACCAGCTCCTCGTGGACCGCCCGCGGCGAGTCGGCGTACAGGCCGCCGAGGCCGACGTTGTACAGCACGGTGTCGCGCACCGGGTGCCGGCGGGCGTTCGGGTAGTCGACGAACCGCAGCTGGCGCAGCCGGTAGCCGCTGCGCTCCTCCGGCAGCAGCGCCGAGTGCGACTCCAGGGAGAGGCCGTCGTGGTGGCGGCGCTCCAGCACGATGCGCTTGCCCCGGGACTCCACCTCCAGCGGCATCGCGCCGAAGCAGTCCGGCGAGATCAGCGCGTACGAGCTCGGAAGCTCCTCGGCCACGGCGCCGACCGGGCGGAAGAAGACGTTCCAGGTGCCCTGGGCGAGCGGCACCCGGCCGGCGAAGGAGGCCGTCGGCACCGCGGGCAGCGCGGTCCGGAACCGTCCGTCCGCGATCTCCACCGGGTAGACGTGCTCCTCCTCGCGCCAGTCGTGGCGGACCACCAGCTCCCAGCGGTGCGCACCGGACAGCGGGAACGAACCGCTGAGCAGGAAGCCGTCCGCGCCGCGGGCGGAGACCTCGTCCACCACCGGCTGCAGCAGCTGGTCGGAGAACTGCAGGTACCCGCTGGGGGAGGGCTTGGAGTAGAGCGCCCGGCGCCGGTCGGCCGGGGCGTCCGGGTTGAGCGGCAGGTGCAGCTGCGCCGGGGCGTTGCGGTCGTCCCAGGTCACCGGGACGGTGCTGCCGTCGGCCAGCAGCAGCGCGGTGTCCCAGCGGTCACGGCCGCGCTCGGCGGCCACCGGGTCCAGCTCGGCCCAGGCCTCGCGGACGGCGGTCAGCTCGGCCACCGGGAAGGACACGCTGAACGGCTGCAGGCTGCCGACCGGCGCGCCCAGCTCCAGCGGGAAGGCCAGCTCGCGGTCGGACTCGACGTGGGTGAGCCGCAGCCGGGCCCCGGCGAAGCTGGAGCCGGAGCGGGCCGCGCCCGACACCTCGACCCGGCCGCCGTGCGAAGCCAGGCCGGTCACCCGGGCCTTGACCGTCTCCACCCGCAGGTAGACGGAGCCGTCCCGGACCCACGGCACGATCCGCACGTCCGGCTCGACCCAGTGCGCCGGGATGTACTGCGCGGTGTCGCTCCAGCCGGCCCAGACCCGGCCCTTGTAGACGCCGCCCTTGCCCGCGCCGGCCACCAGGACGCGCCAGTTGCCGTCCTTCCACTGGCCGCGGTGCTTGAGCTTCTTCGGGTCGATGCCGACGGTGAAGCCGGCCCAGTCGCAGCTGTACAGGTCGTGGTGGCAGCTGGCGGTGGCCTCGGGGCTGTACTGGGTCTTCATCGGCACCGCGATCACCCGGCGGCCCTTGGCCTCGCGCAGCACCAGGGTGCGGACCATGTCGTGCTTGCCGGCCGCGCCCAGCTGCTCCGGGTACGCGTGCCCGGTCAGCTGCAGCCGCCCGCCGACCCAGGCCGTCTCGTACAGCCGGCTGCGCATGACCAGCGAGTTGTCCAGCTTGAGCACGCCGGACGGCACGCTCTTGCGACCGCCGCGCAGGAACGGGTAGTCGGCGTACGGGCGCAGCAGACCGCGGGCCTGGACACCGCCGTTGCTCTCGCCCTCGTACTTGATCTGCTCGACGAACTCGTCGATCCGGCCCTGGAGGGTCAGGTGGTACTTGAGCCGCAGCGGCGCCCGCAGCTTGCGGACCTGCTCGGGGCCGATCGCCCGCAGCAGCCGGCTGACGTTCTTGATGTAGGCGTCCCGGTACTCCTTGTCGCCGTCCACGACGGACCAGAAGAACATCGGGATCTCCTCGACGAGGGTGTTCTCGTCGTAGGAGCGCAGGTACTGGGCGAAGCGCGGGTCGGTCTGCTTGCGCAGCCAGCCGCGGACCAGCTCGACCGAGGCGACGCGGTCGACCAGGCCCTTGGGGTTGGTGCGCATCTGGGTGATCGACATCTCGCCGACCTCGCGCTCGCGCCAGTGGTAGATCGGCTCGCAGAGCACGTCCACGCTCTTGGCGAGGTAGTGGTGCGGCACGCTGACCGGCGCGTCCTCGTACAGGATGCCCTCGGGGTAGAGGATGCCGGCCGCGTCGAAGAAGGAGCGGCGGTACACCTTGTTCCACGCGGTGCGGTCGGTGACCAGCGCCGGGATCTCGGTGATGTGCGTCTTGAGCTTGGTCTCCCTGAACGGCTTCGAGTGCCCGCCGGACTGGTAGTAGCCCACCGCGCGGAACCGCAGCACGTTGCCGGTGGCGAAGTCCGAGCCGGTCTCGTCCAGGGTGTTGATCATCAGCTCGTACGCGCTCGGCGGCATCGAGTCGTCACTGTCGACGAAGCACAGGAACTCGGCGTCCGGGTCGATGTGCCGGATGCCGGTGTTGCGGGCCGCGCCGAGGCCCTTGTTCACCTGGCGGACCAGCCGGAACCGCGAGTCCTTGGCCGCGTACGCCTCGGCGAGGGCCGCGCTGTCGTCCTTCGAACCGTCGTCGACCATGACGCACTCGAAGTCCGTGAAGGTCTGGGCGGCGATCGAGTCGAGGCATTCGACCAGGTAACGCTCGACGTTGTAGATCGGAACGACGATGGAGAGGCGGGGAGCCATCGGCTACGCAGGCCTTTCTCGGGAAGGAGCGTGGCAGCCCGGTGAGGGCCTGACCGCACTTTGGATCGGTGCGTACGTGCGCACCGATCCTACCTCCGGGCCATGGGGCCCTTCGGGGCCACTACGCTGGGCCCGTGCCCCGCTTCAGCGTGATCGTCCCCGTGTACCAGGTTGAGGACTACCTCGCCGAGTGTCTCGACTCGGTGCTCGGCCAGGGCGGCCCCGACCTCGAACTGATCGCGGTGGACGACCGCTCCCCGGACGGCTGCGGCCCGATGCTCGACGAGGCCGCCGCCGCCGACCCGCGGATCCGGGTGCTGCACCTGCCCGAGAACGTCGGCCTCGGCCGGGCCCGCAACGCCGGCCTGGAGGTCGCCACCGGGGACTACGTGATCTTCCTCGACAGCGACGACACGCTCACCCCCCAACTGCTCAAGAGCGTCGACGACCGGCTCGCCGCCACCGGCGACCCGGACGTCCTGGTCTACGACTACGCCCGCACCTACGCCGACGGCCGGATCACCCGGGCCGCCTCCGCTCACGTGTTCGGCGCCGCCTCCCCGGACGTCTTCGACCTCGCCGCCCGCCCCGACCTGCTCGACCTGCTCCAGGTGGTCTGGAACAAGGCCTACCGCCGCGACTTCGTCACCGCCCAGCAGCTGGTCTTCCCGGCCGGCTACTACGAGGACACCCCCTGGACGTACCCGGCGCTGCTCGCCGCGGCCCGGATCACCCTGCTCGACGAGGTCGGCGTGCACTACCGCCAGCGCCAGGAGGGCGGCAACATCCTGGCCACCGCCAGCCGCAAGCACTTCGACGTCTTCGCCCAGTACGACCTGGTCTTCGCCTTCCTGGACGGCCGCCCCGACCTCGACCACTGGCGCCCGGTCGTCTACGGCCGGATGCTGCACCACCTCAACACCGTCGTCTCCAAGCCCGGCCGGGTCCCGCCCGGCGACCGCCGCGAGTACTTCCGCCGCGCCACCGCCCACTGCGCCCGGCTCCGGCCGGCCGGCTACCGCCCGCCGCCCGGCGTGGACGGCGTGCGCACCGAACTGCTCAGCCACGGCCGCTACGGCGCCTACCAGGCCGTCCGCGCCCTCGCCCGGGCCCGCCGCCTGGTGAAACGCTAGAGTCTGCGCCGAGTCTGACGGCCATTCGGAGGAAGGACCGGTATAACCGGTCGGGTGGACTTCCTGACCCGCCTCCCGGTCATCGGCCCGCTCGTCACGTGGGTGCTGCGCAGCCGCCCGTACCGGGTGTACGAGTACTTCTCCGCCGCCCGGGGCAACCGGCTGGCCGGTGCGGTCACCTTCTTCGGCTTCCTCGCCCTGTTCCCGCTGCTCACGGTGGGCCTGGCGATCGCCGTCTCGACGCTCAGCAGCAGCCAGGTGGCGGACCTGCAGAAGCACATCTCCGACCAGCTGCCGGGCATCTCGGAGGCGCTCAACCTGCCGTCCCTGGTGGCCAACGCGGGCGCCGTCGGACTGGTCAGCGGGGCGCTGCTGCTGGTCTCCGGCCTCGGCTGGGTGGACACCATGCGCACCTCGGTCCGGGACGTCTGGCAGCTGCCCGACGACGACACCAACGTGGTGCTGCGCAAGGGCCGGGACTGCGCGGTGCTGGGCGGCCTCGGCGTGGTGTCGCTGATCTCGGTGGGCGCCTCCACCGCCGGGACGACGCTGGCCGGGCGGATCGCCGACTGGACCGGCCTGCGCAGCGGCTACCTGCTGACCGGGGTCGGCGTGCTCATCGCCATAGCGTGCGACACGCTGCTCTTCGCCTACCTGCTGGCGCCGTTCCCCGGGATCCGCGGCCAGCGCCGGCGCGACGTGCTGCAGGGCGCGCTGATCGGCGCGGTCGGCTTCGAGCTGCTGAAGGTCCTGCTCGCCTCCTACCTCGGCTCCGTCGCCGGGAAGAGCCTGTACGGGGCCTTCGGCGTGCCGGTGGCGCTGCTGCTGTGGATCAACTTCGTCTCCCGGCTGCTGATGTACTGCGTGGCCTGGACGGCGATGGCCGATCCGGTGGCCGCCCGGGAGCGCACCCGGGAGCACGCCCGGGCGCTGCTGGCGGCGGCCGACGAGGCGGAGACGGCCGCGGGCACGACGGCGGCCCGGCCCCAGGAGAAACCCTGAGACCGGGCCGTCCGTCCGGCCGTCCGGCCGACCGTCACCAGCCGGCCGGCCCGCGGCGGCCGCGCCGCAGGACCAGCACCCCGTAGCCGGCCACGGCCGTCACCAGCGCGACGGCCAGCCAGCCGCCGACGCCGAGCCCGTCGTCCTCGGCGGCGGCCGGGGCGGCGGTGGGGGCGGTGCCGGGCCGGGTGGCGGGGGTGGAGTGCGGCGGGGGCGCGCCGGCGGCGCCGCCGGCCTGGCCGGAGGGCTCGCCGTCCGGCGGGAGCTCGTCGACCAGCTTGCCGACCGGCTGCACCTTGCCGGCCGCCGCGAAGCCCCAGTCCAGCAGGGCCGCGGTCTCGTCGTAGACCTTCTGGTAGCTGTCCGGGTGCATCACGGTCACCAGCAGGGTGCGGCCGTTGCGCTCGGCGGCACCGACGAAGGTCGAGCCGGCGTTGGTGGTGAAACCGTTCTTCACGCCGATCAGGCCGGGGTACTTGCCCAGCAGGCGGTCCGTGTTGGCGATCCCGAAACTGCCGCGCTGGCCGGTGTTCTTGTCCACCGCGCCCGGGAACTGCGCCTCCCGGGTGGCGCAGTACATCCGGAAGTCGGGGTTGCGAAGGCCGGCCCGGGCGAACAGCGACAGGTCGTAGGCCGAGGAGAGCTGGCCGTCCATGTCGTAGCCGTCCGGGGAGATCACCCGGGTGTCCCGGGCCTGGAGGGCGTCGGCGCGGGACTGCATCTCGGTGACGGTCTGCTCCACGCCGCCGTTCATGTGCGCCAGGACGTGCACGGCGTCGTTGCCCGAGCTCAGGAACACCCCGCGCCACAGGTCCTCGACCCGGTAGTCCAGGTTCTCCTTGATGCCGACCAGGCTGCTGCCGTCACCGAGCCCGAGGATCTCCTCGTCGGCGACCTTGTGCACCGTGTTGCGGTCGAACTTGGGCAGCACGGTGTCGGCGAAGAGGATCTTCAGAGTGCTGGCCGGGGCGAGCCGCAGGTGCGGGTTGCTGGCCGCCAGCACGTCGCCCGACGTGGCGTCGGAGACTATCCAGGACTGGCCGGTGAGGTCCCTCGGCAGGGCCGGGGCTCCGGCCAGCGGGGAGACCTGGACGCCGGAGCGCCCGAGCCGCTCGCCGCCGACCGAGGGGGCGGCCGGCGGCGGCTCCTGCGGGGCTGCGACCGCCCCGGGGGCGGCGAGCAGGGCCGGGAGGGCCGCGGCGGTCGCGACGAACAGATGCGCGAATTTCTGACGACGTGTGGACACGCGCAGACCGTACCCACTTCGCGGCATCCGCTGTGCGCCACACCGGGCCGGTCCTCCGTATGAGGGGCCCGCCCTACGCCGATCGGCGGTCCGCGCATACTGGGGGACGCACCCCGCCACCACACCCCCGACGAGGACCCCCATGAAGCTCAGCCGCCGCACCTCCTGGTTCCTGACCGCCTTCGGCGTCTGGTCGATCATCATCTGGACCACCTTCGTCAAGAACCTCTGGAAGGACTCCGGCGGCCAGGCCTTCACCAACGGCGACCACTCCCAGCCCACCGCCTTCTTCTGGATCCACCTCCTCCTCGCCGTCACCTCCTTCCTCCTCGGCATCGCCGTCGGCGCCATCGGCCTGCGCGGCCTCCGCGCCACCCGCCGCACCCCGGCCACCGACTGAATCTCCGTTGCCGCTGTCGGTCCCCACTGGAAAGATCCTCACCGCTCGTACACGTAACGGGATCTCTCGATCAAAGGGGTGGGGTACTTCCATGACACTTCGGCATGCCCGCAGACTCGGCGGGGTGACGGCGGCCGCGATCGCGGCAGGCCTGCTGGTTGCACCGGGGGCGGCTGCGGTACCGGGAACGGCGGTCACTGACCCGAAGGCACTGCCCGCACCGGGCTTCGCCGCCACGGGCCTGCACACCGACGCCTGCGACGACACCACCGCCCCCGGCTGGCTGGGGGTCGCGAATCCCGCGCTGACCGTCACCGCCACCTCCGCACAGGTGCGCTTCGCGGTTTGGGACGACTCGACCCCGGGTCACGACCAGATCGTCGACACCACCACCGGCACCAGCGCCGGCACGGCCAAGCTCCCCACCAGCGGCCTGGCGGACGGCCACAGCTACTCGTGGAAGGCCTGGTCCGCGGACTCCTCGGGCACCGGAGAGCCGACCGCGACCTGCCACTTCCGGGTCGACCTCACCCACCCGGGCCTGTCCGTCTCCTCCACCGACTTCCCGGAGAGCGGCTCGGGCACCACGCCCGGCAAGTACGCGGGCGAGAACGGCGTCTTCACCCTCAAGGGCACCGACGCCGCGCCGGCCGGCGGCCAGGCCTCCGGGGTCGCCTGCTACCGGTACGTGCTGAACGGCACCCTGGGCGTCGGCTGGGACTGCGCCTCCGCGAACACCGTGAAGGCGGGCGCCGGCGGCAGTGCCGCACTCACCCTCAAGCCCAAGGACTGGGGCACCAACGTCCTCACCGTTCAGGCGATGGACAACGCCGGAAATGTCGGCCAGCCGGCCACCTACACCTTCTACGCTCCTTGGGACTCGCGCCCCAAGCCGGCCGCCCCGGGTGACGTCAACGGCGACGGTGTGCCCGACATCCTGCTCCCGGACGCCCAGGGCAACCTGCAGATCATCAGTGCCGGCGCGACGGACACCACTGCGAGCTCCACCATCCCGGGCGCGCTCGCCCCGCTGGGGGCCGGCTGGCAGGACGACCTGGTGCTGCACCGGGGCTGGGCCAACACCCACGGCCCCGGTGATGACCTGCTGGTGCGCCCCAAGGGCAACCCGCAGTTCCTGTACGTCTACGCCAACGGGCACCAGGGCGACTTCAGCGGCCAGAGCCCCACCCTGGCAGGGAAGCCGTCCGAGTGCATCGACTCGGCCGGGGAGTCGATCGCCTGCCCCGGCGACTACGCCGCGGACTGGTCGGGCGCCGACCAGCTCGTCCCGGTCGGCGGTCGCTTCGGTGCCGCCCACCCGTCCCTGCCGGTTCTCGTCTCGGTCGAGCACGGCAAGCTCTACGCCTATGTCGACAGCTCCCGCAGCTACGTCGTCGCCCAGCCCATCGCCACCACCGGCGACTGGAGCGGCTACGACCTGATCGCCCCGGGCGCGGACGCGGCCGGCAACCTCACCCTGTGGGCGCGCGACCGGGCCACCGGCGACCTGCACGCCTACCCGGTCCCGAGGAAGTCGAACGGACTGCTCGACTTCTCCGCCCTCGCCGACCCCACCGTCGGTGTGGTCGCCACCGGCTTCACCACCGCCGCCTACCCGACCCTCGGCAGCTCGGGTGACGGTGACGGGGACGGCGCGCCGGACCTGTGGGCCGTGACCGCCGACCGGCACCTGGTGACCTTCAGCGGCTGGTCCGCCCCGAAGGACCTCGGCGCGCTGCGCTGAGCCCACGGCGAAGGCCCCCGTCCGATCGGATGATTGGGCGGGGGCCTTCGCGGTGTCAGACGGAGATCAGAAGCGGCGGGTGACCAGCGCCCGCTTCACTTCCTGGATCGCCTTGGTGACCTCGATGCCACGCGGGCAGGCCTCGGAGCAGTTGAAGGTGGTGCGGCAGCGCCACACGCCCTCACGGTCGTTGAGGATCTCCAGGCGCTGCTCGGCGCCCTCGTCGCGCGAGTCGAAGATGAAGCGGTGCGCGTTCACGATCGCGGCCGGGCCGAAGTACTGGCCGTCGTTCCAGAACACCGGGCAGGACGACGTGCACGCGGCGCACAGGATGCACTTGGTGGTGTCGTCGAAGCGCTCGCGCTCCTCGGCGGACTGCAGGCGCTCGCGGGTCGGGTCGTTCCCCTCGGTGATGAGGAACGGCATGACGTCCTTGTACGCCTGGAAGAACGGGTCCATGTCCACGACCAGGTCCTTGAGGACCGTGAGGCCCTTGATGGCCTCGATCGTGATCGGCTTCTCCGGGTTGACGTCCTTGATCAGGGTCTTGCACGCCAGCCGGTTGCGGCCGTTGATCCGCATGGCGTCGGAGCCGCAGATGCCGTGCGCGCAGGAACGGCGGTAGGTGAGGGTGCCGTCCTGCTCCCACTTGATCTTGTTGAGCGCGTCCAGGACGCGCTCCTTCGGGTCCAGCGTCAGCTGGTAGTCGACCCACACCGGGTCCGGGTGCTCCTCCGGGTTGAACCGGCGGATCCGGAAGGTGACGGTGATCAGCTCGACGCCGCCCGCCTCGACCGCGTCCAGAGCGGCCGAGTGCTTCTCCACGGTAGGAGTGCTCATCAGTACTTACGCTCCATCGGCTGGTAGCGGGTCGTGACGACCGGCTTGTAGTCGAGGCGGATGGAGGTGCTGCCGTCGGCGGCCACCTCCTGGTACGCCATGGTGTGCTGCATGAACTTCACGTCGTCACGGGTCGGGAAGTCCTCGCGGTAGTGGCCGCCGCGCGACTCCTCGCGGGCCAGCGCGGAGACGGCCAGCACCTCGGCCAGGTCGAGCAGGTTGCCCAGCTCGACGGCCTCCAGGAGGTCCGTGTTGTACCGGAAGCCCTTGTCCTGGATGGAGACGTTCTTGTAGCGCTCCTTCAGCGCGGCGATGTCCTCGACCGCCTGCTTCAGGGTGGCGCCGGTGCGGTACACCATCGCGTTGGCGTCCATGGTCTCCTGCAGCTCCTTGCGGATCTGCGCCACGGACTCGGTGCCGGCGGCCTCGCGCAGGCCGTCGACCAGGGTCTGGACCTTCTCGGCCGGGTTCTCGGGCAGCTCGACGAACTCGTGCACGTTGGCGTAGTCGGCGGCGGCGATGCCCGCGCGACGGCCGAACACGTTGATGTCCAGCAGCGAGTTGGTGCCCAGGCGGTTGGCGCCGTGCACGGACACGCAGGCGACCTCGCCGGCCGCGTACAGGCCCGGGACGACGTCGGTGTTGTTGCGCAGCACCTCACCCTCGACGTTGGTCGGGATGCCGCCCATGGCGTAGTGCGCGGTGGGCTGGATCGGGATCGGGTCCGTGTAGGGCTCGATGCCGAGGTAGGTGCGGGCGAACTCGGTGATGTCCGGGAGCTTGGCGTCCAGCTGCTCCGGCGGCAGGTGGGTCAGGTCCAGGTAGACGTGGTCGCCGTCCGGACCGCAGCCGCGGCCTTCGCGGATCTCGGTGTAGATCGCGCGGGAGCAGACGTCACGGGACGCGAGGTCCTTCATGACGGGGGCGTAGCGCTCCATGAAGCGCTCGCCGTCCTTGTTGCGCAGGATGCCGCCCTCGCCGCGGGCGCCCTCGGTGAGCAGGATGCCCATGCGCCAGATGCCGGTCGGGTGGAACTGGAAGAACTCCATGTCCTCCAGCGGCAGGCCGCGGCGGTACACCAGGGCCTGGCCGTCACCGGTGAGGGTGTGGGCGTTGGAGGAGACCTTGAAGAACTTGCCGGTGCCGCCGGAGGCGAACACGACGGACTTGGCCTGGAAGACGTGGATCTCGCCGGTGGCCAGCTCGTAGGCGACGACGCCGGCCGTCTTGCCCTCGTTGATGAGCAGGTCGAGGACGTAGAACTCGTTGAAGAACTCGACGCCGTGCTTGACGCAGTTCTGGAACAGCGTCTGGAGGATCATGTGACCGGTGCGGTCGGCCGCGTAGCAGGAGCGGCGGACGGGGGCCTCACCGTGGTTGCGGGAGTGCCCGCCGAAGCGGCGCTGGTCGATCCGGCCCTGCTCGGTGCGGGAGAAGGGCAGGCCCATCTTCTCCAGGTCGAGGACGGCGTCGATGGCCTCCTTGCACATGATCTCGGCGGCGTCCTGGTCGACCAGGTAGTCACCACCCTTGACCGTGTCGAAGGTGTGCCACTCCCAGTTGTCCTCCTCGACGTTGGCGAGGGCGGCGCACATGCCGCCCTGGGCCGCGCCGGTGTGGGACCGGGTGGGGTAGAGCTTGGTCAGGACGGCGGTGCGGGTGCGCTGCGTCGACTCGATGGCCGCGCGCATGCCGGCGCCGCCGGCGCCGACGATGACGGTGTCGTACTGGTGAATCTGCATGGGGGTTCTAACTCGCCTCTGGCCTCTGCCGATTGCCGATTAGATGCTTTGTCGTCAGATGTTGGGGTCGAAGGTGAAGATCACCAGGGTGCCGAGCAGCACGGTGAAGACCGTGGCGGTACCCATGAGCCCCTTCAGCCAGAGCCGGGTCGAGTCCTTCTCGGCGTAGTCGTTGATGACCTGCCGCATGCCGTTGGCGCCGTGGAGCATGGCGAGCCAGAGCATCGTGAGGTCCCAGACCTGCCAGAACGGCGAGGCCCAGCGGCCGGCCACGAAGGCGAAGCCGATCTTGGAGACGCCGCCGTCGAGCACCAGCATGATCAGCAGGTGGCCGAGGATCAGGACCACGAGGACGATGCCGGACAGGCGCATGAAGAGCCAGGCCAGCATCTCGAAGTTGGTGCGGGTGCGGCGCGGGGTCTTCGGGGTCCGCTTGCGCGGCGGCTCGATGACGAACGCGTCGGCCGGGTTGCCGGTGCCGAGGCCCTTGCCGGTGTGCGCCTGCGCGGAGGGGACGACCAGCGCGTCGGAGTATTCCGTGGACATGTGTCAGCTCACTTCCCGAACCAGGAGATCAGCGTGTGCTGCAGGATCCCGTAGAAGGAGCCGGCCATCAGCACGACCCAGACCGCCACGACGGTCCAGAGCATCTGCTTCTGGTACTTCGGGCCCTTGGACCAGAAGTCCACGGCGACGACCCGCAGGCCGTTGAGGGCGTGGAACAGGATGGCGGCCACCAGGCCGTACTCCATCAGGTTCACGAGAGGAGTCTTGTACGTCTGAATGACGGTGTCGTACGCCTCGGGCGACACTCGCACCAGAGCGGTGTCCAGGACATGGGCGAACAGGAAGAAAAAGATGAGGACGCCGGTGACTCGATGAGCCACCCAGCTCCACATGCCTTCCCGGCCGCGGTACAGCGTTCCAGCCGGCACGGAAAAACCCTCCGGAAGCGATTGGGGGCTCGGCCGGCTTCGGTGTCGGTCAGCCCGGCCAGGTACGGTCCACCGGCCGCCAGCATCCTATCGACGCCGCGTCGCGAACCGCCTCCGGGGGTCTCAGGTGTGATCAATCAGGCACGACTGGCCTAGCCGGACGGGAACCAGCGGCACTTTGGTCGCTCTGGGTGATGGCTCGACTGCGTTACGGTGGCGGCCCGCTCCGCCACCGGCGCCGCCTCGCCCTCGCCGGCCCCGGGCTACCCGTACGCGGAGACGGACCTGAGCGTGGCCCGGGCCGCCGACCCCAGGGGCGGCGTGTACGGCGGGCTGCTCGGCTACCGGACGGGGCGGGCGGCCGTGCTCCAGGCGGAGCTGGAGAAGCTGTTCGGCCCGTGCGCCGCGTTCACCTCGATGGCCCCGGCGCCGCCGGCCGAGAAGCCGGGGAAGAAGGCGCCGATCCGGACCGGGCACCGGCTGAACCGCGAGGACACGCCCACCCCCGGGGGAGCGGACGCCGCGCTCGGATTCACCCTGACGAATGAATCGGGGAGCGCGGTGCTCTCGCGGCGTGCGGTGCTGGCCCGGATCGGGCCGGCGCTCGCGGTGTTCACCACCTTCGGGGTCGCCGCCGAGCCGGCCGCCGCGCCGGACGAGGTGATCGTCCGGCGGCAGGTGGCCAAGCTGCGGGCCGCGCAGGCGAAGAAGAAGTAGCGGGCGGGATGGGGGAGGAGGCTCAGCGGGCCCCGGCCTCCGAATGGGTGGCGACCAGGTGCTCCAGTCGGGTGAGGGCGATCCGGCGGAGCTCGTCCGCCGCGATCAGCCGCTCCTCGTCCGGGTCGTTGGCCAGCCGGGTGCGGATCGAGGAGAGCACGGTGTCGAGCATCTCCTCCGGGGCCACGCCCTCCAGGCAGACCACGAAGACGTGGCCGAACCTGGCCTCGTACGCGGCGTGGGCGGCCCGCAGCGCGGTGTGCGCGGCCTGGCTGCCCGGCGCCCGCATGCCGAGCAGCGGTTGCGGCATCCAGCTCTCGTCGGCGAGCGCCTCGGCCAGGTCGGCCGGGCGGAGGTCGTAGGAGGCCTCGCTGGCGGCGGCCAACAGGGACTCTATGTCGGGGTAGGGCCGGTGCGCGGTGAGCCGCAGGGCCCAGCGGTGGCTGCCGCAGCAGGCCAGGAGGGCCTCCTCGGCGGCGCCGGCATCGGCTTCGTTGAAGCGGTGCAGCCCGAGGAGGGTCGGCTCGGAGCTCGGATCGAGCCGCTGTGGCGGGACGTCGCTGGCCAGCGGGTCCTCCTCGTGAGGGCGGGAAGGTGCCGGTGAAGTGGGTGGGGTGGAGCAGCTGAAGTATGGGGGCTGCGGGCGGCGTCACGGCGCCGGTCGGGCAGCTCCTCAAAGGTAGTTGAGCGGTCATCAGTTGGGGAGGGCGCGCGCGGAATTCATCCGGACGAGCTATCAAGTTGTGACGTTGACATCTTTGTGTCAGCGCCCTCCCCGCATTCATCTGTTAATCCGGCATCTGCTGACCCGGCCCCTGCCTCAGGAGCAGCGGGTTCCGTCGGCCGGCATCGTCCCCTCGGTCAGGTAGGCCTCCAGGGCCCGGTCGATGCAGACGTTGCCCTTGCCGAAGGCCCCGTGCCCCTCGCCGACCCGGGTGAGCAGGGTGGCACTGGCGAAGCCCTTGGCCAGCGCCTCGGCCGAGGCGTACGGGGTGGCCGGGTCGCCGGTGGAGCCGACCACCAGGATCGGGGCGGCGCCCTCCGCCCGGATGGTGTGCGGCTTCTCCGTGGTCTTGAACGGCCAGTAGGCGCAGCCGGCCTCGCTGTAGTCGTCCACGGTGGTGCCCTTGGACAGCAGCGGTGCCTCGGCGGTCAGCCGGTCCACCGCCTGCTTGGCGTGCTCCGGCGTCGGTGCCGGGCGGGCCGCGTCGGCGCAGCTGATCGCGCCGTTGGACTCCTGCATCGGGCTGTAGTGGCCGTTCTCGTCGCGGCCGTTGTAGCCGTCGGCGGAGTTCATCAGGTAGTCGCCCTTGCCGCGCACCATGGCCCAGCCCAGGGCGGCGCGCAGGTACTTCCAGGAGGTCTTCTCGTCGCCGTAGAGCGTCTGGATGGTGCCGGTCCAGGCCAGGTCGCGGCCCAGCTTGCGGCCGTCCTTGACGGTCAGCGGGTGGTCGTACAGCCCGTCCAGGAAGTCGGCGGCCTTCTTGGCGGCCTTGGCCGGGTCCTTGCCGAGCGGGCACTCGTCGGCGTGGTTCTCCACGCAGTCGGCGGCGAAGCGCTCGAAGGACTTCTCGAAGCCGACCTGCTGGTCGACGCCGTGGTCCATGGTGTCCTGGGAGGGGTCGACGGCACCGTCCAGGACGAGCCGGCCGGTGTTCTTCGGGAACTCCTCGGCGTACAGCGAACCGAGGTAGGTGCCGTAGGAGATGCCGAGGTAGTTGAGCTTCTTGTCGCCGCTGACGGCGCGCAGCACGTCCAGGTCGCGAGCGGTGTTGCGGGTGCCGACGAACGGCAGCAGCCTGCCGGACTTGGCCTGGCAGGCGGCGGCGTGCTCGGTGGCCTGCTTGACGTGCTCGGCCTTGCGGGTCGCCAGGTCGAGCGGGACGTCCTGCTGGTCGGCGGCGTCGCGCTGCTTGTCGTCGTAGCAGACGACAGGTGAGCTGTCCCCGGTGCCGCGCGGGTCGAAGCCGATGACGTCGAAGCGGTTGTGCAGGGTGCCGGTGTAGTCCTTGGCGCCGTACTTGACCATCCCGACGCCGGACTCGCCCGGGCCGCCCGGGTTGACCATCAGCGAGCCGATGCGCTGGTCCGGCTTGGCGGCCGGGTACTTGACCAGGGCTAGGTCGATCGCGTCGGTGCCGGGGTTGGCGTAGTCGAGCGGGACGTGCAGCTTGCCGCACTGCATCCCGGATACGTCGATCTTGAGCTTCTCGGCCGTGGGGTCGGCCGGGCAGTCGGCCCAGGCGATCTGCTGGCCGTAGAAGGGCTGGAGGGCCGGGTCGGCCTCGCCGGTGGGCTTGGGCGTCGGGGTCGGCGGCGGGGTGGCCGTGGGGCTCGTGGTGCCGGGCGCGGAGGCGCCGGCGGCCTGGTCCTGGGACGGCTTGGCGGTGTCGTTGCACGCGGAGGTGAGGAGCAGGGTGCCTGCCGCCAGGGCCGTCAGCAGGACCCGTGGGCGGGCGGCCCGGAAGGTTCTCATCGCACGTGTGTACCACTGGCGGGTGACACGTTTGATCATGACCCCCGGGCTGCCCGCCGGGGGGCGGGTCAGCCGCGGTGGACCTTGTGGTTGGCGGCCTGGGCGCGGGGGCGGACGACCAGGAGGTCGATGTTGACGTGCGGGGGGCGGGTGACGGCCCAGGCGACGGTGTCGGCGATGTCGTCCGAGGTCAGCGGCTCGGCCACGCCGGCGTACACGGCCGCGGCCTTCTCCTCGTCGCCGCGGAACCGGGTGACCGCGAAGCCCTCGGACTTCACCATGCCGGGGGCGATCTCGATCACCCGGATCGGCTCCCCGCACAGCTCCAGGCGCAGCGTCGCCGCGATGGTGTGCGCGGCGTGCTTGGCCGCGACGTACCCGCCGCCGCCCTCGTACGCGGCCAGCGCGGCGGTCGAGGAGAGCACCAGCACGGTGCCGTCGCCGGTGGCCCGCAGGGCGGGCAGCAGCGCCTGCGTCACGTGCAGCACGCCGAGCACGTTGACCTCGTACATGGCCCGCCAGTCGGCCGGGTCGCCGTGCTCGACCGTCTCGGCGCCGATCGCCCCGCCGGCGTTGTTCACCAGGACGTCGACCCGGCCGACCTCGGCGGCGAAGGCGTCCACGGCGGCCCGGTCGGTGACGTCGAGCGTGACCGCCCTGGCCGAACCGCCCCCGTCGCCGATCTCCTTGGCCAGCGCCTCGATCCGCTCGGTCCGCCGGGCGGTCAGCACCACGTCGAAGCCCTCGGCCGCCAGCCGGCGGGCGGTCGCCGCGCCGATTCCGCTGCTGGCACCGGTGACCACGGCCACCTTCTGCTCGGTCATTGCCACTCCCTGGGGCTCATCCGGTCGTTCACCCGATCATCTCAACCGCGTCCGCGCCCGCGCCGACCGGTCCCGCTCCGGGTCCTGTCCTACATTGCGAGGACCGACCGATGCCCCCGCCGATCCCGTGGAGGGACCTCATGGCAGCCGAGCCGCGCCGCGCCGAGTCAGGCTTCCCGATCGAGCCGCTGTACGGCCCGGAGGCGCTGGCCGACTGGGATCCGGCGAGCAGGCTCGGCCGGCCGGGGGAGTACCCGTACACCCGGGGCGTCTACCCGACGATGTACACCGGCCGGCCGTGGACGATGCGCCAGTACGCGGGCTTCGGCACCGCCGCCGAGTCCAACGCCCGCTACCGGCAGCTGATCGCGGGCGGCGGCACCGGCCTGTCGGTGGCCTTCGACCTGCCCACCCAGATGGGCTACGACTCGGACGCGCCGCTCGCCGCCGGGGAGGTGGGCAAGGTGGGCGTGGCCGTCGACAGCGTCGAGGACCTGGCCGTGCTGTTCGACGGCATCCCGCTGGGCGAGGTGTCCACCTCGATGACCATCAACGCGCCCGCCGCCCTGCTCCTGCTGCTCTACCAACTGGTCGGCGAGGCCCAGGGGGTGGCGCCGGCCCGGCTGACCGGCACGGTACAGAACGACGTGCTGAAGGAGTACATCGCCCGGGGCACGTACATCTTCCCGCCGCAGCCCTCGCTGCGGCTGGCCGCGGACGTCTTCCGGTACTGCCGGGTGGAGATCCCGCGCTGGAACACCATCTCCGTCTCCGGCTACCACATGGCCGAGGCCGGGGCGGATCCGGCGCAGGAGATCGCCTTCACGCTGGCCAACGGCATCGCCTACGTCCGTACCGCGATCGCCGCCGGGATGGCGGTGGACGACTTCGCCCCCCGGCTCTCGTTCTTCTTCGTGGCCAGGGTCACGCTGCTGGAGGAGGTGGCCAAGTTCCGTGCCGCCCGCCGGATCTGGGCCAGGGTGATGCGGGAGGAGTTCGGCGCGAAGGACCCGCGCTCGTGGATGCTGCGCTTCCACACCCAGACCGCCGGGGTGCAGCTCACCGCCCAGCAGCCCGAGCTGAACCTGGTCCGGGTCTCGGTGCAGGCGCTCGCCGCGGTGTTCGGCGGCACCCAGTCGCTGCACACCAACGGCTTCGACGAGGCGATCGCGCTGCCCACCGAGAAGGCCGCCCGGCTCGCCCTGCGCACCCAGCAGGTGCTCGCCCACGAGACCGACGTGACCGCCACCGTCGACCCGTTCGCCGGCTCGTACGCGGTCGAGTCGCTGACCGACGAGGTGGAGGCCGCCGCGCTGGCGCTGATGGCCCGGGTCGAGGAACTGGGCGGCGCGGTGGCCGCGATCGAGCAGGGCTTCCAGAAGGCCGCGATCGAGCGCACCGCCTACCGGCTCCAGCAGGAGACCGACTCCGGCGAGCGGACGGTGGTCGGCGTCAACCGCTTCCGGCTGGACGCCGAGGAGCCGTACCGGCCATTGCGGGTGGATCCGGCGGTCGAGCGGCAGCAGGCCGAGCGGCTGTCCCGGCTGCGCGCCGGGCGGGACCGCGCGGCCGTCGGCCGGGCGCTGGACGGGCTGCGCCGCACCGCGGAGGGGACGGGGAACGTGCTCTACCCGATGAAGGAGGCGCTGGCCGCGCGGGCCACCGTCGGCGAGGTCTGTGACGCCCTGCGGGAGGTGTGGGGCGTGTACGCCCCGGTGGAGCGCTTCTGACGCAACGTCAGGATCGGGGCGGCCGTGACCGTCGCTCCGGGTGATCGTTGCACAGGGCAAGCAATCGGGGAAGGCGGCTGAAACGAGATGTCATACCCACCTGTTCGGCCGGTATGCGCCCATCCGGAGACTAGTTTTCCGGAAGTCGGGCCAAATCCCCCCAACAGGCCTACCCTTGTTGAGATGAACCGTCCTGAGCCCGCTCAGCCGGGCGCCACTCTGGCCACCGCACGCCCCGCCGCCGAACAGCGCGCCCGGGTCCGGGGGCTGGAGTCCGAGCTGATCGCCTTCCGCCGTGACCTGCACCGGCACCCGGAGCTCGGCCGCCAGGAGTTCCGCACCACCGGCCTGCTCCGGGACCGGCTGGTGGCGGCCGGCCTGAGCCCCCGGGTGCTGCCCGGCGGCACCGGCCTGATCGTCGACGTCGTCCCGGCCGGCACCGCCCCCGGCACCGAGTTCCTGGCCTTCCGCGCCGACATCGACGCGCTGCCGATCGACGACGCCAAGACCGACGTGCCGTACCGCTCGACCGTCCCCGGCCGGGCCCACGCCTGCGGCCACGACGTGCACACCGCGGTGGTGCTCGGCACCGCCCTGGTGCTGGCCGAGGCCGTCCGCACCGGTGAACTGCGCCGTCCCGTCCGGCTGGTGTTCCAGCCGGCCGAGGAGGTCCTGCCGGGCGGTGCGCTGGACGTGATCAAGGCCGGTGGGATGGACGGCGTCGGCCGGATCTTCGCGGTGCACTGCGACCCCAAGGTGGAGGTGGGCCGGATCGCCCTGCGCACCGGGGCGATCACCTCGGCCTGCGACCGCCTGGTGCTGCACCTGGACGGCCCCGGCGGGCACACCGCCCGCCCGCACCTGACCACCGATCTGGTGACCGCGGTCGCCCGGATGGCCGCCGACCTGCCGGGCGCGCTGGCCCGCCGGATGGATCCGCGCTGGGGCGTCAGCCTGGTCTGGGGGCGGATCGCCTCCGGCTCCGCGCCCAACGTCATCCCGCAGCACGCCGAACTGGAGGGCACCGTCCGCTGCCTGGAGCTGGACGGCTGGCGCGAGGCGCCCGACCTGCTGCACGAGCTGATCGCCAAGTTCGCCGAGACCTACCGGGCGAAGTGGACGCTGGACTACCACCGGGGGGTGCCGCCGGTGGTCAGCGAGGCGGTCTCGGTCGCCCTGCTGGACGCGGCGATGACCGACCGGTTCGGCCGGGAGGGCGCGCAGGTGGTGGAGAGCACCGAGCAGAGCCTGGGCGGCGAGGACTTCTCCTGGTACCTGGAGCACGCCCCGGGCGCGCTGGCCCGGCTCGGCGTCCGCGCCCCCGGTGACACCACCATCCGTGACCTGCACCAGGGCCGCTTCGACGCCGACGAGCGCGCGATCGGGATCGGCGTGGAGCTGTTCGCGGCGCTCGCCCTGGACGAGCCGCAGGACTGAGCTGCGGAAAGCGAACGGCGGAGCCGAACGGCAGGACCGAGCCGCGGAAACCGAACAGCAGTACTGAGCCGCGGGATTGAGCGGCGCACGCCGTCCCCGGACATCTCCCCGGGCGCCGCGTGAACACCCTCCCGGGCGACCGGCCGGCACCCCATCGCGGTGACCGGCCGGTTTACCGCCATCCGGGGTTATCGAACGGTTCCGTAGACTGAGCCGCAAAACCAGCTTTGGATCACCGTCCGCGCACGGGAATAGGGCCTTGGGAAGACCGTGAGACCACGGTTTGATAACAACCCGAATGGTCCGGCACCCCGTAACCCAACCGTGTTCTACGCGCGTTACGGTGGCGTCCGACCACGCTAATCAGGTGCGTGTGAGAAGGAGATACTCCCTTGCGCCGTTCAATGAAGCTCGCTGCGGTTGTGCTCTCGGGTTCCCTGGGCATGGCCTCGCTCGCCGCTTGCGGCGCAAAGAGCACTGACAGCAACACCTCCTCCGGCTCGGGCGACGGCTCGATCAAGGTCGGTATGGCCTACGACATCGGCGGCCGTGGCGACCAGTCGTTCAACGACTCCGCCGCCCGTGGTCTCGACAAGGCCAAGGCCGATCTCGGCGTCGCGGTCACCGAGGCCGACGCCAAGACCGGTGAGGCCGAGGCTGACAAGGAGACCCGCCTCAAGAACCTGATCGACGGCGGTTACAAGACGATCATCGCGGTCGGCTTCGTCTACCAGCAGGCGGTCGACAAGGTCGCCAAGGACAACCCGAACGTCAAGTTCGCGATCATCGACTCGAACGACAAGGACCAGCCGTCCAACGTCACTTCGCTGGTCTTCGCCGAGCAGGAGGGTTCGTACCTCGCCGGCGTCGCCGCCGCGAACAAGTCGAAGTCCAAGCACGTCGGCTTCATCGGCGGTGTGCAGACCGAGCTGATCAAGAAGTTCGAGGCCGGTTACAAGGCGGGTGTGAAGTCCGTCGACCCGAACATCCAGGTCGAGACCACGTACCTGACCACGCCTCCGGACTTCACCGGCTTCAACTCGCCCGACAAGGGCAAGGAGGCCGCGCAGGGCCAGCTCGACAAGGGCGCGGACGTCATCTACGCCGCCGCCGGCTCCTCCGGCAACGGCGCCATCGAGGCCGTCGCCAACAAGCCGGGCGCCCTGGCCATCGGCGTCGACTCCGACCAGGCCGCCCAGCCGGCCCTGGCGAAGTACAAGAACAGCATCCTCACCTCGATGGTGAAGAACGTCGACAACGCCGTCTTCTCCTACATCGAGTCGGTCAAGAAGGGCCAGCCGTTCACCGGCATCAAGCTCTTCGACCTGAAGGCCGAGGGCGTCTCGCTCGCCACCACCGGCGGCAAGCTCGACGACATCCAGGACAAGCTGAAGGCCGCCGCCACGACGATCACCTCCGGCGCCACCACCGTCCCGACCACGCCGGCCCAGTAAGGCCCGCGCGTCCCGGACGCACCAGCGACTGCCGCCTGCCCGGCAGCGCGATGAACGGCAGAGCATCACGGGAGGGGCCCGGCAGGGTGCGCTCAACGCGTACCCCCGGGCCCCGTCCCGTCCCCCCGTCTTCCCCTTGGCCCTCCCAGCGCAACGACGCGCCTCCAGACCACCAGGAGATCGCCATCACCGCATCCGACCCCGTCCCCCCGCGCGAGGACGGTACCCCCAGCGCGGGGACGGCGACATCGGCCGTCGAACTGCGCGGCATCACCAAGCGCTTCCCCGGTGTCGTGGCCAACCACGACATCAACCTCACCGTCCGCAGCGGTACCGTGCACGCCCTGATGGGCGAGAACGGCGCCGGCAAGTCGACGCTGATGAAGATCCTCTACGGCATGCAGAAGCCGGACGAGGGCACCATCGCGATCAACGGCGAGCCGTGCGAGTTCAACACCCCGGGCGACGCCATCTCCCGCGGCATCGGCATGGTCCACCAGCACTTCATGCTGGCCGACAACCTCACCGTGTGGGAGAACGTCGTCCTCGGCGGCGAGAAGCTCCACGGCATCGGCGCCAAGGCGAAGGCGAAGATCAAGGAGATCTCCGACCAGTACGGCCTGGGCGTGCGCCCGGACGCCCTGGTCGAGGACCTCGGCGTCGCCGACCGCCAGCGCGTCGAGATCCTCAAGGTGCTCTACCGCGGCGCCAAGATCCTGATCCTCGACGAGCCGACGGCCGTGCTCGTCCCGCAGGAGGTCGACGCGCTGTTCGACAACCTGCGCGAGCTCAAGTCCGAGGGCGTCACCGTCATCTTCATCTCGCACAAGCTGCACGAGGTGCTGGCGGTGGCCGACGCGATCAGCGTGATCCGGCGCGGCACCACGGTCGGCGACGCCGACCCGAAGGCCGTCACCGCCCGTCAGCTGGCCGAGATGATGGTCGGCGCCGAGCTGCCCTCCCCGGAGAGCCGCGAGTCGACCGTCACCACGACGGAGATGCTCGACGTCAAGGACCTGCGGATCGCCAAGACCGACGCCGAGGGCATCGAGCGCGTCGTCCTCGACGACATCTCGCTGCGCATCCACAAGGGCGAGATCCTCGGCATCGCCGGTGTCGAGGGCAACGGCCAGGCCGAACTGGTCGAGGCCATCATGGGCATGCTGCCGCTGGACGGCGGCACCGTCACCCTGGACGGCAAGGACCTCTCCGGCTCGCTCACCCGGGCCCGCCGCGAGGCCGGCATCGGCTACATCCCCGAGGACCGCCACAAGCACGGCCTGCTGCTGGAGGCCCCGCTCTGGGAGAACCGGATCCTCGGTCACGTCACCGAGGCGCCCAACTCCAAGGGCGTCCTGCTCGACCCGGGCGCCGCCCGCAAGGACACCTGGCGGATCGTCGAGGCCTACGACGTCCGCACCCCGGGCATCGAGGTCACCGCGGCCTCCCTCTCCGGCGGCAACCAGCAGAAGCTGATCATCGGCCGCGAGATGAGCCACCAGCCCAAGCTGCTGATCGCCGCGCACCCCACCCGCGGTGTGGACGTCGGCGCGCAGGCGCAGATCTGGGAGCACATCCGGGTCGCCCAGCGGGCCGGCCTGGCCGTCCTGCTGATCTCCGCCGACCTGGACGAGCTGATCGGCCTGTCCGACACCATCCGGGTCATCTACCGCGGGCGCCTGGTCGCCGACGCCGACCCGGCCACCGTCACCGCCGAGGACCTCGGTACCGCCATGACGGGTGCCGCCAGCGGCCACCTCGAGTCCGATGCGGAGGCCGTCGAGCAGTTCCACGAGATCCTCGTGGAGGGCACCGAGGCCGAGTCCGACGCCGGCCCCACCGACACCGCCGACGACCCGCAGGCGGGGGAGTAACCCACATGACCAGTCCCAACACCGCCGCCAAGCGCAGCCTGGCGCAGCGGATCAGCGGTGAGCGGATCGTGCTCGCACTGGCGGCGCCGGTGCTCGCGGTCGTGCTCTCCGTTGCGATCTGCTCCGTCCTGCTGGCGACTTCGGGCAAGAACCCGTTCGACGCGTGGAACGTGATGCTCACGTACGCCACCAAGTCGGACGGCCAGGTGGCGATCCTCAACCGGTCCACCACGTACTACCTGGCCGCCGCGGCCGCCGCCTTCGGGTTCCGGATGAACCTGTTCAACATCGGCGTCGAGGGCCAGTACAAGGTCGCGGCGCTGTTCGCGGCCTTCGTCGGTGCCAAGGTCGACCTGCCGGCGATCATCCAGATCCCGCTGCTGCTGGTCACCGCCATGCTGGTCGGCGGCCTGTACGCGAGCATCGCCGGTCTGCTGAAGGTCTACCGCGGGGTCAGCGAGGTCATCTCGACCATCATGCTGAACTCGATCTCGATCGCGGTCGTCGGCCTGCTGCTCGTCCCCGGCATCTTCGCGCCGAAGACGAGCAGCACCAGCAACTCGATCCAGACCGACCCGATCTCGCAGTCCAGTCACTTCTTCTCGCTGGACACGGCGGGTGGCCCGCTCTGGGGCTTCATCTTCATCGCCGCCCTGGTCGGCGTGGTCTTCCAGTTCACTCTGACCCGCACCCGCTTCGGCTTCGACCTGCGTGCCACCGGCCGCTCGGAGTCGGCCGCGACCGCGTCCGGCGTGAACGTCAAGCGCATGGTGGTCACCTCGATGGTGGTCTCCGGCGCGATCGCCGGTCTGATCGGCATGCCCGAGCTGGTGCAGAACTCGTTCTACTACGGCCAGAGCTTCCAGTCGAACCTGGGCTTCCTCGGCATCTCGATCGCCCTGCTGGGCCGCAACAGCCCGATCGGCATCGCCTTCGCGGCCCTGCTGTTCGCCTTCCTGGACACCACCGGCTCCCAGCTGCCGCTCCAGGGCGGCTTCCCCTTCGAGATCGTCGACGTCATGAAGGGCACCATCGTCATCTGCGTCGTCGTCGCCTACGAGCTGGTGCGCCGCTACGGCCTGAAGCGCCAGCAGCAGAAGGTCGGCGCCCAGCTCGCCGCCCAGCTCGCGGCTCAGCTCGCGGCCACTGAGAAGAAGGAGGTGTCCGCATGAGCACGGCTACCGCCGCGCGTCCGAAGGCGCCGGGCGCGCCCACCAAGAAGCGCAAGATGTCCTGGCCGGTGGTGCTGCTGCTGATCGCGGGCGCCCTGGTCCTGTTCTCCGCCGTGGGCATGGCCACCGGCAACCACGCGCTGACCTCCTCCGGTCAGATCACCGCCGCGCTCAGCGCCGCCGTGCCGATCGGCATGGCCGGTCTGGGCGGTCTGTGGTCCGAGCGGGCCGGCGTGGTCAACATCGGCCTCGAAGGCATGATGGTCGCCGGCACCTTCTGCGGTGCCTGGGCCGGCTACCTGGTCAACCCGTGGGTCGGCCTGCTGGCCGGCATGCTCGGCGGGGCGCTCGGCGGTCTGCTGCACGCGCTCGTGACCGTCACCTTCGGCGTCGACCACATCGTCTCCGGCGTCGGCATCAACCTGCTGATCCCCGGCATCTGCGCGTACGTCAACCGGATCTACTACAAGGACTACATCGCGGTCGGCGCGGGTGCGAACCAGTCGCCGCCGGCGGATCCGCTGCCGTACATCACCGTCCCCGGGCTGTCCTCGTGGCTGTCCGACATCGAGAAGCACCACTGGTTCCTGGTCTCGGACGTCGCCGGCGTGGTCGGCGGCCTGGTCACCAACATCTCGGTGGTCGTGCTGGTGGCCGGCGCGATGATCGTGGTCAGCTACTTCGTGCTCTGGCGCACGGTGTTCGGCCTGCGGCTGCGCTCCTGCGGTGAGAACCCGACCGCCGCCGAGTCGCTGGGCGTCAACGTCTACAAGTACAAGTACCTCGCGGTCATCGCCTCCGGCGCGTTCGCCGGTCTCGGCGGTGCGTACCTCTCGCTGGTCGCGGCGCACTTCTACAAGGACGGCCAGACCCTCGGCCGCGGCTTCATCGGCCTCGCCGCGATGATCTTCGGCAACTGGATGCCGGGCGGCCTCGCCATGGGCGCCGGCCTGTTCGGCTTCACCGACAGCCTCCAGCTGCGCGACCCGGAGTCGGTGCACGTGCTGATCCTGACCGTCGCCATCGCGATGGCGCTGCTCGCGCTCTGGCAGCTGTACCGGCGCAAGTTCACCGGTGCGGCGATCTCCTTCGTGGTCGCCGGCGGTCTCGGCGCCTGGTACGCGCTCACCGACGAGGTGCAGCGCCCGCTGATCGTCGCCACGCCGTACGTGATCACCCTGGTGGTGCTCTCGCTGGCGTCGCAGCGGCTGCGGATGCCGAAGGCCGACGGCCAGATCTACCGCAAGGGCCAGGGCAAGTGACGGCGTCTGCGGCGTCGGCCGCGATCGACTGGGAGCGGCTGCGCGCGGCCGCGCGCGAGGCGATGACCCACGCGTACGCCCCGTACAGCAAGTTCCCGGTCGGCGCGGCCGCGCTGGTGGACGACGGGCGGCTGGTCACCGGCTGCAACGTCGAGAACGCCTCGTACGGGCTCGGGCTGTGCGCCGAGTGCGGGCTGGTGTCCGCGCTGCACGCCACCGGCGGCGGCCGGCTGACGGCCTTCACCTGCGTCGACGGCGCGGGCGAACTGCTGATGCCGTGCGGGCGCTGCCGCCAGCTGCTCTACGAGCACGGCGGGCCGGAACTGCTGATCGAGCTGCCCTCCGGGATCCGCCCGATGAGTGAGGTCCTGCCCGACGCGTTCGGGCCGGAACGGCTCTAGCTTCGACAATTGTTACGCGCGTAGAGTGTCGCGAGTGGGCCGGAACCCGGTCATCTCGCGACACTCTTCGCTTTTGAAACCCCTCTTGGAGCACGCATGGACGCCATCTCCGTCATCAGGACCAAGCGCGACAGCGGAGAGCTGAGCGACGCTCAGATCGACTGGGTCATCGACGCCTACACCCGCGGCGAGGTCGCCGACGAGCAGATGTCCGCCCTGGCCATGGCGATCCTGCTGAACGGCATGAAGCCGCACGAGATCAGCCGCTGGACCGACGCGATGATCCGCTCCGGCGTCCGGATGGACTTCTCCTCGCTGCCGCTGCCCACCAGTGACAAGCACTCCACCGGCGGCGTCGGCGACAAGATCACCCTCCCGCTCGCCCCGCTCGTCGCCGCCTGCGGCGCCGCCGTCCCGCAGCTCTCCGGCCGCGGCCTCGGCCACACCGGCGGCACCCTCGACAAGCTGGAGTCCATCCCCGGCTGGCGCGCCCTGCTCTCCAACGAGGAGATGCTCGACGTCCTGCGCACCACCGGCGCGGTCATCTGCGCCGCCGGTGACGGCCTCGCGCCCGCCGACAAGAAGCTCTACGCGCTGCGCGACGTCACCGGCACCGTCGAGGCCATCCCGCTGATCGCCTCCTCGATCATGTCCAAGAAGATCGCCGAAGGCACCGGCGCCCTGGTCCTGGACGTCAAGGTCGGCTCCGGCGCCTTCATGAAGAACATCGACAACGCCCGCGAACTCGCCCGCACCATGGTCGGCCTGGGCACCGACGCCGGCGTGAACACCGTCGCCCTGCTCACCGACATGTCCACCCCGCTCGGCCTCACCGCCGGCAACGCGCTGGAGGTCCGCGAGTCGATCGAGGTGCTGGCCGGCGGCGGCCCCGCCGACGTCGTCGAGCTCACCCTCGCCCTCGCGCGCGAGATGCTCGCCGCGGCCGGCGTGCACGGCAAGGACCCGGCCGACGCGCTGCGCGACGGCTCCGCGATGGACCACTGGCGCCGCATGATCGCCGCCCAGGGCGGCGACGTCGACGCCCCGCTCCCGGTCGCCCGCGAGCAGCACGTCATCCCGGCGCCCGCCTCCGGCGTCCTCACCGAGCTCGACGCCTACGCCGTCGGCGTCTGCGCCTGGCGCCTCGGCGCCGGCCGCGCCCGCAAGGAGGACCCGGTCCAGGCCGGCGCCGGCGTCGAGATGCACGCCAAGCCCGGCGACACCGTCGTGGCCGGCCAGCCCCTGCTGACCCTGCACACCGACACCCCCGAGCGCTACGACTACGCCATCGAGGCGCTGGCCGACGGCATCACGGTCTCCCCGGCCGGCACGGCCTTCACCCCGAACCCGATCGTCCTCGACCGCATCGCGTAGTCATGCGATTGCCCTTCATGCGGCAGCGTGCCGGCTGCATGAAGGACCGACGAGGAGCCCGTACCCGGTCTGCCGGGTGCGGGCTCCTTCCGTGTGCTCGGGCCCGGTCGGCCGGTGCCCTGCGGATGCGGGTTCAGGCGTAGGTCCGCAGGACGCTGGTGTCGAGCGTCCAGGGGCCGACGGCGATCTCGTCGCCGAAGACGAAGTCCTTGCGGCGGGTGTAGCCGGGCTCGTCGTGGACGATGCCGGTGCCCTTGCGGGGATCGACCAGGAGGTACAACGGGATGCCCATGGCCGAGTAGTCGCGGACCTTGTCGTGGTAGTCGTTCTCGGGGTTGGACTTGGAGACGATTTCCACGACGAGAAGGATCTCGTGGGGGAGGAACGCCGGGTCGTCGTCGTCCAGGGCCGCGTCGGGGAACACCATCAGGTCGGGATTCCGGAGCCGACCGAGGCCGACGTCCTCCAGATCCGCGCCGCCGTGGGCGAGGTAGCCGGGGTGGGTCTGCGGTAGCTGGGCATTGAGCTGGTGGGCCAGGCGGATGACGGCGAGCTCGTGACGTTTCACGGGTGACGTCATCATGACGATCTCGCCGTCGGCGATCTCGATCTTCCCTGTCCCCGGCACCTTCGGCAGCTGATCCGCGATCTCGCGCAACCGGGCGTACACAGCAGGATCGACGCTCATGTCCCGGAGCGTATCGGCGGCGGCTGTCAGGCGTCCGCGACCGCTCGCCGGGCCGCGTGGGCCTGGCGGGTGGCGTAGAGGGTGACGGCGGCGGCGAGGGTCATGGCGGTGAGGCCGACGGTGGCGGCGCCGGGCCAGCCGGTGGCGTGGTAGGCGTCGGCGCCCAGGGTGCCGCCGAGGCTGTTGCCGAGGTAGTAGGCGATCAGGTAGAGGGCGGAGGCCTGGGCGCGGCCCTCGGTGGCGGTGCGGCCGACCGCGGAGGAGGCGGTGGCGTGGCCGGCGAAGAAGCCGGCGGTGATCAGGACCAGGCCGAGCAGGGCGCAGACCAGGGACTCGGTGAGGGAGAGCAGCAGCCCGGCGGCGGTCACGCCGATGGAGACGTAGAGCGCGCCGCGGCGGCCGAGCCGGGCGGCGAGTCGGCCGGCGGCCGCGGAGGTGCCGGTGCCGACCAGGTAGACGACGAAGATCGAGGCGGCGACGGACTCGGGCAGGTGGAACGGCGCCGAGATCAGCCGGTAGCCGACGGTGTTGTAGACCGCGCCGAACACGGCCATGAACAGCAGTCCGAGCGCGTACAGCCGCACCAGTAGCGGGTTGCGCAGGTGCCGGCCGACGGTGCGGGCGAGGGCGCGGGCGTCCACCGGGGCGGGGGTGAAGTGCCGGGCGGCGGGGATCAGCAGCCGGAAGGCGAGCGCGGCGAGCAGGGCGAGGGCGGCGGAGGCGGCGAGGCCCCAGCGCCAGCCGAAGGCGGCGGCGGTCCAGCCGGAGAGCAGCCGGCCGCCCATGCCGCCGATGCTGTTGCCGGCCACGTACAGGCCCATCGCGGAGGCCAGGGCGCTGGGGTGGACCTCTTCGGCGAGGTAGGCCATGGCGGTGGCGGGCAGCCCGGCCAGCGCGGCGCCCTGGAGGACGCGCAGCACGACGAGGGTGGTGAGGTCGGGCGCGAACGGCAGGGCGAGGGCGAGGGTGGCGGCGGCGAGGGTGGAGGCCGTCATCACGGCGGTGCGGCCGTACCGGTCGGACAGGGCGCTGGCGGGGAGCAGGGCGAGAGCGAGTCCGAGGGTGGCGGCGGAGGCCGTCCAGCTGGCCTGGCCGGGGGTGAGGTCGAGGTCGGTCGAGAGGATCGGCAGCAGGCCCTGGGTGGAGTAGAGCAGGACGAAGGTCGCGACTCCGGCGGCGAACAGGGCGAGGTTGGCGCGGCGGAAGGCGCGCTGGCCGGGGCGGTGGCGGTCGTCGTGCGAGGGGGCGGGGGCGGGGGCATCCGGGGTGGTCACGGATGCCCTGGTATCGGCGGGCTGCATGTCGTCGACGGTAGGCGCGCCGCGGTTGATGCGTCCAATGCATGAACGGTGGATGATCGATGCGTTGTCGTATGAGTCGAGGTGGTGGCGGGATGGCCGGGGCGGACAGGGCGGACGTGACGGACGGCACGGAGCCGCGGTACCGGGTGGCGGAGTTGGGGCCGGACGAGCCGGCGGTGCTGCTGGCGCCCCGGCTGGCCCAGTTCGCGGCGGTGGCCCGGCTGGAGCACGTGACGCGGGCGGCCGCGCTGCTCGGGGTGCCGCAGCCGACGCTGTCGCGGGCGGTGGCCCGGCTGGAGGAGGAGCTGGGCGTGGACCTGCTGGCCCGTCAGGGGCGGACGGTCCGGCTGACCAGGGCGGGCCGGCTGCTGCTGGCCTCGGTGGAGCGGGCGCTGGCGGAGGTCGAGCGGGGGGCGGAGGCGGCCCGGGCGGAGGCCGATCCGGCGGCCGGGCGGGTGGCGTTCGGCTTCCTGCACACGATGGGGACGGACGCGGTGCCGGCGCTGCTGCGCGGGTTCCGGGCGGGGCATCCGCAGGTCCGGTTCCAGCTGGTGCAGGACTACGTCGGGGCGATGCTGGAGCGGTTGCGGGCGGGGGAGTTGGACCTCTGCCTGGTCGCGCCGCTGCCGGACGATCCGGCCTTCACGGCCCGCCCGCTGGACGAGCAGCGGCTGCACCTGGTCGTCCCGGCGGACCACCGGCTGGCGGGCCGGCGGCGGATCCGGCTGGCGGAGGTGGCGGAGGAGCCGTTCGTCGGACTGGAGGAGGGGTACGGGCTGCGCGCGATCACGGACGGCTTCTGCGCCCAGGCCGGGTTCGTGCCGCGGCTGGCCTTCGAGGGGGAGGAGGCGGAGACGCTGCGCGGGCTGGTCGCGGCCGGGCTGGGGGTGGCGCTGCTGCCGCCGGCGCTGGTGCCGCGGCCGGGGGTGGTGGAGCTGGAGGTGACGGCGCCGCGCACCCGGCGGGCGATCGGACTGGCCTGGGCGGCGGGGCGGCCGCTGACCCCGCCGGTGGCGGCGTTCCGGGACTTCGTGCTGTCCCGGCGGGGCCGGTTGCTGCAGCACGACTGAGCCGCGACCGGGCCGCACCTGAGTCGCGATCGGGCCGCGACCGGGCCGCACCGGGGCCGTACCTGAGCCGCGATCGGGCCGGAACCGGGTCGAAGGTGCCGCGGATGACCCGGGCGGTGGAATTCCCGGTGGACTTTCGTCGAACCGGCCGTGTTAACAGTGGTGGGTCTACGCGCGTAGGGGCTATATTTCCGCAATGGAGAAGCAGATCCCTGTCACCGCTGCGGGCGCCGGCCCGCGCATCCCCACCACCGACCAGATCCGCCGCGCGCCGAAGGTGCTGCTGCACGACCACCTCGACGGCGGGCTGCGCCCGGAGACGGTCGTCGAGCTGGCCGCCGCGGTCGGCTACGAGGGCCTTCCGACCACCGACGCCAAGGAGCTCGGCGAGTGGTTCCGCGAGGCCGCCGACTCCGGCTCGCTGGTCCGCTACCTGGAGACCTTCGCGCACACCTGCGCCGTGATGCAGACCCGCGAGGCACTGATCAAGGTCGCCGCCGACTGCGCCGAGGACCTGGCCGCCGACGGCGTCGTGTACGCCGAGGTCCGCTACGCCCCCGAGCAGCACCTGGAGGCCGGCCTGTCCCTGGACGAGGTCGTCCAGGCCGTGAACGAGGGCTTCCGCCTCGGCGAGGCCAACGCCCGCGCGGCCGGCCACCGGATCCGGGTCGGCACCCTGCTGACCGCGATGCGGCACGCCGCCCGCTCCACCGAGATCGCCGAACTGGCCAACCGCCACCGCGACCAGGGTGTCGTCGGCTTCGACATCGCCGGTGCCGAGGCGGGCCACCCGCCCACCCGCCACCAGGCCGCCTTCGACTACCTCAAGGGCGAGAACAACCACTTCACCATCCACGCGGGCGAGGCCTTCGGCCTGCCGTCGATCTGGGAGGCCCTGCAGTGCTGCGGCGCCGACCGGCTCGGCCACGGCGTGCGGATCGTCGACGACATCACGGTGGCCGAGGACGGCAGCGTCGAGCTCGGCCGGCTGGCCGCGTACGTGCGCGACAAGCGCATCCCGCTGGAGATGTGTCCGACCTCCAACCTCCAGACCGCGGCGGCCACTTCGTACGCCGAGCACCCGATCGGGCTGCTCAGCCGGCTGAAGTTCCGGGTCACCGTGAACACCGACAACCGGCTGATGAGCGGCACCAGCATGAGCCGCGAGTTCGGGCACCTGGTGGAGGCCTTCGGCTACACGCTGGGGGACATGGAGTGGTTCACGGTGAACGCGATGAAGTCCGCGTTCCTGCCGTTCGACGAGCGGCTGGCGATGATCAACGACGTGATCAAGCCGGGGTACGCCGAACTGAAGGCGGAGTGGCTGTTCAGCTCGGGCACCGGCGACAGCTGAGCGGCCCGGCCCGTTCGAATGGTCGGGTGAACGCCCATGTCCCGAAGGGGAGTTGGCGTTCATCCGACTACTCACTCGGGTGAGTGAACGCCCTTTGGTCCTCGCGTGGCCCACTCACTACCGTGTGCCCGTCCATGCTGACAGGCCGTGGCGGCGGTAGCCCGTCCGCCCCGTCCCGATGTCGGCCACCGACGACGACCCAAGGGACGAACCATGAAGCAGGCTCTCAAGGCCGCCGGCACCGCGGCGCTCGGCATCGCCATCGCGGCGGTGGGCGCCGGTACCGCCTCCGCCGCCGCCCCCGGCGGCCTCGGGCTGCCCACCGGCGCGGTCACGAACCCCGCGGTGACCGGCGCGGTCACCGACACCGCCGCCAAGCTGCCCGGCGGCGACAAGGTCACCGGCACGCTCGGCACCCTCACCCCGGCCGCCGGCCAGGCGGCGCCCGCCCCGGCCGCCGAGGCCGGTGCCGCCACGCGTGGCGCCATCCCGACCATCCCGGGCGTCGACAAGACCCCCATCGGCGGGCTGACCCACACCCTGCCGCTGCCGGGCCTGACCGGCTGACCTGGCCGCCGGCACGGCGACGGGCCGTCCGCCCCGGTGATCCCGGGAGCGGGCGGCCCGCCGTCGTACCGGGCCCGGCGCGACGGCGTCGGGCGTTCGGTTCCGGGCGTGCGGCTACGGGCTTACGGCTCCTGGGGGAGCAGCACCCAGAGGGCCAGGTAGACCAGGCACTGGAGTCCGGGCAGGATGATCGAGATCAGGAAGATCAGTCGCACGGTCCACGGCGTCACGCCGTAGCGCTCGGCAAGCCCGGCGCAGACGCCGGCGATGACGCGGTTGTGACGGGGACGGGCGAGACGGGCGCTCATGGGTCAACTCCGTGTCGTGGCACCCGATCCGGGCGATCCGGCGGGCTTAATTTCCACTCTCCGCCACCGCGCTCCCGGAAACGTCCACCTGACAGTCGATTCGCCACCCCGCCGACTCGCCGGTGAGTCGTAGCCGGGTGTCGGGGTCCGTCTCAGGGTCGCCCGGAGTGAGGGCGCCCCAGGTGGTGCCCGCCCGGCGGTGGGAAAGCCCGTTGCGGTCCGGCGGCGGGCCGGTCTAGCCTCTCCGGCAACACGTCGAGGGAGACGAGTACCTCCGGGCCCCGTGGGCCGAGAGAGCCGCCGGCAGCTGTGAAGGCGGCCCCGCGCCCCGGAGCGAAGACACTCCCGAGTGCGGGGAGGAAATGCCCCGCCGGCCGGCCCCCGTCAACGGGCCGCAATGAGGCCGCCGCCCGCGCGGGCGACGGCGAAAGTGCGGTGGTACCGCGAGTTGCCCTTCTCGCCCGCACTCCGAAGGGATCACCACGACGCCCCTGGAGGGCCGCGATGATCCACCCGACGACCCGTGTCCTGGCCGCCGAACTACCCGGCCACGTCGGCGAATCCGTAGAGATCAGCGGCTGGCTGCACCGCCGCCGCGCACTCAAGTCCGTCACCTTCCTGGTGATCCGGGACCGCTCCGGACCGGCCCAGGTGGTCGCCACCGGTGCGGGCCCCGACCTGCCGGAGGAGACCGTCCTGCGGATCCGCGGCACCGTCACCGCCAACCCGCAGGCGCCGGCCGGCGTCGAGCTGACCTCGCCCACCGTCGAGGTCCTGTCCAGCCTCGCCGAGGCGCCCCCGTTCAGCCTGTTCCGGCCGACCGTCGAGGCCACCCTCCCGGTGATCCTCGACGGCGCCCCCGTCACCCTCCGCCACCCGCGTCTGTCCGCCCCGCACCGGATCACGGCGGCCTCGGTGGGCGGGTTCCGGGCCACCCTCGACGGCCTGGGCTTCACCGAGATCCAGACCCCGAAGGTGGTCTCCTCGGCCACCGAGTCCGGGGCGAACGTCTTCGCGCTGGACTGGTTCGGCCGCCCCGCCTACCTCGCGCAGTCGCCGCAGTTCTTCAAGCAGGCGATGGTCGGGGTGTTCGAGCGGGTCTACGAGACCGGGCCGGTGTTCCGGGCCGAACCGCACGACACCGCGCGGCACTTGGCGCAGTACACCAGCCTCGACGCGGAACTCGGCTTCATCACCGACCACCGCGAGGTGATGGCCGTGCTGCGCGAGGTGGTCGCCGGGATGGTCGCCTCGGTGGCCGAGCGGGCCGGTGCCGCCGTCGACCTGCTGGAGGTGAAGCTGCCCGAGGTCCCGGCGGAGATCCCGCAGCTCCACTTCGCCGAGGCGATGCGGCTGTTGGGCGTCGACGAGCCGGACCTCGCCCCGGCGCACGAGCGGTGGCTCAGCGAGTGGGCGCTGCGCGAGCACGGCAGCGAGTTCCTGTTCGTGGTCGGCTACCCGATGCGCAAGCGGCCCTTCTACACCCACCCGGAACCGGGCCGCCCGGAGTACTCCAACAGCTTCGACCTGCTCTTCCGCGGGCTCGAACTGGTCACCGGAGGCCAGCGGCTGCACCGGCACGAGGACTACCTGGCCGCGCTGGCGGCCCGGGGCGAGCCGCTCCAGCCGTACGAGGGCTACCTGCGCTCCTTCGCGCACGGGATGCCGCCGCACGGCGGGTTCGCGTTGGGGCTGGAACGCTGGACGGCGCGACTCACCGGCGCCGACAACATCCGCCGGACCGCACTCTTCCCGCGCGACCTCCACCGCCTGACGCCCTGACCCCTGACCCCTGACGCTCTGACTCCTGATGCTCTGACACCGACGGGCGGGGGGCACCGGGCGAACCGGAGCCCCCCGCCCGTCGGCGGCGGATCGACAGGCGGTTACTGCGCCTGCCCGGGCTGCCCGGCCGGCGGCACCGGCTGCGCGTACGGGTTGTCCGGCACGGGCTGCGCCGACGGAGCGTACGGCGCGGCCTGCGGCGCGGCGCCCTGCGGCGGGACGGGCTGGCCGTACGGCGCCTGCGGGGCGTTGGGGTCGTACGGCGCCGCCTGCGGGGCCGGCTGCTGGTTCTTGGCGTTGCCGCGTTCGACGATCGCCTTCACGGAGTTGGCGATCAGCGCGATCGGCAGGATGAACGCCTTGAAGAAGATCTCGTACCGGCCGCCTTCGAAGACGAACGCGAGGTAGTAGGCGTACCCCAGGAATCCGAGGCCGGCGAGGACGTTGATGATTCGCCAGCCGACCTTCAGGCCGCTACCGGGATTGACCGCTCCGAGGACCAGCATGGCGGCACCGCTGATCGCCAGCGCGACGACGTACCAGGAGAAAAGCGGCTCGGCGCTGAAATCGAGATTGTTCAAGGGGGATTCCTGTGGGACGGGGGGATAAGACGGTGAGGCCTGTGGGGCGACAGCGCAGATTACCGGAGGCGGCCGACATTCGGCGCCGCCTTTTCAGCACGGAGTCGTCGCACCCCGACGGAACGGCAATTGACGAGGTGGGAAATGACTGACTATGAGGTGTCGCGGGTCTTTTGCGGCCCCGGCGGCAGGTGGGGGAACACACTCGCCGTGGTGCGGGAGGACGGGCCTCAGCGGGCGGGGGGCGTGGGCTCGGCGTAGGCGCGGGCGCGGGCGACCGGCGGGCCGACCAGGGCGGTCACCTTCGGCGCGGGCACGGGCGCAGGTACGGCCTCGGGGGAGGGCGCCGGCACCTGGAGCCGCGGCCGCCGGTCGCGCAGCAGCCGCCGCAGGCCGGGGACGAGGGCCAGGTGGGTGATGGCCACGCCGATCACGGCGAGCAGTATGTGGTCGACGTTGAGGACGTGCCCGGGCGTCCAGGAGGAGAGGAACTCCAGGCCGGTCGCCAGCAGGGCGGAGGCGCCGGTGGTGCGCAGGAAGGACGGCAGCCAGGGGGCCCGCAGGCGGCCGCCGGCCAGCGGGAGCAGCACGCCGAGGGGGGCCAGCAGGAGGAACTCGCCGACCACCTGCCAGCCGGTGGAGGAGCGGAGGGAGGCCAGCGGCGTCAGGTTGGTGTCGTACACCCAGGGAACCGGTAGCGGCCTCAGCACCACCAGCCAGAGGACGAGGGCCAGGTGACAGGTCAGGCCCGCCAGTCCGGCTGTTCGAAGGGGACGGTGGACGGCCGTCGCCGGCCGGTTCCTGGTCCGTGCGCCGGAACGCTCGTCGCGTGTCCTGGTGCCATCTCGCTGCACGGGGGGAAGGACGTGGGCCGGTGGCGCGGTGGTTCCACCCCGGGCGTGAACATTCCGGGGCGCGCCCCCGGCCGCCCGTCACCCCGACGCCGAACGGCGGAACGGCGGGGCGACGGGCAGGCGGGCAGGCGGACGAGGGACAGCCGGAACTACCGGCAGGGTGCAGCCGTCGGCACCGCGCCGAACACGTTGTCGGCCGGCGGGGTGGCGGGCACCACCGTGGGCGACGGGCTCGGGCTCACCCCGGCCTTGGCGGCGCCGCGGGCCGGCGGGGTCGGCGTGGGCGCCGAGGGCGTGGCCAGGGCGGTCGGTATGTGCGGGGCGGTCGGGCAGGCCGTCCGGCTGGCCGGGGCGCCGGCGTCCACCGGGACGGCGGTCGGCCGGATGCCGCAGCCGGAGGCGAGCGCGAGCAGCAGCAGGGCGCCGGCGGTGCGGCGCAGGGCGGTGCGGGTGGGGGCGGTCACGTGGCGTCCTTGTCCTGGGCGGCGTCGCCGACGGGGCCGTCACCGGTGTCGCCCTCGTTCGGCGGAGGCGGTGGGGCCAGCGGCAGCGTCAGCGTGAACACCGCCCCGACCTCCCCGTTCGCCGCCGTGATCGTGCCCCCGTGGATCTGTGCGTTGGCCATCGCGATCGACAGCCCCAGGCCGCTGCCCTCCGAGCGGGCCCGCCCCCGGTCCGCCTTGTAGAACCGGTCGAAGACGTGCGGCAGCACGTCCTCGGGGATGCCCGGGCCGCTGTCGGAGACCTCGATGACGACGGAGCCCGCGGTCTGCCGGACCTTGACCCGCACCGGGGAGCCGCCGTGCTTGAGCGCGTTGCCGATCAGGTTGGCGAAGACCACGTCGAGCCGGCGCGGGTCGACCACGGCCAGGATGCCGCGCGGGGCGTCCAGTTCGACGGCGTCGTACCAGGCCCGGCCGTCGATGCAGGACATGATCAGGTCGGCCATGTCCACCTCGTCGGCGACCAGCTTGGCGGTGCCGGCGTCGAAGCGGGTCACCTCCATCAGGTTCTCCACCAGGTCGGACAGCCGCCGCGTCTCGCTGACCACGAGCCGTACGGCCGGTGCGATCATCGGGTCCAGCGACTCGGCCTCGTCCTCCAGGATGTCGGTGACGGCGGTCATCGCGGTCAGCGGCGTGCGCAGCTCGTGCGACATGTCGGCGACGAACCGCCGGCTCTGCGCCTCGCGCGCGCTCAACTCCTCGACCTGCTCGTGCAGCGACTCCGCGGCCCGGTTGAACGTCCTCGCCAGGTCCGCGAGTTCGTCCCCGCCCTCGACCTCCAGCCGGGTGTCCAGGTGCCCCTGGCCGAGCCGTCGGGCGGCCTCGCCGAGCCGCTTGACCGGCCGCAGCACGGTCGACGAGGCGGCCTGGGCGAGCAGCGCCGAGCCGATCAGCGCGAGCAGTGTGGCGATGGCCAGCGACCAGCCCAGCGTGTTGAGGTCCTTGCGTTCGTTCTCCAGCGACTTGAACATGTACGCCGTCGGGCCGGTCGGCACCACCTTGGTGCCGCCGATCAGGAACGGCTGGCCCGCCAGGTTCTGCCGCTGCCAGTACAGGTGGTACGGGTACGGGTTGTTCTCGGTGACCTCGCGCTGCCTGGCGACGGTGGACTGCAGCGCCGCCGGGACGTCGGCCAGCGTGAACTGCCCCGGGTCGGAGGAGGCCGTGCACTCCGGGTGCGCCGGGTCGGCCACCACCACGTCGTAACTCAGCCCGGAGCTGGCGACGGTGGACGCGAGCGTGGTCAGGTCCGGGCAGCTCGCGTTCAGCGGCAGCTCGGAGACGTTGCGGCTGAGCGACACCCGGAAGTCGTTGAGCGCGGTGTCCTGGGCGCGCTTGAGCACCGCGTCGCGGTTGAGCCAGTAGGCGATGCCGGAGGCCGAGACGGCGGCGAGCAGCGCGACCGCCGCGAACACCGCGATCAGCCGTACCCGCAGGGAACGCAGCCTGCGCCACGGACCCGCGGCGAAGCGGCGGGCCGTCGTCTGATGATCAGTCACAAGAGCCTGTCGTCGTACGGAAGTTCAGGGAGTTCAGGGAGTTCAGGAATTTCGGGCAGCCCAGGCGGATCAGGAGGGCGGCAACCAGGAGGACGGGAAGCAGGAGGACGGGAAGCAGGAGGACGGGAAGCAAGGGGACGGGAAGCAGGAGGACGGGAGAGGCACTCAGGCCGGCGGGTCCAGCCGGTAGCCCACGCCGCGGACGGTGCGGATCAGGGTCGGCGCGGACGGGACGTCCTCGACCTTCGCCCGCAGCCGCTGCACGCAGGCGTCCACCAGGCGGGAGTCACCCAGGTAGTCGTGCTCCCAGACCAGCCGCAGCAGCTGCTGGCGGGAGAGCGCCTGGCCGGGGCGGCGGCTGAGCTCCAGGAGCAGCCGCAGCTCGGTCGGGGTGAGCTGGAGGTCCTGCCCGTCCTTGGTGACGGTCATCGCCGCCCGGTCGATCACCACGGTGCCGTACGCGGAGGAGTCGGAGCTCTCCCGCTCGCCGCGCCGCAGCACGGCCCGGATCCGGGCGTCCAGCACCCGTGGCTGCACCGGCTTGACCACGTAGTCGTCGGCGCCGGACTCCAGGCCGACCACCACGTCGATGTCATCCGAACGGGCGGTCAGCAGGATGATCGGCAGCTGGTCGGTGCGGCGGATGCGGCGGCAGACCTCGAAGCCGTCGATTCCGGGCAGCATGACGTCCAGCACGATCAGGTCGGGCCGCTGCTCCTTGAAGAGCCTCAGACCGTCCTCGCCGGAGGCGGCGGTGGCCACGCGGTGGCCCTGGCGGGTGAGGGCGAGTTCGAGGCCGGTCCGGATGGCGTCGTCGTCCTCGATCAGAAGGAGGAATGGCACGGCCCCATTTTGGCCCACGCGAAGCGCCGAATCACCCCCAGGATCGCTCACCGCCCGTACGGGAACCGGAAGGAGCCCTACCGGCGTCCGGTACGGAGGGAGGCGGACCGGGACGAAAGGCCCGCCCCTGTGACACCCCTGTGACAGTCGGCGGACAGCGCCATCACAACCGGCGGGCAAGATTTTCCATGTCGCCGCAGGACAGCGGGCCAACCCGGCCGGCTGGAAGGCGGCAACAGGAACCGCTCGTACCGACCCAGGGGGCGCACGATGAACGCCATGCTTCAGACCCGGACCAACCCGGCTGTCCGCACCGCGCGTTCGTCAGCCACCGCCCCGCGGACCCGGTACGAGGTCAGGACCGACGAGAACTCCGGTGCCGTGACCGTACGGGGGTGCGCGCACAGCACCGGTGGAAACCCTGTCGCCCGCCGGGTGAGCGGCGGCGCCAGGACGGGGGAGCTGTACGGGATCGGCCGGGTGGGGAACGCGGCCGACTCCGGCAACACCCTCACGCTGCGGGGGATCCTCCCCGTCCGCGTCGAGGGCAAGGACGCTCCGGCGGGGAACCGGGGCGTCGGCGGGAACGGCCTGCGGACGGTCGGCTCGGGGGAGTCGGCCGGCCGCGAGGCCGCCGGTGCGACGCTGCTGCAGCTGAACCCGGCGGCGGCCCGCACCACCGAGGCGGGACGGGCGGACGCGCAGGCGGAGCACCCGGCCGTCGCGGAGGACCACATCACGGAGTTCACCGCGTACGTGCGTGAGCGCCGCGCCTCCCTGTACGCCACGGCGTACCACCTGACCGGTGACCGCTACGAGGCCGAGGACCTGCTGCAGAGCGCGCTCTTCAGCACCTACCGGGCCTGGGGCCGGATCACCGACAAGGCCGCGGTCGGCGGGTACCTCCGCCGCACCATGACCAACCTGCACATCTCCGCCTGGCGGCGCCGCAAGGTCAACGAGTACCCGACCGAGGAGCTGCCGGAGACGGCCGGCGACACCGACGCGATGGGCGGCACCGAGCTGCGCACCGTGCTCTGGCAGGCGCTGGCGAAGCTTCCGGAGAACCAGCGCACCATGCTGGTGCTGCGGTACTACGAGGGCAAGACCGACCCGGAGATCGCCGACGTGCTGGGGATCAGCGTCGGTACGGTCAAGAGCAGCATCTGGCGGGCGCTGCGCCGGCTGCGCGAGGACGAGCACCTGAACAAGTCGGGCGACACCGTCCGGGCGTTCGGCGAGCTGGTCGCCTGACGCGGACGCGGGTGACGCGAAGGAGTGGAGCTCCCGTCGGGGGACGGGTAGCGGACGGTCGCGGTGCGTGGACGCCGGCTCGGGGGAGCGGCGAACACGGGGAGCCCGACGGCCGTTCGGGAAGGCGACGGGCCCGGTGCGGGGGAGACGCACCGGGCCCGTCGTTCTTCGTGTCTTCGTTCCGCGTCGAGCCCCCGTCCGGAGACGGCCCACCCGAACGGAGGACGGCCCCGACGGAGGACGGCTCAGACGGAGGACGGCTCAGACGGAGGACAGCTCCCGCCGCCCGGCCGCGGCGCGGATCCGGCGTTCGGCCTCGGCCCCGGCGCACGGGTGGGAGCCCAGGGTGACCTGCCGCCCGACGATGGACCGCTCGGCGCGCATCAGCCGCCAGCCGCGCCGCAGCAGCACCGGCAGCGACTTGCGGCCCTCCCGGACGTCCCGGCGCAGCCGGCGCCAGGCCGTGGTGAGCGCGCCGTTGCGCAGGCACAGGGCATCGCCGAGCAGGCCCTCGGCGGCGCACTCGGCGGTGATCTCGGCGGCGAAGATGCCCTCGGCGATGAACGCGGGGGCGCCGTCCAGCTCCAGGGCACGGGTGGCGATCCGGCCGTTGTCCGGGATCGAGTACACCGGGACGTCGGCGCGGCCGGTCTCGTAGAGGCTGCGGATCGCGGCGACCGCCTGGTCGCGGTGCCAGGCGAGCGGGGAGTCCCAGTCGACCGCGCCGTCGGGCAGCAGCGGCAGGGTGGGGTCGTCCCCGTCCTTGTAGAAGTCGTCCAGTTGCAGGACCGGTAGCCCGCTGCGCTCGGCGAGCGAGGACTTGCCGGAGCCGGAGGGGCCGGACAGCAGGACGACCCGGGCGTGGGTCATCGGCACAGGATTCAGCGGGTCGTCACTCACGGGACACCAGTCTGACGCATCCGGGCCCGATGCCGAAACCCGCCGGATCACACCTTCTGCGAGCTACGGGGATCGGCGAGCCGGAGGACGGCGCCGGGGCGGTGTCGAGACGGCGGGGAAAGGCGACGGACCCGCGCCAGGGGGGGAGAGGCGCGGGTCCGTCCAATGACCGTCCGGGCCCTGGGGGGGAGAGGGCACTGGGGACGGCCAGTCTGTGGAGTTGTTACTCGGTGGTCGACGGGGCGGTCAGATCCCCATCGGGTGCCAGACCGTCTTCGTCTCCAGGAACGAGAGTAGCCGGTCGGTACCGGGCGCATTGGTCCAGTCCTGGGCGAACGGGTCCAGCTCCGGACGGACCACCCTCTTCAGGGTATCCGCGGCGGCCGCTTCCAGCGCCTGCGCCGCGCCGGGGCCGTCGGCGGCGATCGCGCCGGTGAGGTCCACCGCGTTGACGTCCTGGTGCGAGGCCAGGGTGGGCGCGATGTCGGCGGTCCTGCCCGAGATGATGTTGACCACGCCGCCGGGGACGTCCGAGGTGGCGAGCACCTCGCCCAGCGACAGGGCCGGCAGCGGGGCGTCCGCGGCGGCCGCGACCACGACCGTGTTGCCGGTGGCGATCGCCGGGGCGATCACCGAGACCAGGCCGAGCAGCGAGTGCCCGTACCCGGCCTGCGGGGCGACGATCCCGACCACGCCGGTCGGCTCCGGGGTGGAGAGGTTGAAGAAGGGGCCGGCGACCGGGTTGGCGCCGCCCGCGATCTGGGCGACCTTGTCCGTCCAGCCCGCGTACCAGATCCAGCGGTCGATCGCGGCGTCCACCAGGGCGGCGGCCTTCTTCGGGCCGATGCCCTCGGCGGCGGAGACCTCGGCGGCGAACTGCTCGCGGCGGCCCTGCAGCATCTCGGCGACCCGGTACAGCACCTGGCCGCGGTTGTACGCGGTGGTGCCGGCCCAGCCCTTGACCGCCGCGCGGGCGGCCAGGACGGCGTCGCGGGCGTCCTTGCGGGTGCCCAGCGGGGCGTTGGCGAGCCACTGGCCCTTGGCGTCCGTCACCTCGTACACCCGCCCGCTCTCGGAGCGCGGGAACTTCCCGCCGACGTACAGCTTGTAGGTCTTGAAGACGTCAAGACGCGTCGCGACATCAGACATCGAGGTAGGCCTCCAGACCGTGGCGGCCACCCTCGCGGCCGTGGCCCGACTCCTTGTAGCCGCCGAACGGCGAGGTCGGGTCGAACTTGTTGAAGGTGTTGGCCCAGACCACGCCGGCCTTGAGCCGGCTCGCCGTCCAGAGGATGCGCGAGCCCTTCTCCGTCCAGATGCCGGCGGAGAGGCCGTACGGGGTGTTGTTGGCCTTCGCGACCGCCTCGTCGGGGGTGCGGAAGGTCAGCACCGACAGGACCGGGCCGAAGATCTCCTCCTGGGCGATCCGGTGGGCCTGGCTGACGCCGGTGAACAGGGTCGGCTTGAACCAGAAGCCGGTGCCCGGGAGTTCGCACTCGGGCGACCAGCGGTCCGCGCCCTCGGCCTCGCCGGCGTCGGTCAGCTCGGTGATCCGGGCCAGCTGGGCGGCCGAGTTGATGGCGCCGATGTCGGTGTTCTTGTCCAGCGGGTCGCCGACGCGCAGGGTGGACATCCGGCGCTTCAGGGCGTCCAGCAGCTCGTCCTGGATCGACTCCTGGACCAGCAGGCGCGAGCCCGCGCAGCAGACGTGGCCCTGGTTGAAGAAGATGCCGTTGACGATGCCCTCGACCGCCTGGTCGATCGGTGCGTCGTCGAAGACGATGTTCGCGGCCTTGCCGCCCAGCTCCAGCGACAGCTTCTTGCGGCTGCCGGCCAGCTGCCGGGCGATCGCCTTGCCGACCGGGGTGGAGCCGGTGAAGGCGACCTTGTTGACGTCCGGGTGCGCGGTGAGCGCGGCGCCGGTGCGGCCGTCGCCGGTGACGATGTTGACGACGCCCTTCGGCAGACCGGCCTGGCGGCAGATCTCGGCGAAGCGCAGGGCCGTCAGCGGGGTGGTCTCGGCCGGCTTGAGGACGACGGTGTTGCCGGTCGCCAGGGCGGGCGCGATCTTCCACGCCAGCATCATCAGCGGGAAGTTCCACGGGATGACCTGGCCGGCCACGCCCAGCGGGCGCGGGTTCGGGCCGAAGCCCGCGTAGTCCAGCTTGTCCGCCCAGCCGGCGTAGTAGAAGAACCACGCGGCGACGGTCGGGATGTCGAAGTCGCGGGTCTCGCGGATCGGCTTGCCGTTGTCGATCGACTCCAGCACGGCCAGCTCGCGGCTGCGCTCCTGGATGATCCGGGCGATCCGGAACAGGTACTTGCCGCGCTCGCTGCCCGGCAGCGCCGACCAGTCGGCGAAGGCCTTGCGGGCGGCGGCGACCGCGCGGTCCACGTCCTCGTCGGTGCCCTGGGCGAACTCGGCGAGCACCTGCTCGGTGGCCGGGTTGACCGTCTTCAGGGCCTCGCTGCCGGAGGAGTCGACGAACTCGCCGCCGATGAAGTGGCCGTAGGAGGTGGCGATGTCGCCCGCGGCGGCGGGGGACTCGGGGGCCGGGGCGTAGGCGAAGAGGCCGGAGGCCTTCGCGGGCTCCTCGATGTTCTTCTTCTTGGCCATGGTGATCAGTCCACCGTCACGTAGTCGGGGCCGGAGTAGCGTCCGGTGGTGAGCTTCTGGCGCTGCATCAGCAGGTCGTTGAGCAGGCTGGAGGCACCGAAGCGGAACCAGTGCGGGCTCAGCCAGTCGTCGCCGAGGGTCTCGTTGACCATCACCAGGTACTTCATCGCGTCCTTGGTGGTCTTGATCCCACCGGCGGGCTTCACGCCGACCTGGACGCCGGTCTGCGCCTTGAAGTCGCGGACCGCCTCCAGCATCAGCAGGGTGACCGGCGGGGTCGCGTTGACGGCGACCTTGCCGGTGGAGGTCTTGATGAAGTCGGCGCCGGCCAGCATCGCCAGCCAGGAGACGCGGCGCACGTTGTCGTACGTCTGCAGCTCGCCGGTCTCGAAGATCACCTTGAGGTGGGCGCTGGTGCCGTCCGGGCGCTTGCACGCCTCCTTGACGGCGACGATCTCGTTGAAGACGTCGTAGTAGCGGCCGGAGAGGAAGGCTCCCCGGTCGATCACCATGTCGATCTCGTCGGCGCCCGCGGCGACCGCGTCGGCGGTGTCGGCGAGCTTCACCGGGAGGGCGGCGCGGCCGGCCGGGAAGGCGGTGGCCACCGAGGCGACCTGGATGTCGGTGCCCCGCAGGGCGTCCTTCGCGGTGGCGACCATGTCCGGGTAGACGCAGATGGCGGCGACGCGGGGGGTGGTCGGATCGGTCGGGTCGGGGGTCCTGCCCTTGGCGCACAGGGCGCGCACCTTGCCGACCGTGTCCGCGCCTTCCAGCGTGGTCAGGTCGATCATCGAGATCGCCAGGTCGATGGCGTAGGCCTTCGCCGTGGTCTTGATCGAGCGGGTACCGAGGGTGGCGGCACGCGCCTCAAGGCCGACCTGGTCGACGCCGGGCAGGCCGTGCAGGAAGCGGCGGAGCGAGGCCTCGGACGCCGCAACGTCCTGAAGGCCGCTGCCCGCAACGCCGAGGGCATTGGCTGCAACAGTGGACATAGTCACCAGAGCAGCATATCTACGCGCGTAGTCGACCGCTAGGGGCCCTGCCTTTCGTGGCCGGACCGAGACCTCCACGGAGCCGGACGGGCGGCCGGGGGCGGGTACGGCCGGGGCGCGCGGCGACCGGCGACCGGGTGGCCCGGGGGCGGCATTCGATGCCGGACCGAGACCTCTCGGTGGGGGGCATGGGGCAGAATCGACGGCATGACCGATTCCGACGGCAAGCCCCGCCAGGGTTCCGCCGCCCCCGACGGGGATCCCGCGTACGCGGACCGCGTGTACCGCTCTGTCCCCGGTGTGATCTCCGGAGTGCTGCTGCTGGCCGTCGCCGGCTGGCTGATCGGCGACGCGATGCTGAACGGGACGGGGAAGACGCCGTACGTCTCGCTCGCGGCGGTACCGGTGTTCGCCTTCCCGGTGATCGCCTACACGCTGCGCCCGGCGGTGCTGGCGGACCGCAGCCGACTGCTGGTGCGCAACCCGTGGCGGACCATCACCGCGCCGTGGGCCTCGGTGGACGCGCTGCGCGCGGGGTACTCGGTCGAGCTGCTGGCCGGCGGCAAGAAGTACCAGGTGTGGGCGGTGCCGGTGTCGCTGCGGCAGCGCAAGCGGGCGACCCGGGCCCAGCAGCGCGGCGGCGCCGAGCACGCCTCCCGGATGGGGATGGTGTTCGGCCGCCAGACCAACCCGGTGGTGCAGGGCTCGCCAGACCCGACCCGCGCCTGGTCCGACCAGGTGACCAACGTGCTCCAGGAGATGGCCGAGCGCAACGCCCGCCGCCCCGACGCGGCCGGCCCGGTCGAGGTGGCGTGGTGCTGGTGGGTGATCGCGCCGACGCTGGCCGGCCTGGCCGCGCTGATCACGGTGATCGCGGTCTGAGCCGAAGCACGCGAGGGGCCCGCCGGTACGCGACGTACGCGACCGGCGGGCCCCTTCTCGTACGGGCGGGCGTCAGACGGCGATGCCCGCGGCCTCGGCCAGGTCGCGCTTGACGGCTTCGAGCAGCTCGGCGGCCCGCTCGCGGGTGGCGGCGAGGTCGGCGGCGGTGGCGACCGGGAGGACGACCTCCAGGTAGCACTTGAGCTTGGGCTCGGTGCCGGACGGGCGGACCACGATGCGGGCCGAGCGGACGGCCTCGCCGGCCAGGTAGTAGCGCAGGCCGTCGGTGGGCGGCAGCTCGGCGGAGCCGGCCGACAGGTCGTCCGCGCGGGTGACCCGCAGGCCGGCCAGGACGGTCGGCGGCTGCTCGCGCAGCCGGCGCATGGCGTCGGCGATCAGCGAGAGGTCCTGCACGCGGACGGACAGCTGGTCGGTGGCGTGCAGGCCGTGCTCCAGCGCCAGGTCGTCCAGCAGGTCGGTCAGGGTGCGGCCGGACGTCTTGAGGGTGGCGGCCAGTTCGGCGACCAGCAGGGCGGCGGTGATGCCGTCCTTGTCCCGGACGCCCTGCGGGTCGACGCAGTAGCCGAGCGCCTCCTCGTAGCCGTAGCGCAGGCCCTCGGCGCGGGAGAGCCACTTGAAGCCGGTCAGCGTCTCGGCGTAGCCCAGGCCGGCGGCCTCGGCGATCCGGCCCAGCAGGGTGGCGGAGACGATGGTGGTGGCGAAGACGCCCTCGGCCTTCTTGGCGACCAGGGCCGCGCCGAGCAGCGCGCCGACCTCGTCGCCGCGCAGCATCCGCCAGCCGGAGGTGCCGTTGCCGCTGCCGGCCGCGTTGGCGAGGGCCGGGACGGCCACCGCGCAGCGGTCGGCGTCCGGGTCGTTGGCGATCACGATGTCGGGGCCGACCGCGGCGGCGGTGCGGAAGGCGAGGTCCATCGCCCCCGGCTCCTCCGGGTTGGGGAAGGCCACGGTCGGGAAGTCCGGGTCGGGCTCGGCCTGCTCGGCGACGACGGTGGGCGCGGGGAAGCCGGCCCGGCGGAAGGCGGCGACCAGGGTGTCGCGGCCGACGCCGTGCATCGGGGTGTAGACGACGTCGAGGTTGCGCGGGCTGTGCTCGTCGACGATCGAGACGGCCCGGGCCAGGTAGGCCTCGATGACGTCCTCGCCGAGAACCTCCCAGCCGCCGTCGGCGCGCGGGACGTCGTGGAGCGAGGCGATGGCGTCGATCTCGGCGGCGATCCCGGCGTCGGCCGGCGGGACGATCTGCGAGCCGTCGCCCAGGTAGACCTTGTAGCCGTTGTCCTGCGGCGGGTTGTGGCTGGCGGTCACGGTGACGCCGGCGGCCGCGCCCAGGTGGCGGACGGCGAAGGCGAGCACCGGGGTCGGCAGCGGGCGCGGCAGCAGCGCGGCGCGCAGGCCGGCGCCGACCACCACGGCGGCGGTGTCCCGGGCGAAGTCGTAGGACTTGTGGCGGGCGTCGTAGCCGATCACGACCAGGTCGCCCAGGTTCTGCTGCTTGACGTAGGCGACCAGGCCGGCGGCGGCCCGGATCACCACGGCCCGGTTCATCCGCATCGGGCCCGCGCCCAGTTCGCCGCGCAGGCCGGCGGTGCCGAACTGGAGCCGGTCGGCGAAGCGCTCGGCGAGGTCCGCCCAGGCGAGCTTGCCATCCGTCTCGGCCGCCGGGTCCTCGGCCCGGGCGAGCAGGGCCGTCAGCTCCTCGCGGGTCTGCGGGTCGGGGTCCTCGGCCAGCCAGGTTCGGGCCCGGGCGAGGAGGTCGGTGGTGGTTGCCTGCGTCATGGCTGCCTGCTCCATCGGGAAGTGCGTCGGGTGGTCGGCCGGAGGGTTCCGCAAAGAAGTGGGGGTGCACATGCGGACGGGGCCCGCGGGGCGTGATCAACGGATCACGGCCGCCCGAGGGCCCCGTCGCTCATGATTGTGCGCCCAAGCCCTGTCAGATCCGCTCAAGGACCTTCGCGAGCAGCTCGCCCATGCGCTCGGCGGAGGCCTTGCCGGCCTCCAGCACCTCGGCGTGGTTGAGCGGCTCGCCGGTGATGCCGGCGGCCAGGTTGGTGACCAGCGAGATGCCGAGCACCTCGGAGCCGGCCTCGCGGGCGGCGATGGCCTCCAGGGTGGTGGACATGCCGACCAGCTCGCCGCCGATCACCCGGGCCATGTTGACCTCGGCCGGGGTCTCGTAGTGCGGGCCGCGGAACTGGACGTAGACGGCCTCGTCCAGGCTCGGGTCCACCTCGCGGCAGAGCGCGCGCAGGCGCTTGGAGTACAGGTCGGTGAGGTCGACGAAGTTGGCGCCGACGATCGGGGAGTCCGCGGTCAGGTTGATGTGGTCGCTGATCAGGACCGGCTGGCCGGGGACCCAGCCCTCGCGCAGACCGCCGCAGCCGTTGGTCAGCACGATGATGCCGCAGCCGGCCGCGGCGGCGGTGCGCACGCCGTGGACGACGGTGGCCACGCCGTGGCCCTCGTAGTAGTGGTTGCGGCCGAGGAAGATCAGGGCGCGCTTGTCGCCGATCTTCACCGAGCGGATCGTGCCGGCGTGGCCGGCGACGGCGGGGGCGGGGAAGCCCGGGAGCTCGGTGACCGGGAACTCGGCCACGGTCTCGCCCAGGGCGTCGGCGGCCGGCACCCAGCCGGAGCCCATCACCAGGGCGACGTCGTGCCGCTCGGCACCGGTCAGCTCGCGCAGGCGCTCGGCGGCGGCCTGGGCGGCGGCGTAGGGGTCGGCGGAGACGACCGACTGAGGAGATGCGTTCACGGCTCCGAGGATAGACGGGTTTCGACTACGCGCGTAGAAAATCCGGTGCGGCATGCCGGATCGTTACCCGGTTGACCCGAAAGCACAGCTCGGTGGCGCCTTTCGGGTGACGCCGCTCGTCGGTACGTACAAGTCGGTGCGGGGTCGGTGCGAGGTGCCGGGCCCGGGTTCAGAGCCGTTTCGCGCTGCGCAGCCCCTTCGCGTACAGGCCGTTGTCGTCCAGTCGCGCGGTGCCGCCCTTGTCGCCGAAGGTCGGGCCGTCCGCCTCCTCCCGGCTGGAGATGTACCGGGGGTGGCCGTCGGTGTCCAGGCCCAGGTAGATGCCGGTGTGGTCGAGCCGGGCGCCGGTGCGGGCGTCGATCTCGAAGAACACCAGGTCACCGGGCTGGAGCGGGTCGATCGAGGCCGGCCGCAGGGTGGTGTCCGAGCCCGGCGCGGTGGTCAGCGGCAGCACCGGGACGCCCGGGCCGACCCGGGCCAGGCCGTTGGCGCTGCGCGGCAGGCCGGGACCGGCCACGTCCTTGGAGAGCAGCGGGTAGCCGGAGCGGTAGCCGTAGACCATCCGGACGTACCCGGAGCAGTCGAAGGCGCCGTAGCGCGTCCTGTCCGGCTGCTTGGCCACCTTGTCGGCGAACGTGTACGGGACGCCGAGGTAGTCGAGGAAGTCGGTCTGCTCCAGCCGCAGGTCGTTGCCCACCGAACCGTTCGGGTTGAGCGGGCCGAAGGAGGCGTCGCCCTTGAACCGCACGCCCTTGGCGTCCTTCTCCGGCGCCGCGCCGGCCAGGTACTGGGTGGCCACCGCCAGCACGTCGTCCGCGGTGGAGCCGAGCGACTGCTGGAACCAGGTGCGGAACCAGCCCTCCTGCTCGGCGCCCGGCCGCCACGGCTGCGGCATCAGCCGGACCCAGGTGTCCGTCACCACGGTGGCCGTGGTGGTGCCCGGCTCGGCGAAGGTGCGGCTCGGGCCGGCCAGGACGGCGGTGCGGGCACTGTCGGTCAGGGTGGCGACCACGCCGCCGCGGGCGTCCCGGACCACCGTGCGGTCCGGGCCGCCCAGCCGCTCGTAGCGGTACTCGGCGGTGGTGCCCTGGGTCTGGCCCGGCACGGCGGTGGTGGTGATCAGCGGCGCGCCGCCGCCCGGGTCCGACGGCCGGTCGCGGTCGCGGTCGCGCAGTTGGACGGTGAGGTAGCCGCTGGCGGCCAGCAGGGCCACGGCGAGGCCGCCGCTGAGCAGGGACTTGCGGGTGACGGGCATCGGGGTCTTCCTGGGGGTTCCTGCGGGGATTCCTGGCGGGGGTTCCTGAACGGGGGGATCAGGTGCCGGGCAGGGCGCCGAGCAGGACGCCGGCGGTGAGCACCACGTAGTTGGCGAGCGTCACCGTGCTGGTGGCCATCAGGGTGGCCGCCCGGGGCTGGCGGACCAGCTGGTAGGCGATCAGGCCGGGGACGATGAACCCGAGCGTCTGGTTGGCGTACAGGGTGGGCAGTTCGCGCTGGAGGACCAGCATCACGGTGGCCTGCAGCAGCACGCCGATCAGCACCACGGCGGCGAACAGCCGCTTGCCGTACAGGATCACCAGCTTCTGGACCACCCGGGTGGCGAGGTAGGTCAGCACCGTCACGCCGATCACGATGGCCACCCGCTGGAGGTCCTCGACCAGGGTGAGGGCCAGCCAGCCGGGGGTGATCATGCCGCCGGGGGAGAGGTTGGTGGTCAGGTAGCAGACGAGCGAGAAGACCAGGCCGAGCGCGATGCCGATGGCGGCGATCTCGGGGGTGAGCTCGGTGGGGATCACTGCTGGTCTCCGTGGTGGGGGGTGTGGGGGTGGGGCTCGAACCAGGAGTCGGGGAGCGGTTCGGGGTGGTGGACGGGCCGGTACGCGGAGTCGTACACCGGCTCGGGGTAGAGCGGTTCGGGCTCGTGGTACGGGAGTTCGGGGGCGTCGGGCGCGTCCGGGGCCTCGTCGGGGGCGAGCCGGGCCAGCTCCTCCAGGAACAGTTCGCCCTGGCCGTGGATGTTGCCGACGGCCACCAGCGAGGAGTCCGGCCCGAGTTCGGCCAGCAGTTCGGCGGTGAGCCGGGCCGGGTCGCGCTTGTCGCCGCCGAGGTCGACCACCCGGCCGGACCACCCGGCCGGGATGCCGTCCCGGGCGCTCCTGGTGGGGTGGCCGATCAGGAACACGGCGTCCGGGTCGAGGTCGGGCACGATCTGGCCCATCTGGCCGTTGCGCTCCACCCGGTCCGGGCGGCAGTTGATCACCACGTTGAGCGGGCGGTGGATCGCGCCCAGGCCCTCCAGCTGGCGGACGTTCATCAGCGTGGACTCGGGGTCGTTGGCGGCGAAGACGTTGGCGAAGCGCAGCCGCTTGCCGTCCTCGGTGCGGTAGCGCTCGACCGACAGCACGCCCGGGTCCGGCGGGGCAGCCCACATGCCCCGCAGCGCGGTCCGCCGCTCCACGCCGAGGAGTTCGGCGACGGCCAGGGCGATCGCCACGTTCTCCTTGAAGGTGAACCAGCTGAACCCGCGCAGTTCCTCGTCGGTGACCGACTCCGGGTCCACCACGATCAGTTCGCAGTCGCGCCGGGCCGCCTCCGCGCGCAGGATGTGCGCGCGCTCCTGCTCGGCGGTGACGCACACCCCGCCGACCGGCATCGAGCGGGACAGCGAGCGGGCGACGTCGTCCAGGGTCGGGCCCATCTCGGCGAGGTGGTCCTCGCGGACGTTGCACAGCACGCCGATGGTGGAGCGGATCAGCTTGGTCTGGTTGACCTCCTGGAGCGCCGGCATGACGGCCATGCACTCGATCACCAGGGCGTCCGGCCGGTAGGTGGCGGCGCGGCGGACGATGCCGATCTGCTCGACCACGTTGGCGATGCCGAACTTGCGGTAGACCGGTTCCTCGGTGGCGTCCGGGTGGATGAACCGGGCCGCCGTGCCGGTGGTCTTGGCGACCGTCACCAGCCCGCCGCCGCGCAGCGCGCCCGCGCAGAGCCGGGTGATCGAGCTCTTGCCGCGGATGCCGTTGACCAGCACCCGGGTCGGGATCTGTTCCAGCGCGGCGAAGTGCCGGCGCTGCTCGACGATGCCGGCCACCAGCAGCACGGCGCAGCACACCAGCAGCACGACGTAGAGGAAGAGCACGGGAGGTCCTTCGGGCGGGGCTCAGCGGGCGTGCGCGGGCACGGGGGCGGACTCGGGGGCGGCGGTGCGGCGGGGGCGGGCCGGCTCCTGACGGACGAGCTCCTGGCGGATCAGCTCCAGGCTGCGGGCGACGGCGCCGACCTCGTCGTGGTGGACGGGGTAGAGCACCGTCCGGCGGTCCCCGGCGGCCAGCGCCTCGGCGCTCGCCGCGAGCCGGCGCAGCGGCAGGCCGACCGCGATGAACAGCCAGCCGAGGCAGAGCGCGGCCGCGGCCAGGCCGAGCATGCCGGCCAGCACGGCCCGCCGGTCGGCCCGGTTCTCGTCCAGGTGCAGCCAGGCCACCGGGTGGGCGGTGACCACAGACCAGCCCAGCTTGGCCACGCTGCCGTTGCCGCCGAGCGGGGCGGCGGCGAACAGCGCCGGGTCACCGCCGCCGCGCAGCACCTCGGCGGCGGCCGACTTCTTCGCCTGGGCCAGCAGGGCCCTGGCACGGCCCTCGGGCAGCTCGCCGAAGGAGCTGTAGCCCTCGTTGGCGGCGAGCACCCGCTGCCGGTCGTCGACCAGCCAGACCCGGCCGAGGCCGGGGCGGACCAGCAGCCCGCTGAGGAAGTCCGTCTTGAACTCGCCGATCAGCACGGGCCCCGGCGGCTCGGCGGCGCCCTCCGCCTCCGCGTCGGCGGGGGCGGCGGTGAGGGCCGCGCGGGCGGCGATCCGGGGCTCCCGGCCGGAACTGTTGAGCAGCAGCACGCCGCTCGCGCCGAGGGCCTGCGGGCCGGTGCGGTGCGGGGTGTCGCCGGCGCGCGCGAGGACCTCGCCGTTCGCGCCGAGGACGTACAGCGCGCGGTAGCGGTCGTGCTCGGCGAGGGTGGCGCGCAGCAGGGCGTCGGCCCTGCCGACGGAGGCGCCGGCGAGTTCGGGGGCGAGCGAACGCAGGTCCGCGTAGCCCTCGTTGAGCGCCTGGCGGATCCGGTCGGCGGCGGTGTCGGTGCGGTCGCGCTGGCCCGCCACCACCTGGGTGGGGACCCGTACGGTCGGGTCGTTGCCGCCCAGGAACAGCAGCGGGCCGGACCAGCCGAGCACCAGGACGGCGCACAGCGCCAGCGGCAGCGCGGTGCCGGGGCGGCGCTTCGGCGCGGCGGGGGCCGGCGGGCGGGCCGGGTCGAGGAGTTGCAGCCGCAGCTCCTCCAGGGCGCGGGCGATCCGGCCGGCCTCCCTCCGTTTCGGGCCGCGGACCGGCACGTCGAGCCGTTCGCCGCGGGTGAGCCGGCGGGACTCCAGGAACAGCCGCAGCAGCGGCCGCTGGAGGCTGCGGCTCAGGTACCACGCGAGCAGCAGGGCCAGGGCGAGCAGCGCGCCGGCGGCGGTCAGGCCGAGCGCGGGGTGGCGCAGGCTGCCGGGCTTGCCGTCGACGGTGCTGGTGGAGACCACGGTCAGGCCGAGCGGGGCGGCCAGGTCGTGCCCGCCCGCGGTGCCGACGGCGGCGTAGCCGGCGACCCGCCGCACGCCCTTGGCGTCCGGGCTGCCGGACAGGCTGCCGGCGGCCGTCCCGCCGGGGGCCGGGCGTTCGCGGGCGGCGCGCTCGCGGGCACCGGTGATCACGGCGCGGTCGGCCTCGGCGCCGAGTTCGGCGCCGGTGCTGTCCAGGACGGCGCCGGCGGCGTCGAGGACCTGGATGGTCTGTTCCTTGCGGGTCGCGATGCCGGGCAGCCGCAGGTTGTCGGAGGCGACCAGCAGGGCGCGGCCGTCGGCCTTGGTGGTGACCAGGGCGAAGGTGAGCAGCCGGGTGCCGGTGGTGGACGGCACCAGGACGGGCGCGGGCGCGGTGTCGGTGACCCGGCTGAGGTCGAGGCCGGCCAGCGGCACGGTCTCGCCGCGGGCGGCGAGCAGCCGGCCGGTGTCGGGGCGGACCACCGCCGTGCCGCGCCACTTGTGGTACGCCTGGCCGAGCGCGGACAGCACCGCGGCCGGCTCGGCGGGCGCGGCGTCGTAGCGGGCGGCGGCCCGGCGCAGGTCGGTGGCGCTCTCGTGCAGCCCGGCGCGCAGCGAGGCCGCGGTGTCCTCGGCGGCGTACTGGTGGGACTCCCGGACGGCCTGCGGGGTGTCGTCGACGCGCAGCCCGCCGACGGCGAGCGCGGTGATGGCGGCGACGGCGAGCAGCAGTACCAGCAGCAGCGCGATGGGCGGGCGGATGCCTCCCAGCAGCGGCATGTCGGCCCGGCGGCGATAGCGGTGCTGTCGCGGCGGGTTGGGTGCCGTGCTCACGGGGCCTCGTTCTTCTCGGGGCTCGGCGCACCTGTCCCCTGGAGGTCCGCCGGCCTTCTCGTCGGTCAAACGCTGATCAAGAGTTGGTCAAGCCGGAACAGCGTACGAAGGAGATTTCGAAAAGTTGTCACGTTCCGGTGTCGATCGGGTGCCGCTTCGGGATCTCTTTCCGCGAACCGGGCGTGGTGGGCGGCTCCCGGCGGCCCCCGGTGGTTCGCGGCGGGTGGCACGGTAGGTTCGACGGCCATGGAGACTCGGGGTTCGCGGCGCCCGTTGCCGCTGGCGGCGGCGGTGCTGCTGGTGCTGGCGTCGCTCGCGGCGGTGCTGACGCTGGCCGTGCGCGGCTCGGCCGAACGGCCGTCGGCGGAGGGCGTCGCGGCGGGCCGGAGCGGACCGACCGGGCCCGCCCCGGTGGACCTGGCGGCGCTGGTCGACGGGTACACCGCCGGGTTCACCCCGGGCGGCCCGTACACCGTGCCGGACGCCGGGCAGCGCCGGGCGATCGCCGACGGCGTGCTCGGCGCGCTGGACGGGCAGACCGAGCAGGCCGGGCGCTCGCTGGCGCGAGTCGGCTACCGGCTCACCGAGTTCACCGAGGCGGCGACCGGCCGCCGGGTGGCGGAGATCGCCGACGGCACGGACGCCGGGAGCCGCGGCTGGGGCCGGGTCTACCTGGACCTCTCGGCCCGGGCGGGCTGGTCCGTGCAGGTGCCCCACCCGGTCTCGGACGCCCGGACCGAGGCGCTCGGGGTGGACCTCTTCCGGGCCGAGCCGGGCGGGGTGCTGGTGCTCGCCGGGGCGCACCGCCGGGCCGGGGCGGACGGCGCCTCGGACGTCGCGCACCGCGCGGACACGGTCTTCGCGGCGGTGGTCGAGGCGCTCACCGGGCGCGGCCTGCCCGGGATCCAGGTGCACGGCTTCGACGAGGGCAGCCTGCCCGGGCAGGACGCGGTGGTCTCCAGCGGCGCCGGTCAGCCGGGCCCGGCCGCCGAGCTGACCGCCGGCGGGCTGGGCCGGGCCGGGTACGCGGCCTGCCGGGCCTGGCGGGAGAAGTGCGGGCAGCTCGGGGGCACCACCAACGTCGAGGGCCGGTTCGCGGCCGGGCTCGGTGTGCCGTGGCTGCACGTCGAGCTGGGCAACGGGCTGCGCACCGAGCCGGCCCGCCGCGCGGTGGTGGCCGGGGTGCTGGCGCAGACGGCCCGCGGCTGGGTCGCGGGCCAGGGCTAACGCGCCCTAGCAGGGGCGGCGGCGCAGGTCCATCACGTAGTCGTGCGGGGCGCCGGCGCTCTCCGCGGCGTCGGCGACCAGGCCGAGGTAGCGGGCCGCGGGCAGGCCGCCCTCGTAGTCGTTGAGCACGTACGTCCAGACCGGGGTGTCGCCGTCCAGGGTCTGCGCGCGCAGCTTGATCTTGCGGTAGATGCCGAGCTGGACGCCCTCCCAGCGGTCCAGGCCCTCCTCGTCCATCGGCGCGACGTCGTACAGCGAGACGAAGACCTGGTCCTTGCCGTCCTCGACGACGGTGGCCAACGAGCCCTCCCAGCCGAGCTGTTCACCGCCGAAGGTGAGCCGCCAGCCGTCCAGCCACCCGGTGCCGCGCAGTGGTGAGTGCGGGGCGCGGCGGGTCATCTGCCGTGCATCGAGGTTGGTGGCATACGCGGCGTAAAGGGGCATGGGGGGAAGACTAGCCCGGTCGATGGACGGTCCGTGGCGACTGGGCGATCGCACAGAAGCCCGGACCCCGGCGTGGCGGCGCTCCCGGCGTGCGGGACAATGGTGCACGTGACTCGGATCGTGATCATCGGTGGCGGACCCGGCGGCTACGAGGCTGCGCTGGTGGCCGCGCAGCTCGGCGCGGAGGTGACCGTCGTCGACCGCGACGGTCTGGGCGGATCGGCGGTGCTCACCGACTGCGTGCCGTCGAAGACCCTGATCGCGACCGCGGAGGTGATGACCACCTTCGACAGCTCGTACGAGGAGCTGGGCATCACCGTCGCGCAGGACGAGGCCGCCGACGCGGCCAAGGTCATCGGCGTGGACCTGGGCAAGGTCAACCGCCGTGTGAAGCGACTGGCGATCGCGCAGTCCCACGACATCACCCAGTCGGTCACCCGGGCCGGGGTCACCGTGCTGCGCGGCCGCGGCCGGCTCGGCGGCGGCGGCCAGGCGGTGGACGGCTCCCGCGAGGTGCTGGTGGACGCGCCGGACGGCACCGTCCAGTCGCTGCGCGCCGACGCGGTGCTGATCGCCACCGGCGCCCACCCCCGCGAGCTGCCGGACGCCCAGCCGGACGGCGAGCGGATCCTCACCTGGACCCAGGTGTACGACCTGGAGGAGCTGCCCCGCGAGCTGATCGTGGTCGGCTCCGGTGTGACCGGCGCCGAGTTCGCGGGCGCCTACCAGGCGCTCGGCTCCAAGGTCACCCTGGTCTCCAGCCGTGACCGGGTGCTGCCGGGCGAGGACCCGGACGCCGCCGAGGTGCTGGAGGACGTCTTCCGCCGCCGCGGCATGAACGTGATGGGCCGCTCGCGCGCCGAGAGCGTCAAGCGGATCGGCGACCGGGTCGAGGTGGCCCTCGCCGACGGCAAGGTGATCGAGGGCACGCACTGCCTGATGGCGGTCGGCTCGATCCCCAACACCGCGGAGATGGGTCTGGAGGAGGCCGGGGTCAAGCTCAACGACTGGGGCCAGATCCAGGTCGACCGGGTCTCCCGCACCAGCGCCCCGGGCGTCTACGCGGCCGGCGACTGCACCGGCGTCTTCATGCTCGCCTCGGTGGCGGCCATGCAGGGCCGGATCGCGATGTACCACGCGCTCGGCGACGCGGTGCAGCCGCTGAACCTGAAGACCGTCGCCTCCAACGTCTTCACCGACCCGGAGATCGCCACCGTCGGCTACACCGCGGCCGATGTGGAGTGCGGCAAGATGGACGCGGTCGTGGTCAAGCTGCCGCTGCGCGGCAACCCGCGGGCGAAGATGCAGGGCATCCGGGACGGCTTCGTGAAGCTGTTCTGCCGCCCGGGCACCGGCATCGTGGTGGGCGGCGTGGTCGTCGCCCCGCGGGCCAGCGAGCTCATCCACCCGATCGCGCTCGCGGTGGACGCCAATCTGACCGTCGAACAGGTGGCCAGCGCCTTCACCGTCTACCCGTCGGTCTCCGGCTCGACCGCCGAGGCCGCCCGGCAACTGCACATCCGCAAGCGGGTCGAGGGCGAATCCTGAACCTCCGGCGCACAGTTGAGGGCGGCTGCCGATCGGTGGCCGCCCTTTGCGCAGGAGTGATCGTCACCCGGACGGCGGGCGCGGCCCCGGGCTGCTGACGGCGCGTATTGTACGGTCACGCGCCGCTCTTGCGCGAGCAATTCCAGCTACTAGCTGCAAACGCCTGAAAGCAGACGGTCACGCACGTTACCGTCGGTTCTGTGTTTGCAGCAGAACGTCGCCAGTTGATCCTCGAAATGGTGCGCGCCAACGGAGCGGTCTCGCTCCGGGAGTTGGCCCGCGTCGTCCAGACCTCCGAAGTGACCGTGCGCCGCGACGTACGGGCACTGGAGGCAGAAGGGCTCCTCGACCGCCGGCACGGCGGCGCGGTGCTCCCCGGCGGCTTCAGCCGCGAACCCGGCTACCCGCAGAAGACCCACCTCTCCGCGGCGGAGAAGAGCGCCATCGCGGACCTCGCCGCCGGCCTGGTGGAGGAGGGGGACGCGGTGGTGGTCGGCGCCGGCACCACCACCCAGGAGCTGGCCCGCAGGCTGGCCAGGGTGCCCGGCCTCACCGTGGTCACCAACTCGCTGCTGGTCGCCCAGGCGCTGGCGCACGCCAACCGGGTGGAGGTGGTGATGACCGGCGGCACCCTGCGGGGTTCCAACTACGCGCTGGTCGGCAGCGGTGCCGAGCAGTCCCTGCACGGGCTGAGGGTCTCCAAGGCCTTCATCTCCGGCAGCGGGCTGACCGCGGAGCGGGGCCTGTCCACCGCCAACATGCTGTCCGCGAGCGTGGACCGGGCGCTGGTGCAGTCGGCCAACGAGGTCATCGTCCTCGCCGACCACACCAAGCTCGGCGCGGACTCCATGTTCCAGACCGTGCCCACCGAGAACATCACCCGGCTGGTCACGGACGAGCAGGCGACCGCCGACGACGGCACCGCCCGGCAACTCGACGCGATCGCCGACTGCGGGGTGCAGATCGACCTGGCGCCGCTCGGCGTCGCCCCCGCCGGGGACGCCCCGGTGCACGGCACCGGCAGCGGACCCGTCCACCAGACCCAGCCCGGCCCGCTGGCGCGCCGGCCCGCCCCGCCCCCCGGCGGCGCCCCGCTGCCCGGCCAGCGCCGGCCGGGCGCGCACGGTGGTCCGGGCGGGCCGGGCGGCATGCCGGCCCGACTGGCCGAGCTGGGCCTCCCACGCGGGCGCTGAGGGCCCGTACAGCCGCGCGAACGCGGCCGGCCCGCACCCCCGAGGGGGTACGGGCCGGCCGGTGCTCCAGGGAGCGCGTCAGTCCTTGATCTCGCACAGCGCGGCGCCGCTGCTGACGCTCGCGCCCACCTCGGCCTTGAGGCCGACGACGGTGCCCGCCTTGTGCGCGTTCAGCGGCTGCTCCATCTTCATCGCCTCCAGGACCACGATCAGCTCGCCCTCGGCGACGACCTGGCCCTCCTCGACGGCGACCTTGACGATGGTGCCCTGCATCGGCGAGGCCAGGGTGTCACCGCTGACGGCCGAACCGGCCTTCTTGGCGCCCACCCGGCGCTTGGCCTTCGCGGCACCCGCGGCACCGGCCGCCGGGGCCGCCGAGACGCCCAGCGAGGACGGCAGCGAGACCTCGATCCGCTTGCCGCCGACCTCGACCACGACGGTCTCGCGGCCCTCGGCCTCCTCGCCGTCGCCGGCCGCGCCCGCGAACGGCGGGATGGTGTTGTCGAACTCGGTCTCGATCCACCGGGTGTAGATCGTGAACGGGCCCTCGCCGCCGTGCACCTCGGGCGCGAACGCCGGGTCGGTGACGACCGCCTGGTGGAACGGGATGGCGGTGGCCATGCCCTCCACCTTGAACTCGTTCAGCGCGCGGCGGGCCCGCTCCAGGGCCTGCTTGCGGTCCCGGCCGGAGACGACCAGCTTGGCCAGCAGGGAGTCCCAGGCCGGGCCGATGACCGAGCCGCTCTCCACGCCGGAGTCCAGCCGGACGCCCGGGCCGGACGGCGGCGCGAACAGCGTCACGGTGCCGGGCGCGGGCAGGAAGCCCCGGCCCGGGTCCTCGCCGTTGATGCGGAACTCGAACGAGTGGCCGCGCACCTCGGGGTCGCCGTAGCCCAGTTCCTCGCCGTCGGCGATCCGGAACATCTCGCGGACCAGGTCGAGTCCGGTGACCTCCTCGGTGACCGGGTGCTCGACCTGCAGCCGGGTGTTGACCTCCAGGAAGGAGATCGTGCCGTCCAGCGCCACCAGGAACTCGCAGGTCCCGGCGCCCTCGTAGCCGGCCTCCTTCAGGATGGCCTTGGACGCCCGGTACAGCTCGGCGTTCTGCTCGGCGGTCAGGAACGGCGCGGGCGCCTCCTCGACCAGCTTCTGGTGCCGGCGCTGCAGCGAGCAGTCACGGGTGGAGACGACCACCACGTTGCCGTGCTTGTCCGCGAGGCACTGGGTCTCCACGTGCCGCGGGTTGTCCAGGTAGCGCTCGACGAAGCACTCGCCGCGGCCGAAGGCGGCGACGGCCTCGCGCACCGCGGACTCGTACAGCTCCGGGATCTCCTCCAGCGTGCGGGCGACCTTGAGGCCGCGGCCGCCGCCGCCGAAGGCCGCCTTGATGGCGACCGGAAGGCCGTGCTCCCGGGCGAACACGACCACCTCGTCGGCACCCGAGACCGGGTCCGGGGTGCCGGCGACCAGCGGCGCGCCGGCGCGCTGCGCCACGTGCCGGGCGGTGACCTTGTCACCGAGGTCGCGGATGGCCTGCGGGGGCGGGCCGATCCAGGTCAGGCCCGCGTCGAGGACGGCCTGGGCGAAGTCGGCGTTCTCCGACAGGAACCCGTAGCCGGGGTGGATGGCGTCGGCCCCGGAGTCCGCTGCGGCCTTCAGGACCTTGGCGATGTCCAGGTAACTGGTGCCGGGGGTGTCTCCACCCAGCGCGTAAGCCTCGTCGGCCGCGCGGACGTGCAGCGCATCCCGGTCCGGCTCGGCGTAGACGGCGACGCTGGCGATACCGGCGTCCGAGCAGGCCCGGGCGACGCGGACGGCGATTTCCCCGCGGTTGGCGATGAGCACCTTGCGCACTGTGGCTCCCTTCTTGAACCTGGTCGAGTTTATGGATTCCTGGGCGGTACCGGCGAGTAGCCCCAGGTTGTGAACTATCCCACACGGACGGTGATGAGTTTCGAGGGCCCGTCGACCGCCCGTCCGGTGACGCCGCAGGTCGCGGCCGGTGCGGTCGAACCGGCCGGATCCACAGCGGGTGACCGGGTGCTGTCCGGGGCCCCGGTGGCATCGGACACACTCTCGCGCGGCCGGCTCGAACGACGGTGGAACGGGCGGCGGGTCGCCGCGGTCCCGCGGGCCCGGCCGTCAGGCCCAGAGGTCGACCAGCCGGACGTCCAGGTCGGCGAGCAGGGCGCGCAGCAGCGGCAGCGAGAGGCCGATGACGTTGCCGGGGTCGCCGTCGATGCCCTCGATGAACGGCGCCGAGCGCCCGTCCAGGGTGAACGCCCCGGCGACGTGCAGGGGCTCGCCGGAGGCCACGTAGGCGGCGATCTCGGCGTCGTCCGGGGTGCCGAAGCGGACGGTGGTGGACGCGGTCGCCGAGGACTGCCGGCCGGTCGCGGTGTCGATCACGCAGTGACCGGTGCGCAGCACCCCGGCGCGGCCGCGCATCGACTGCCAGCGGGCGAGCGCCTCGGTGGCGTCGGCGGGCTTGCCGAGGGCCTGGCCGTCCAGCTCCAGGACGGAGTCGCAGCCGATCACCAGCTCGCCGCCGGTCAGTGCGGCGGCGACCGCCTTCGCCTTGGCCTCGGCCAGCACCAGGGCGAGTTCGGCCGGGGTGGCGGCGCTGATCGCGTCCTCGTCGACGCCGCTGACCACCACGCGCGGGTCGAGGCCCGCCTGGCGCAGCAGTCCGAGGCGGGCGGGGGAGGCGGAGGCGAGGACGAGGATGCGCTGGTCGGTCATGCCCCTCAGGGTAGGGGGTCCCGGTGTCCGCCGTTCGGGTGAACGGCGGTCGCGGCGGTCGGCTGACGGCGGTCACAGCAGCAGGAGGACGGCGGCCACCATCGCGAGGGCGGCGAGCACCCGGCCGGCCCGGTGCAGCCGCTCCATCATCCGGCGGGCCTCCGGGGAGGGCTCGTCGCGGGGGTCTGACCAGAGCACACGTCCAGGGTGCGCCGCGCCCGGCCCCGGGCGCCTGAGTATCCGTACTCAGCTTTCGGGCAATCCGGGCGGACGGGCCCGAACGGGTGCGGAGCGGGAAGTCGGACGGGCCGACTTCCCGCTCCGCACCCGGCGGATCAGCTCGCCCAGCCGGACGTCCGCCAGGCGTTGACGCCCGGGTGGACGGCCTGGCGGAACAGGCGGGAGCGGTCGTTCCAGGGGGCGGCCGGGCCGGCACCGGCCCGGCGCGCCGCCTCGGCGGCGGCCTGCGCGGCGGCGGCCCGGGCCTGGACCACCGCCAGGACGGCGGCGAGCTCCTCGGGGGTCGGCTGCCCGTGCAGCACGTGGATCGGGGCCATGGCTCAATTCTCTCCCGACGGGGGCCTACAGGGGGATGTTGCCGTGCTTCTTCGGCGGCAGCACCTCGCGCTTGCCGCGCAGCGCCCGCAGACCCCGGACGATGTGCCGGCGGGTCTCGCTCGGCGGGATCACCGCGTCCACGTAGCCGCGCTCGGCCGCCAGGTACGGGTTCAGCAGGGTGTCCTCGTACGAGGCGATCAGCTCGGCCCGCTTCTGCTCGGCACCGCCCGCCGCCCCGGCCTCGGCGATCTCCCGCCGGTGCAGGATGTTGACCGCGCCCTGCGCGCCCATCACCGCGATCTGCGCGGTCGGCCAGGCCAGGTTGAGGTCGGCGCCCAGGTGCTTGGAGCCCATGACGTCGTACGCGCCGCCGAAGGCCTTGCGGGTGATCACGGTGATCAGCGGGACGGTCGCCTCGGCGTAGGCGTAGATCAGCTTGGCGCCGCGGCGGATGATGCCGTCCCACTCCTGCTCGGTGCCGGGCAGGAAGCCGGGCACGTCGACGAAGGTCAGCACCGGGATGTTGAAGGAGTCGCAGGTCCGGATGAAGCGGGCGGCCTTCTCGCTGGCGTTGATGTCCAGGCAGCCGGCCAGGTCCATCGGCTGGTTGCCGACGATGCCGACGGACTGGCCCTCGACCCGGCCGAAGCCGGTGATGATGTTGCCCGCGTACAGCGGCTGGGTCTCCAGGAACTCGCCGTCGTCGACGATGTGCTCGATCACCTTGCGCATGTCGTACGGCTGGTTCGCCGAGTCCGGCACGATGGCGTCGAGTTCGAGGTCCTCGTCGGTGACGGTGAGGTCCGCCTGCTCGGGGTAGGACGGCGGGTCCGACAGGTTGTTGGAGGGCAGGTACGAGAGCAGGCTCTTGACGTACTCGACGGCCTCCTTCTCGTCGGTGGCCAGGTAGTGCGCGTTGCCGGACTTGCTGTTGTGGGTGCGGGCGCCGCCCAGCTCCTCCATGCCGACGTCCTCGCCGGTCACGGTCTTGATCACGTCCGGGCCGGTGATGAACATGTGCGAGGTCCGGTCGGCCATCACCACGAAGTCGGTGATCGCGGGGGAGTACACCGCGCCGCCCGCGCAGGGGCCCATGATCAGCGAGATCTGCGGGATCACGCCCGAGGCGTGCACGTTGCGGCGGAAGATCTCGCCGTACAGGCCGAGCGAGACCACGCCCTCCTGGATCCGGGCGCCGCCGGAGTCGTTGATGCCGATGACCGGGCAGCCGGTCTTCAGCGCGAAGTCCATCACCTTGACGATCTTCTCGCCGAACACCTCGCCCAGGGAGCCGCCGAACACGGTGAAGTCCTGGGCGAAGACGGCGACCTGGCGGCCGTCCACGGTGCCGTAGCCGGTCACCACGCCGTCGCCGTACGGGCGGTTCCGCTCCTGCCCGAAGTTCGTCGAGCGGTGCCGGGCGAACTCGTCGAACTCGACGAAGGAGTCCTCGTCCAGCAGCTCCGCGACCCGCTCGCGGGCCGTCAGCTTGCCCTTGGCGTGCTGCTTCTCCACGGCCGCGGCGGAGCCGGAGTGCACCGCCTCGTCGAGCCTGCGCCGCAGGTCGGCGAGCTTGCCGGCGGTGGTGTGGGGGTCGTACGGCGCCTCGGTCATCCGGTGGCTCTCCCTGATCGATGGGCCGCGACCTGTTCGAGTGCGCGCGGGCCGGGGTGGGGGCCCGCGCATGAGGGCAGGGCGGCGCTGCGAACTACCGTTGGGTAGCGTAGCCAGCGCACGGGCCCGGACGTCATGTCCTGGCGTTATGGCCATCAACACAGTGTGTCCACGCTCGTTCTGCGGGACGATGGGGCGGCCTACGCCCCACGCGGCCGGACACGTTCTAGTGTTCTGGACCATGACCGCACCCGACTCCCCCCGCCGCAGTGGACTACGCGGTTTCGGCCACGCCGGGCCGTCGCCGTGGACCGACCTGGACCGCCCGCCGCTGGACGAGGCGGCACTGCGCCGCGACCTGCTCGTCCCGGACGGGCTCTGGACCTCGGTGGACGTCGTCGCCGCGACCGGCTCCACCAACAACGACCTCGCCGCCCGCGCCCGGGCCGGCGCCCCGCAGGGCGCGGTGCTGGTCGCCGAGCTGCAGAACGCCGGGCGCGGCCGGCTGGAGCGCCAGTGGAGCGCCCCGGCCCGCTCCGGGCTGTTCCTGTCCGTCCTGCTGCGCCCCGAGGAGGTGCCGGTCGAACGCTACGGCTGGCTGCCGATCCTGGTCGGGGTGGCCACCGCCAGCACGCTGAGCCGGATCGCCGGGGTCGAGGTCGGGCTGAAGTGGCCCAACGACCTCCAGGTGGAGATCGACGGCGCCGAGCGCAAGCTCGGCGGCATCCTCACCGAGCTGAGCGGCGGCGCCGTGGTCGCCGGCCTCGGCATCAACGTCTCGCTGCGCGAGTCCGAACTGCCCGTCCCCACCGCCGCCTCGCTCGCGCTGGCCGGCGCCGAGGTCACCGACCGGTCCACCCTGCTGCGCGCCCTGCTACGCGAGTTCGCCGGGCTGTACCGCACCTGGACGGCCGCCGCCGGCGACCCGCACACCAGCGAGCTGCTCCGCGCCTACGCGGACCGCTGCACCACGCTCGGCCGCCAGGTGAAGGTGCACCTGCCGGGCGACCGGGAGCTGGTCGGCGAGGCGGTGGCGATCGACGGCGACGGCCGCCTGGTGGTCCGCACCCCCGACGGCGCACGCCGGGCGGTCGGCGCGGGGGACGTCGTCCACGTGCGCCCCGAGCCCCGCTGAACGGCACTCTTCACCTCTCCTTGACCCGGGCTGATGCCCCGGATCGCGCGATTCCGTGCGAACATTCCACCTGGCAGCGGTGTGAGGCGCGCCACTGCCCGCCGGGTGGCGGGCGCGCCCGGACAGGCAGGACACGAGGCGAGTGCGGCGACCGCACGGGGACGGACCGGTGGCAGAGGACGGCAGCAGCGGCGCGGCATCGGGGGCCCACGACCCCACGGTCGCGCTCGAACTGGAACGCCTGATCCTGGACGCGCCACGCCGCTACACCCCGTACCAGGCCGCGCGGGCCGCCGACGTCCCGATGGAGCTGGCGACCCGCTTCTGGCGGGCCATGGGCTTCCCCGACATCGGCCAGTCCCGGGCCCTCACCGACGGCGACGTGATCGCCCTGCGCCGGCTCGCCGGCCTGGTCGAGTCCGGCCTGCTCAGCGAGTCGATGGCGATCCAGGTGGCCCGCTCCACCGGCCAGACCACCGCCCGGCTGGCCGGCTGGCAGATGGACACCTTCCTGGAGAACCTCACCCAGGCCGTCGAGCCCGGCCTGACCCGCGCCGACGTCGCCTACCCGCTGGTCGAGCTGCTGCTGCCGGAGCTGGAGCAGTTCCTGGTGTACGTCTGGCGCCGCCAGCTCGCCGCCGTCACCGGCCGGGTGGTCCAGGCCGCCGAGGACAACGAGATCACCAGCGGGCGCCTCGCGGTGGGCTTCGCCGACCTGGTCGGCTTCACCCGGCTGTCGCGGCGGCTGGAGGAGGAGGAGCTCGGCGAACTCGTCGAGACCTTCGAGAACACCTGTTCGGACCTGATCGCCGGGCAGGGCGGCCGGGTCATCAAGACCCTCGGCGACGAGATCCTCTACGTCTCCGAGGACCCGGTCACCGCCGCCGAGATCGCGCTCAGCCTGATCGAGGCCCTCGCCGAGGACGAGACCATCCCCGCGCTGCGGGTCGGCATGGCCTTCGGCACGGTCACCTCGCGGATGGGCGACGTCTTCGGCACCACCGTCAACCTGGCCAGTCGGCTCACCTCGATCGCGCCCAAGGACGCGGTGCTGATCGACGGCGAGTTCGCCGCCGCGCTGGAGCAGTACGGCAGCGTGGCCCCGCCGGACGCGGACGGCCCCGGCCTCGCCGAGGCGCTGTCGGCCGCCGCCGGGATGCCCGCCTCGGGCCTGCCGGTGCCGGGGCTGGACGCCGGGCACCGGTTCCACCTGCAGCCGATGTGGCGCCGGCCGGTGCGCGGGCTCGGGCTGGTCGAGCCGTGGCTGCTGTCGCGGCGGCTGAAGCCGGAGTAGGCTCCGCCGCCGCCCCTCCCGGGCCCTTCTCGCGCCTCTCCCGGGCCCTTTTCGCGCCTCTCCCGGGCCCGTCCCGGTCCCTTCCGGACCCGTCCCGGTCCTCTCCTGCGCCCTTCCCGGCTTTTCCCGGGCCTTTCCGGCCTTCCCCTGCCCTTTCCAGGACGTGGCCCGGAGCCGGTCCCGATGCTTGGGGTGCCGAACGGTTGAAACCCGTACGGCCGGTTGCGGGTCCGTCCCGGCAAACGGGGCATAACCGAACGAAACCGCCATAGTCTTGGTGAAAGCGGCCGGGTGGGTGCGGCCGCCGTCGGGGGTCCGGCAGGACCGAGCACAGGGAGCGAGGCGAGCCGGTGAGCAGTGAGGCGATCATGACGGACCGCGGCTGCGACTGCGACTGCGGCGGCCCGCGGCCGTCCGGTCAACTGCCCGACCTGCGGCTGCAGTCCGTGGTCGAGCTGGCCCAGGACATGGCCCGCGCGCTCACCCCGCTGGAGGCCGTCCGGGCCGCCGCCGCCCGCGCCACCGAGGCGCTCGGGGCCACCATGGCGGCCGTCTCCGTCTGGGACCGCGAATCCGGCCGGCTCCGGGTCCTGGTCAACCACGGGGAGCTCGCGCCCGGCGAGGAGGAACTGCCCGAGGACGAGTCCTACCCCGTCGCCGACTTCCCCGAGATCGTCACCTATCTGGAGGAGCGCTGGACCACCGGGCGCCTCCCCCGGGCCTGGCTGCAGACCGCGGAGAACGCCGAACCGCACGCCGGGCACGCCCACCCCACCGCCGGCGCGTACTGCCAGGAACGCGCCGCGGCGCTGCGCCGGCGCGGCCGCGCCTGCTGCGTGGTCGCCCCGATCGTCCTGCACGGGCAGGCGTGGGGCGAGCTGTACCTGGCCCGCAGCGTCGGGAAACCCGGGTTCGTCGCCGCCGACGCCGACTACGCGACCCTGCTCGCGGCCCAGATCTCGGCCGGCCTCGCCCAGACCGAACGCCTCGCCGACCTGCGCAAACTCGCCTTCTCCGACCCGCTCACCGGCCTCGCCAACCGGCGCGCCGTCGACGCCCGGCTGGAGAGCGCCCTCAGGGCGCACAACCGGGACAACACCGTGGTCTCGCTCGTCGTCTGCGACGTCAACGGCCTCAAGCGGGTCAACGACCAGCTCGGCCACGAGATGGGCGACCGGCTGCTCGAACGGTTCGCCCACCAGCTCTCGGTCGCCGCGGCCAAGCTCCCCGGCAGCCTCGCCGCCCGCCTCGGCGGCGACGAGTTCTGCCTGCTGGCCGAGGGGCAGAAGGCCGACGAGGTCGTCGCCGTCGCCGAGGAGCTCTGCGCCCGGGCCCTGGCCCTGTCCGAAGGCGAGGGCGTCGCCTGCGGCGTCGCCTCCACCGGCGACTCCATCGGCCCGGTCACCACCCCCGACCGGCTCTTCCGGCTCGCCGACGCCGCCCAGTACCGGGCCAAGGCCGCCCGGGCCGCCCACCCCGTCGTCGCCGGGCGCAGCCACGGCCCCGGCTTCTCGCCCGACCCCACCGTGCTGCTCGCCGACGCCGCGGACCCGCACCACCGGGCCGACGGACGCGCCCGGCCGGGCCGGGCCGGGGCGGGCGACCGGCGGCGCTTCCGGGGCGCCGCGCACAGCGCGGACCCGGGCCAGCTGCTCACCGCCGTCCTCGCGGCCCTCGACCAGGCCGCCGCCGCCCGGGCCGTCCACCCCGCCGACACCCTCGGCAAGCTCGTCGTCGTCGCCGAGGCCTCCGCCCGGTTGCTCGACGCCGTCGGCTGGTGGGTCTCCTACGTCCCGCCCGGCTCCCACCTCATGCGCACCGCCCAGCACGCCGTCTACCGGATGACCAGCGGCCCCAGCAGCACCCGCGCCGAGACCCAGCGGGCCCAGATCGAGGCCCCGGACGCCGTCTTCGACCTGCGCCACTACCCGATGACCCGCCGCGCCGTCCGCGGCGGCGCCTTCGCCCTGCGCGCCGGCGCGGCCGGCAACGACCCGGCCGAGGAGGCCATGCTGGTCGTCTCCGGCTACCGCGGCATGGTCGCCGCCGGTGGCCAGAACCCGGCCGGCGGCTGGCTCGTCGAACTCTTCGCCGACGACGCCACCCTGCCGTTCGGTCAGGCCGCCTTCGCCATGCGCGCCCTGGTGGCCGTCGCCCTGGCGGGCGCGGCCTCGCCCCCGGTGGTGTGAGGATCCGAAGCGGCCGGTGCGGTCAGGCCTGTCCGAGGGCGCGCAGGACCGCCTCGACCAGGCGGTCGGCGTGGGCGTGGTCGAGCGGGCCGAGGCGGTAGAGCCAGCGGTAGTGGAGCGGGCCGTAGAGGAGTTCGAGGGCGAGGTCGAGGTCCGCGTCGGGGGCGAGCCGGCCGGCCTCGCGGGCGCTGCGCAGGCGCTCGCGGGTGACGTCGAGGAGCGGGTCCAGCAGGCGGGTGCGGTAGTCGGCGTACAGGGCCGGGTCGTTGAGCAGTTCGGCGGTGAGGGCGCGGTAGGTGCGGTCGAGGGCGGGGTCGGTGAGCTCGTCGGCGGCGGGGCGCAGGACGGCCCGCAGGTCGGCGGCGAGGTCGCCGGTGTCGGGGAGGGCGAGGCTGCCCTCGTGCTCGTTGGCGGCGAGGAAGGCGTCGAAGACGACGGCGCCCTTGGAGGGCCACCAGCGGTAGATGGTCTGCTTGCCGACGCCGGCCCGGGCGGCGATCGCCTCGATGGTCAGCTTGCCGAAGCCGACCTCGGCGACGAGTTCGGCGGCGGCGGTGAGGACGGCGGCGCGGGAGCGTTCGCTGCGGCGGGCCGGGTCGGGGGCGGTTCTGTGGGCCATGGCGGAAATTCTAAGCGAAGTGGCGAGACGGACCGTATCGTCTTGACGTGGTGTCGGACCCCGATCATGCTGGGGTGGCGTCAGCGAGACGGATCGTCTCGTCTCACTCTGAATCCTGGAGGCCCCCATGACCCGCTCCGCGCACCCCGCCCACATCCTGATGGTCTCGATCCCGGCCCACGGACACGTCAACCCCAGCCTCGCCGTGATCGCCGAACTGGTCGCCCGGGGCCACCGGGTCAGCTACGTCAACGACGCCTCCTTCGCCGGGGCCGTCGAGTCGACCGGCGCCCGCTTCGTCCCGTACCCGACGAGGCTGCCGCTCGCCGGCGGCCCGGACGCCTGGGAGGAGGACCCGGTGGCGCTCCAGGAGCTGTTCCTGGACGACGCCCTCGCGATGTACCCCGTCCTGCTGGAGGCCTTCGCGGGCGACCGCCCCGACCTGGTGCTCTGCGACATCGCGGGCTTCGCCGGGCGGGCGCTCGGCGAGCGGCTGGGCGTGCCGGTGATACAGCTGTCGCCCACCTACGTCGGCTGGGAGGGCTTCGAGCAGGACATGGCGGAGGTGTTCGAGGCGATCCGCAACGGGCCCGGCGGCGCCGAGCACTACCGGCGGTTCGCCGACTGGCTGGCCGAGGCCGAGACGGTGGAGCGCGACGTGGACGCCTTCAAGGGCCGCCCGGCGCGGTCCGTCGCCCTGATCCCGCGCGCCCTGCAGCCCAACGCGGACCGGGTCGACGAGCGGCGCGTCACCTTCGTCGGGCCGTGCTTCGGCGACCGCGCCCACCAGGGTGAGTGGCACCGGCCGGCGCACGCGGAGAAGGTGCTGCTGGTCTCGCTCGGCTCGGCCTTCACCCACCAGCCCGCGTTCTACCGGGCCTGCGTCCAGGCCTTCGGCGGCCTGCCCGGCTGGCACACGGTGCTCCAGGTCGGCGCGCACACCGACCTGGCCGACCTGGGCGAGGTGCCGGACACCGTCGAGGTGCACCGGTGGGTGCCGCAGCTGTCGGTGCTCGCGCAGGCGGACGCCTTCGTCACCCACGCGGGCATGGGCGGCTCCAGCGAGGGGCTGTACCACGGCGTGCCGATGATCGCGGTGCCGCAGGCCGTCGACCAGTTCGCCAACGCGGACGCGCTGGTGGGGCTCGGCGTCGCCCGCCGCCTGGACACCGCGCGGGCCACTCCGGAGGCGCTGCGCGGCGCGCTGCTGGAGCTGGTCGGCGACCCGGCGGTGGCCGAGCGGCTGAAGGCGCTGGCCGCCGCCGGCCGGGCCGAGGGCGGCACCGCCCGCGCGGCGGACCTGATCGAGGCCGAGCTCAGGGGGTGACCGGCGCGACGGGGGAGGGCGCCGGCGTCGAGGGCGTGGCGGGGGAGGGCGTGGCGGGGGAGGGCGTGGCGATCCGGTCCGGCCGGGTGTAGACGTTCGCGCCCTCCCCGCGCAGGAAGCCGACCAGGGTCAGGCCCAGCTCCTCGGCGAGGTCCACCGCGAGCGAGGACGGCGCCGAGACGGCCGCCAGCAGCGGGACGCCCGCCAGCGCGGCCTTCTGGGTCAGCTCGAACGAGGCCCGGCCGCTGACCAGCAGGACATGCCCGGTCAGCGGCAGCCTGCCCTCGCGCAGCGCCCAGCCGACCACCTTGTCCACGGCGTTGTGCCGTCCGACGTCCTCGCGGGCGCAGAGCAGTTCGCCGGTGGCGGCGTCGAACAGGCCGGCCGCGTGCAGGCCGCCGGTGGACTCGAAGGTGCGCTGGGCGGCCCGCAGCCGCTCCGGCAGGCCGTACAGCAGGGACGGCGGGACGGTGAGCGGGTCCTCGCCCACCGGGTGGCGGACGTGGGTGCGGACGGCGTCCACCGTGTCCCGGCCGCACAGGCCGCAGGCGCTGGTGGTGAGCAGGTTGCGGTGCGCGGACAGCGGCAGCGCGCGGGCGGCGCCGCGCAGGGTGGCGTCGACGACGTTGTAGGTGTTGGCGCCGGACTCGTCCGTCCCGGCGCAGTACCGCAGGGCCGCGAGCTCCTCGGAGGTGTGCACCAGCCCCTCGCCGACCAGGAACCCGGCCACCAGGTCGAAGTCCTGCCCGGGGGTGCGCATGGTGACGGTCAGCGGCTCGCCGCCGAGCCGGATCTCCAGCGGTTCCTCCGCCGCCAGCGAGTCCGGCCGCACCCCGCGCTCGTCCCCCCGCAGCCGCACCACCCGGCGCCGTGCCGTCGCCCGCGTCATCGCCCTGCCACCTCCGTGCGTGTCCGTGGCCACCAGCGTGCGGCACGGGGCGGCCCGGGTGAAAATCCTGCTGGCCGGTCCGGGTGTGCCATCGTGGCCGTTTCGGATGGCGACCACCTGTTGTCATATCTTCATTCACCTGATGTGATGGTGTATATGGATATGCACAGTGCTGTGGCCCCCGACGCTCCGCTGGTCCAGGTCGGCAAGGCCGACGTCAGCGCCGAGGACGTGCTGGCCGTCGCCCGGGGGAACGCCCGGGTCGAGATAGGCCCCGACGCGCTCGCCGAGATGGCGACGGCGCGGGCACGGATCGACGCCCTCGCGGCCGAACCGCGCCCCGTCTACGGCGTGTCGACCGGATTCGGCGCGCTCGCCGTCCGGCACATCAGCCCCGAACTGCGGGCGCAGCTCCAGCGGTCGCTGGTGCGCTCGCACGCGGCCGGGATGGGACCGGCCGTCGAGCGCGAGGTCGTCCGGGCACTCGTCTTCCTGCGGATGAAGACGCTGGCCTCCGGCCGGACCGGCGTAAGCCCGCTGGTCGCGCAGACCATGGCCGCCCTGCTCAACGCGGGCATCACCCCGGTGGTCCGGGAGTTCGGCTCGCTCGGCTGCTCCGGCGACCTCGCGCCGCTGTCGCACTGCGCGCTGGTCCTGATGGGCGAGGGCGTGGCCACCGGCCCGGACGGCGTGGAGAAGCCCGCCGCCGAACTGCTCGCCGCCGCCGGCATCGAGCCCGTCGAACTGCTGGAGAAGGAGGGCCTGGCCCTCATCAACGGCACCGACGGCATGCTCGGCATGCTGGTGATGGCCATCGCCGACCTGCAGCGGCTGTACACCACCGCCGACATCACCGCCGCGATGACCCTGGAGGCGCTGCTCGGCACCGACAAGGTGCTCGCCCCCGAACTGCACGCCCCGATCCGCCCCCACCCGGGCCAGGCGCTGAGCGCCGCCAACATGCTGGCCGTCCTCAAGGACTCCGGCCTCACCGGCCACCACCAGGACGACGCGCCGCGGGTCCAGGACGCCTACTCGATCCGCTGCGCCCCGCAGGTGGCCGGCGCCGGCCGGGACACCCTCGCCCACGCCCAGCTGGTCGCCTCCCGCGAGCTGGCCGCCTCGGTCGACAACCCGGTGGTGCTGCCGGACGGCCGGGTGGAGTCCAACGGCAACTTCCACGGCGCCCCGGTCGCGTACGTGCTGGACTTCCTCGCCATCGCCGCCGCCGACCTCGGCTCCATCTCCGAGCGCCGCACCGACCGGCTGCTCGACAAGGCCCGCTCGCACGGCCTGCCGGCCTTCCTGGCCGACGACCCCGGCGTGGACTCCGGCCTGATGATCGCCCAGTACACCCAGGCGGCGCTGGTCAGCGAGAACAAGCGGCTCGCCGTCCCGGCCTCGGTCGACTCGATCCCGTCCTCCGCGATGCAGGAGGACCACGTGTCGATGGGCTGGTCCGCCGCCCGCAAGCTGCGCCAGTCCGTCGACAACCTCGGCCGGATCCTCGCCGTCGAACTCACCGCCGCCGCCCGCGCCCTGGAGATCCGCCGGCAGGCCGACGGCGCGGGCCGGACGGCCCCGGCCACCACGGCCGCCATGGCCGCCGCCCGGGAAGCGGGGGTCGGCGGCGCCGGCCGCGACCGCTTCCTGTCGCCGGACCTGGAGGCGGCCGCCGCGCTGGTCGCCTCCGGGGAGCTGGTGCGGGCCGTGGAGCGGGTCACCGGGCCGCTGGCCTGAGCTGGTGTGAGCCGGGCTGACACGGTGCGATCGGTGCGATCGGTGCGATCGGTGTGACGGGCCGTCGGGCCCGGTGCGGGCGGTGGGGCGGCTGGTGCGGGCGGCGGGGCTCAGTCCCAGTCGTCCCGGGACCGGGGCCGGGACCGCGGCTCGTCCCGGTCCCGGCGGTTGCCGAACGCGGCGGCGAAGTTGACGCCGACGATGCCCGCCCAACTGACCAGCAGGCCGTAGAAGCCGCCGCCCTGCGGGCTGGCCGCGATCGCGGTGAGCGGGATGCCGAGGGCCAGCGAGATCACCGCCAGCCGGTTGCCGGAGCGGCCGGGCCCCGGCCCCTGGTGGTGCGGCCGGCGCCGGTGCGCGGGCTCGTAGTCGTCCATCCGCTCGGCCACCCGGCGCTCGACCCGGGCGTCCAGTCGGGCGTCCAGACGGCTCAGGAACGAGTCGACCAGCTCCGGCTCGTACTCCTTGCCGAGGTCCTTGCGAGCATGCAGGGCGGCGTCGAGGTCGCGCCGCAGGTCGTCCTGGCGAGTGTCCATGGAAACAGCCTGGGCCCGCGCCGGGGGCGCGGTCCATCCGTCGGTGGGGGAATCCGGGCGGGTTCAGGGAGAATTCAGGGTTACCCCGAGCTCCCACCCGCTCGGGCCGTCTCGCCCGGCGTCCCGCCGTACGAGACGTCTTTGCCAGGCGCGACGCACTGCTGCACAGTCGTCGTCCGAATCGCTCGCATCCGGAGGTACCGCTGATGACCGCCACCGACGAGGCCGGCACGGTCGGCCCCTCCGCCCGGCTGCTCCAGCTGTTCGAAGGCCACCGACTGACCCCGACCCAGCGGCGGATCGCGCACTCGCTGGTCCGGCACGCCACCGAGGCGCCGTTCCTCTCCAGCGTCGAGGTCGCCGAACTCGCCGGCGTCAGCCAACCCTCCGTCACCCGCTTCGCGGTCGCCCTCGGCTACGACGGCTACCCGGCACTGCGCAAACAGCTGCGCGAACTCGGTGCGGGCGAACCCGCCGCGCCGGAGACCCCCGACGACGCGGTGCGCAACGAGCACCAGCAGGCCGTGCTCGCCGAGATCGCCCACCTGCGCCACCTCGCCGAACTCCTCGCCGACCCCGAGCCGATCACCCGCGCCGCCCGGCTGCTCGCCGCCTCCCGCCCGCTGCCGGTGCTCGGCCTGCGGGCCGCCTCCGCGCAGGCGCGCGGCTTCGCCTACTTCGCCGCCAAGGTGCACCCGGACATCCGCCTCCTCGACGAGGGCGGCAGCATGCTCGCCGACCGGCTGGAACAGGCCGCCGCGGCCGGGGCCACCGCGCTGCTCTGCTTCGCGCTGCCGCGCTACCCGCGGGAGCTGATGGACGCGCTGGTGGTGGCCCGCGAGTGCGGGCTGACGGTGCTGACCGTCGCCGACAGCGCCTTCGCGCCGGTCGCCAAGCTCTCCGACCTGATGCTGCCGGCCGCCGTCGGCACCGGGCTGGTCTTCGACACCGCGTGCGCGCCGATGATGCTCGGCCGGGTGCTGTTGCAGCGCATGTGCGACGAACTCCCGGGCGCGGAAGCCAGGTTGGAGGCCATCGAGCAGTCCGCCGCGGCACGTGGCCTGTTTTTGGAGTAGACACGGCGGGGAGTAGCCGTCACGAACCCGGGCATCCCCTACAGCAGGGGGTGCCGCCCATGCGCGTGATCCACGAGATGAAGTTCGTCGCCCGCCTGGCCTCGGGTGTCGACGAATGGTCCTGCCCCACCTGCGGACGCCGCGTCACCCTGCGGCGCCTGCCCGATCCCGAACTGACCGTCCTCGACCCGGGAGACGAGTCCGCCGTGCACGTCGGCGTCATCGAACCCGACGCCCGCGCAGCCGCCGCGGCCGCCGAGAAGTACGGCCTCGGCCCGGTCCAGAACATCCCCCGCCCGCCGACCCCGCCCACCCCCGACGCCGCCGACCGCCGCTGGCTCGCCGAGATCGGCATCGACTGGGACGGCGACGCCGCGGCGTGACTCAGGCGCGGGGTGCGTACAGCGGCAGCGCGGAGGTGTCCAGTTCGGCGGGCAGCGGTGCGGGCAGGGGGACGGGCTCGCCGTACTTGCCGTGCAGCACGCCCTGGTACTCGCCGTCGCGGGGGTGGGTGCGAAGCGTCCAGACACCCTTGCGGGGGTCGACCGCGAGGAGGACCGGCACGCCCGCGACGGCGTACCAGCTCGTTTCGGTCGCGATGTGGCTGACCCGCTCGGAGGTGGCGATGACCTCTACGGCGAGCTCGACGTCGTGCGGGTCGGCCAGCCAGTCGTCGTCGTCCTCCCAGTCGGACGGCAGGACGACCAGGTCGGGTGTCGCGTAGTCCTCGGCGTCGTCGGGCATGTTGATCGAGGAGACCTCGTAGGCGCCGAGACCGGCCGGGAGGTTGCCGTCGAGTTGGCGGGACAGGCGCTTGACCGTCCCCGCGTGCTTGCCGCGAGGAGTGGGGGACATCACCAGGGTTCCTCCGATGATCTGGACGCGGAGGCCGGTGCTCCGCTCGATCTCCTCCGCCACATCCCGCAGTTTGCCGGGCCGCACGGTGATCGCAGTCATCGTGTTCTCCGTTCTCGTCGCTGGGCCGAGTGGCTGGTGTTCGCCGGGTTCAGGCTAGCGCGCCGAGCCGGTCGGCGGCGGGGCTGATCGGATGGGTCCGGGGTCTGGTCGGGAGCTGGTTGTTTGGATATATTCAGCCGAGCTGAATCTGAATGAATCCATCCGCAGGGAGGCCGGGACATGGTGCAGCAGGCGAGCGGGCCGCGTGAGGTCAGGGCGGCGCGCGGGACGGGGCTCACGACGCAGGGGTGGCAGCAGGAGGCGGCCCTGCGGATGCTGATGAACAACCTCGACCCCGAGGTGGCCGAGCACCCGTCGAAGCTGGTCGTCTACGGCGGCACCGGCAAGGCGGCGCGGGACTGGCGCTCGTTCGACGCGATGGTGAAGACGCTCCAGGGGCTGAAGCAGGACGAGACCATGCTGGTCCAGTCCGGGCGGCCGGTCGGCGTCATGCAGACCCACGAGTGGGCGCCGCGGGTGCTGATCGCCAACTCCAACCTGGTCGGCGACTGGGCCAACTGGGAGGAGTTCCGCCGGCTGGAGAGCCTCGGGCTCACCATGTACGGGCAGATGACCGCCGGCTCGTGGATCTACATCGGCACCCAGGGCATCCTGCAGGGCACCTACGAGACCTTCGCCGCCGTCGCCAACAAGCGGTTCAACGGAACGCTGGAAGGCACCATCACCCTCACCGCCGGCCTCGGCGGCATGGGCGGCGCCCAGCCGCTGGCCGTCACCATGAACGGCGGCGTGGCGATCTGCATCGACTGCGACCCGTCCCGGATCGCCCGCCGGATCGAGCACCGCTACCTGGACGTCGAGGCCAAGGACCTCGGGCACGCGCTGGAGCTGGCCACCGCCGCCCGCGACAAGCGGCAGCCGCTGTCCATCGGCGTGCTGGGCAACGCCGCCGAGCTGGTCCCGCAGCTGCTCGCGATGGACGCGCCGATCGACATCGTCACCGACCAGACCAGCGCCCACGACCCGCTCGCCTACCTGCCGGTGGGCGTCGCCTTCGACGACATGGCGGACTACGCGGCGGCCAAGCCCGCCGAGTTCACCCAGCGGGCCCGCGAGTCGATGGCCCGGCACGTCGAGGCGATGGTCGGCTTCCAGGACGCGGGCGCCGAGGTCTTCGACTACGGCAACTCGATCCGCGGCGAGGCCCAACTGGCCGGTTACGACCGCGCGTTCGCCTTCCCCGGGTTCGTCCCCGCGTACATCCGGCCGCTGTTCTGCGAGGGCAAGGGACCGTTCCGCTGGGCGGCGCTGTCCGGTGACCCGCAGGACATCCACAAGACCGACAAGGCCGTCCTCGACCTCTTCCCGGAGAACGAGTCGCTGCACCGCTGGATCAAGATGGCCCAGGAGAAGGTGCACTTCCAGGGCCTGCCCGCGCGGATCTGCTGGCTCGGCTACGGCGAGCGCGACAAGGCCGGCGAGCGCTTCAACGACATGGTCGCCTCCGGCGAGCTGTCCGCGCCGATCGTGATCGGCCGCGACCACCTCGACTGCGGCTCGGTCGCCTCCCCGTACCGGGAGACCGAGGCGATGCTGGACGGCTCGGACGCGATCGCCGACTGGCCGCTGCTCAACGCCATGGTCAACGTGGCCTCCGGCGCGTCCTGGGTCTCCATCCACCACGGCGGCGGCGTCGGCATCGGCCGCTCGATCCACGCCGGCCAGGTCACCGTCGCCGACGGCACCGCGCTGGCCGGCGAGAAGATCCGCCGGGTGCTCACCAACGACCCGGGCATGGGTGTGATCCGGCACGTGGACGCCGGCTACGACCGGGCCGGCGAGGTCGCCGCCGAGCGCGGGGTCCGCGTCCCGATGGGTGAGCTGTGACGTCCTCGTTCGAAGAGATGTGGGCGGAGCTGCTCCCCGTGGGCCGCTCCGCCGCCTCCGGCGGCTACCGCCGCTTCGCCTGGAACTCCGCCGACGCCGAGTGCCGGGCCTGGTTCGAGCAGCAGGCCCGTGACCGCGGCCTCGCCTACGAGCTGGACCGCAACGGCAACCAGTGGGCCTGGCTGGGCGATCCGAACGCGGGCGGGGCGGTCGTCACCGGCTCGCACCTGGACTCCGTCCCGGACGGCGGCGCCTTCGACGGCCCGCTCGGCGTGGTCTCCTCCTTCGCGGCCCTGGACGAACTCCGCAGCCGCGGGGCCGAGTTCACCCGCCCACTGGCGATCACCAACTTCGGCGACGAGGAGGGCGCCCGGTTCGGCGTGGCCTGCATCGGCTCCCGGCTGTCCGCCGGCGTGCTCTCCCGCGAGGCCGCGTACGAGCTGCGCGACGCCGACGGCGTCCGGCTGCCCGACGCGATGGAGCGGGCCGGCTACGACCCGGGCGCGATCGGCGCGGACGACGACCGGCTGGCCCGGATCGGTGCCTTCGTCGAACTCCACGTCGAGCAGGGCCGCCACCTCGCCGAGGACCGGCCGGTCGGCGTGGCCAGCGCGATCTGGCCGCACGGCCGCTGGCGGTTCGACTTCCACGGCGAGGCCAACCACGCCGGCACCACCCGGATCGAGGACCGCCGCGACCCGATGCTGACGTACGCCAACACCGTGCTCGCGGCCCGCAAGAAGGCCCGGCAGGCGGGCGCGCTGGCCACCTTCGGCAAGGTCGCGGTCGAGCCCAACGGCACCAACGCGATCGCCTCGCTGGTGCGCGGCTGGCTGGACTCCCGGGCCGCCGACGAGGCGACGCTCACCGCGCTGGTCGAGGAGATCGAGCAGGCCGCCGCCGAACGCGGCGGGCGCGACGGCGTCCGGGTCGAGCTGACCCGCGAGTCCTACACCCCGGTGGTGGACTTCGACGGCCCGCTGCGCGACCGGCTCGCCAAGCTGCTCGACGCCCCGGTGCTGCCCACCGGCGCGGGACACGACGCCGGGATCCTGGCGTCCGCAATCCCGACCGCCATGCTGTTCGTGCGCAACCCCACCGGAGTCTCGCACTCCCCGGCCGAGCACGCCGAGGAGGCCGACTGCCTGGCCGGGGTCGCCGCCCTCGCCGACGTACTGGAGGACCTGGCGTGTCGCTGAGCCCATTGACCTCGGGGACCGAGCCGGTGGCGTACTGGGCGCAGTACGCCTGGCTGCCGCACGACAACGGGCCGGTGGTCGAGCCGGACGTGCTGATCACCGTCGGCCCCGGCGGCCGGATCACCGCGGTGACCCCGGACAGCGGGCCCTGCCCGCCCGGGGCCGTCCGCCTCGACGGGCTGCTGCTGCCCGGCCAGGCGAACGCCCACTCGCACGCCTTCCACCGGGCGCTGCGCGGGCACGTCCAGGTCGGCTCCGGCACCTTCTGGACCTGGCGCGACACCATGTACCGGTTCGCCGGGGCGCTCGACCCGGACCGCTACCTGGCGCTCGCCACCGCCGTCTACGCCGAGATGGCGCTGGCCGGGGTGACCGCCGTCGGCGAGTTCCACTACCTGCACCACGCCCCCGGCGGCGCCCGCTACGACGACCCCAACGCGATGGGCGAGGCGCTGATCGAGGCCGCCGCCCGGGCCGGCATCCGGATCACCCTGCTCGACACCTGCTACCTGTCCGCCGGCTTCGGCGCCGAACCGACCAGGCCGCAGCAGCGGTTCAGCGACGGCGACGCCGAGGCCTGGGCGGTGCGGGCGGACGCGCTCAAACCCCGCGAGCACGCCCGGATCGGCGCCGCCGTCCACTCGGTGCGGGCCGTCCCGGCCGAACAGCTGGGCACCGTCGCCCAGTGGGCGGCGGTGCGCGAGGCGCCGCTGCACGTCCACCTGTCCGAGCAGACCGCCGAGAACGACGCCTGCCTCGCCGCGCACGGCGTCACCCCGACCCGGCTGCTCGCCGACCACGGCGTGCTCGGCCCGCGCACCTCGGCCGTGCACGCCACCCACCTCACCGACGAGGACGTCCGGCTCCTCACCGACACCTCCACCACCATCTGCATGTGCCCCACCACCGAGCGGGACCTCGCGGACGGCATCGGCCCGGCCCGCCGACTCGCCTCGGCGGGCTGCCCGGTCACCCTGGGCAGCGACAGCCACGCCGTCATCGACCCGTTCGAGGAGGCCCGCGCCCTGGAGCTGAACGAGCGGCTGCGCACCCGCACCCGCGGGCACTGGACGGCCAACCTCCTGCTGCGGGCCGGCACCGAGGACGGGCACGCCTCGCTCGGCTGGCCGGAGGCGGGGCGGATCGAGGCCGGCGCGCTCGCCGACTTCACCGTGATCGCCCTGGACTCGGTGCGCACCGCGGGCCCGCCGCCCCGGCTCGGCGCCGAGACCGCCGTCTTCGCGGCCTCGGCGGCCGACGTGCGGCACGTGGTGGTCGGCGGCCGGCAGATCGTCCGGGACGGCGTGCACCAGCTCGTCGCGGACGTGCCGGGCGCGCTGCGGGAGTCGATCGGCGTGCTGGACCACTGAGCCGTTCACCACTGAGCCGTTCGCCACTGAGCCGTTCGCCACTGAGACGTTCCTCCAACCCCCTTCGGAAGGCTTTGTCTTGAGCACCCCGACCACCCTGATCACCGGCATCGGCAGCCTGGTCACCAACGACACCGGGCACGGCACCGGGCCGCTCGGCCTGCTCACCGACGCGGCCGTGGTGATCGACGGCGGAACGGTTGCCTGGGTCGGCCCGGCAGCCCAGGCCCCGGCAGCGGACGAGCGCTTCGACGCCGAGGGGCGGGCGCTGCTGCCCGGCTTCGTCGACTCGCACGCCCACCTGGTGTTCGCGGGGGACCGGACCGCCGAGTTCAACGCTCGGATGTCCGGGCAGGCGTATTCGGCGGGCGGCATCCGTACGACGGTGGCGGCCACCCGGGCGGCGAGTGACGCCGAACTGGAGGCCAACCTGGCCGGGTTCGTCCGGGAGGCGCTGCGGCAGGGCACCACCACGATCGAGTGCAAGTCCGGCTACGGGCTGACCGTCGCCGACGAGGCGCGGGCGCTGCGGATCGCCGCGCGGCACACCCCGGAGACCACCTACCTGGGCGCGCACGTGGTCGCGCCCGAGTACGCCGACGACCCGGCCGGGTACGTCGACCTGGTCACCGGCGAGATGCTGGACGCCTGCGCCCCGCACGCCCGCTGGGTGGACGTGTTCTGCGAGCAGGGCGCCTTCGATGGCGACCAGGCGAGGGCTGTTCTGACGGCGGGGGTCGAGAAGGGCCTCACGCCGCGAGTGCACGCCAACCAGCTCACGTACGGGCCCGGTGTGCAGCTCGCGGTGGAGCTGGGGGCCGCCTCGGCGGACCACTGCACCCACCTGACGGACGAGGACGTGGCGGCGCTGGCGGGGTCGGCGACGGTCGCGACGCTGCTGCCGGGTGCGGAGTTCTCCACCCGCGCCGAGTACCCGAGCGGGCGGCGGCTGCTCGACGCGGGGGCCGTGGTGGCACTCTCCACCGACTGCAACCCGGGCTCCAGCTTCACCAGTTCGATGGCGTTCTGCATCGCGGTCGCGGTCCGGGAGATGGGCATGACCCCCGACGAGGCGGTGTGGGCGGCCACGGCCGGCGGCGCCCACGCGCTGCGGCGCACGGACGTGGGGTCGGTGGCGGTCGGCTCGCGGGCGGACCTGCTGCTGCTGGACGCGCCCTCGCACGTGCACCTGGCGTACCGCCCGGGCGTGCCGCTGACGGCCGCGGTCTGGCGCGCGGGCGTCCGGGAGGTCTGAGCCCGGGGACCGTCTTGCTCAGGTGGCGGCGGAAGGGCCAGCAGGCCCTGATGCCGACTTCTCCCGGGGTCATCAGGGCTGACGGTAGGCGCAGACAAGCAGGGTGTCGGCAGCACGTGCACCCGGTACGGCAGGAGGGAGCCGGTCGACACTGATCTTCGTGAACCCCGACTCGTCCAACAGCTTCGTCCAGACGGTCTCCTGGAGAACCCAGCGGTGCATGGTTGCCGGGGCGCCGTCCGTGGTGCGGGCCGGAACGTCGGCGTGCTGGACGTCCGGTTCAGCGGGGGCACCACCGAGGTAGTGGCCCAGAGTGGAGGCGGCCAGCAGTCCGCCGGGTCGAAGGGCGCGGGCAGCGGCCGGAAGCAGCCGGCGGGGGTCGGCGAAGTCGAGGCTGCCGAACACCGAGTAGAGCACGTCGTACTCGTCTGGATGCTCCTCCAGGTGCGCGGTCGCGTCGGAGCGTACCGTGCGCAGGTGCGGTGCGAGGTGGCCGTAGAGGTCGCAGGCCATCGCGTGCTGCGCGGGGGAGGCATCGACGGCATCGACCCGAGCCGGAGCGTAGTGGGTGACGAGGTGGGCGGCATGACGGGCGGCGCCCGCGCCGAGGTCGGCCACGACGAGGCCGGTGAAGTCCCCCAGCACCTCGACTCCTGGCCCGCCGTCCTGGGCCCAGACCCAGTGGAAGGCGCCGGGGACGGTCCGCTCCGTGTCGGCGCGGGCGCGGCCGTAGTGGTGCCAGAGGTCCGGCACGACAGCTTGGGTAGGAGAGGGGGTGGTCGCCGTGGCGCGCAGCTTCTCGGTGGCCTTCCAGCCCTGTACGACGATCTCGTCGGCTTCGTCGTCGTACCAGACGGTCGGGCACTCGTCGTCTCCCGTGTTGGGGTCGATCCCGATGAACCGTAGTGTCATGGCAACTTCCCCTTGCAACTCGGTTGCGTGGATGTGCATGACGGTCCCCGACTCGGCGGCCACCATCAAGAGTGCGACCCACAAGCGTAGTTGGTGCCCGACCCTGCCAACTTGGCCGCATCTCCTCCACCGGCGGCCTCTTGCTCCCAGCAAGAGGCCGCCGGAACGATTCGTTCAGGGGATGGTGGTGAGGTGGTCGAACTCGCCGGCCTTGGCGCCCTGGAGGAAGGCTGCGAGGTTGAGGCGGGTGGTACGGACGATGACGTCCGCGTCGTCGGACTCGCGTACTTCGATCAAACCGTCGATGGAGCGCACCTCGACGCAGTTGTCGCTTGCGGCAGAGTAGCTGGACTTCTGCCACGCGGAGTTGGTCATGGGAGCCAGGCTAGCCACCGGCGGCCTCCTGCGGGAAGCAGGAGGCTGCCGGAACGATTCGCTCAGGGGGCGGTGACCAGGCGGTCGAACTCGCCGGCCCTGGCAGCTCGCAGGAACGCATCAAACGCAGTGTGAGTCGTCCGGAGGACCACCTCGCCCTCGTCGGACTCTCGAAGTTCAACGCCCGCGCCGGCAGCCCGAACCTCAACACATGCATTGCTGGAGCCGGAGTAGCTGGACTTCTGCCATGCAGGGCTACTCATGATTACCCTCTATCTCCTTCTTGATGGATCGGATGAAGTCTCGGGAGTCCTCCTCAGAGAGGGCTACGGATGCCATCCGATCGAGGATCTCGCGGTAGCTTGCCAGGTCGGAGGGTGCATCGAAGAGCGGACACCCGAAGCTGATGTCGATCTGCACTGCGTCCAACTCGGGAACCGGACCGGCGACATAGACGAAATTCTCGCTGGGGCCGGGCAGTGATTCGATCTTAAACGGCACGGCCCGAACTGAGATGTCATGGCTCTCGGAATGGTCGATGAGTGCGCCGAGTTGCTCGGCAAGCGCCTCTGGCCCGCTGAACTGCATGCGTAGCGCCGCTTCATGGATGAACGCCGTGTATGGCGTAGCGCCGTTGCGGACGATCTGCTGCCTCCGCAAGCGGAAGGCCAAGCGGAGATCAATGTCTGACTGCGGCAACGGCGGGATGGCGCGGGCGAACACCGACGCGGCGTAGGCCGGGGTCTGAAGCAGCCCGGGCAGGAAGGTGATCGAGTAGGTGGCGATCCGCCGTGCATGCGCCTCGATCGCTGCCACATCGAGTAGGTCTGTGGGCAGCCGCAGGCTGTACTCCTCCCACCAGCCGGTTTCTCTCTCCCTTGCCATGTCGGCGAGCGCCTCGACCAGAGGCGAATTGGCACACATGCAAGCCTCCGCGATCTGATGGAGACGAGCCACGCTGACGGCGGACTTCCCGATCTCCATCTGACTCACCAGGGCGGGAGTCACCCCGAGCAGACGGGCGAGCTGGCTGCCGCCGAAGCCAGCTTGCTCTCTCATCCTTCGCAGTTCGGCGCCGAGCCGTCGCTGGCGAAGGGTGGGGATCCGAAGAGCCATGGCGTCCTCTCCGATGGTGCGCAGAGGCCAGTGTGCCGCGCCGGTTGCCAGCTCTGCGTCAGTCCGCCTGAAGCTCCTTCGCCACCTGCTCCGCCAACACGCGGGCGCCCTCAAGGCGCGGGTCCTCGGGATGCGCATGCGGCCCGAGGATCTTCGCTGCGACGAACAAGGTCATCAGCTTGCCGTCCCGGCTTGCGAAGTCGCCGCTCCGCTCGATGCGAACGCGATCGGCCAGCGCCGGTACGGCAAGCGACGCCGCCCACAGCGTGGCAGCGTCCAGACCACGTGGGGCCATGCCCCAGTCCTCCCAGTCGAAGACGCAGAACTCGGGCGCTGTCACGTTCGCCCAGTTCAGATCCGCATGCGCCGGACACCACTCGCTCACCGCAGCGTCGATTTTGGGGAACACCTGGCTGATCGTTCGACTCACCAGCTCCTGGGTAATCGTCTCCATGTCCGGTGTGGCGATCCGATTCGTCCGTTGCTTCGCGAGCGCGTCGAGGGAGGTATTCAGCGCCGGCCACCAGTTGGACGGCAAAGCGGGGTCCTCGGCCACAACTGCGGACCCCACTGGGGTGGATGGCAGCAGTTCGGTTTCATCGGCCCGCCACATCACCGGCTCGGCGTCGTCCCGCCAGGCGACGCCGGCCAGCCACGCGGGCTTCGCGATCCCGTGCAGCGCCTCAGCGGAGGGGGTCCCGTCCCCGCCTTGGACGCCGATTCGGTCGAGTCCGCGCCGTTCGATGCGCACCCAGGTGCCACGCTCCGTACCGGCTCCCACGGACCGGCGTTTGCGGACCACCGTCGCCTTGTCGAGCCGGGTCCCCAAGGCCGTCTCGACGCGTTCCAACACCTCGTCGACCGGCACCCGGCGTAGATCCGTCATGGGACAACGGTAGCGATGCTCAGCGGAGTTGGGAGTCGCTCCGAACGAGACGCCGTCAGCCGGCCCACGCCCGAACGATCAAGCTCTCGGGTCTGGCATCGTGAGCGGGATCTGGAACTGGCCGAGCAGCACATCCGCGCGGCCATGAAGATCGGCGACCACCGCACGGAGCTGGCGTTCATGCGGTTGCGCCAACAGCGCACTGACCGGCCGCCGTTCGAGGACTACCTGCGCGGCCGGGAGTGGCCCGCCGACGGGGTGCGGACCACCACCACCCTCGCCCCGCCTGACACGGGCGGGTGGTTCGAGCAGTTCGTCATCGGGGCGGCCGTGCTCGGTGTGTTCTGGCGGGCAGAGCGCCACGACGACGGCGCGTACACCCTGTGGCTCCACAGCCGCGACACCCGCTCCTGGGCCTCGGCCGACTACGAGCGTGGCCGCACCGCGTACGAGGTGTACCAGTCCGGCCCCCGGAACCTCTGGGACGAGGTGGAGGCCGCCCGGCGCCGGTGGGACGCCCGGGGCCGCCCCGGCCCCGCCCGCTTCGGCCTCACCGCTACCCCGGACGCCCACACCATGTGGCTGGACTCCCCGGAGAGCCCGGAGGCCATCCGCGTCCTCGGGGGGTGAGGGCGTGCGCAGGAAGTCGGCCCGGCCGACTTCCTGCGCGCTCATGCTCTACCTGCCCAATGACCGCCGCAGGAACTCCAGTTCATGCAGCAGCAGGTTCTCCACCGTCGCTTCCTCCGTCAGCCGGTGGCCGGTGCCACGCAACGGCAGGACCTCGTGCGGGCGGCCGGCGGCGAGGAGGGCGTTGGAGAGCCGCAGGGCGTGGACGGGGAAGACGTTGTCGTCGGCCAGGCCCTGGATCAGCAGCAGGGGGCGGCTCAGCTTCGGGGCCTCGGTGATGAGCGAGCTGCTGTCGTAGTGCTCGGGATGCTCGTCGGGGTGGCCGAGGAAGCGCTCCTGCCAGTGGGTGTCGTACAGCCGCTGGTCGGTGGGGGCGGCCCCGGCCGAGGCGGCGTGGAAGACGTCGGGGCGCCTCAGCACCGCGAGGGCGGCGAGGAAGCCGCCGTACGACCAGCCCCGGATGCCGACCCGGTCGAGGTCCAGCAGTCCGGGTCGCAGCCGGGCGGCCTCGTGCAGGGCCTCGATTTGGTCCTCCAACGCCGGCCCGGCCTTGTCGCCGTAGATGGTCTTGTCCCAGCGCGGCCCGCGCCCCGGGGTGCCGCGCCCGTCCGCCACCAGCACCGCGAAGCCCTGGTCGGCGAACCACTGCGACACCTGCTCGTGCCAGGCGCCGCCGGTGGTGGCCTTCTGCATCGCGGGCCCGCCGTACGGGTCGAGCAGGACGGGCAGCGGGGTGCCGCCGGGGCGGTGGCCGGTGGGCAGGAAGAGGTTGGCGCGCAGTTCGCGCGGGCCGAGGCGGAGCAGCTCGGGGCGTGCGGTGACGACGGGCGCTTCGGTGTACGAGGCGAGCGGCAGCGGCGGGCGGCCCTCCCGCAGGACGGTGGCGCGGCCGCCGGTGGTGAGGACCAGCGTGCCGCCGCGCTCGACGCCGCCGTGTACGCCGGGCCCGCTGCTCAGCCTTTGTACGCCGCATCCCGGTTCGTACGTCCACAGGTGGGTCTCGGCGGGCTCCTCGGAGGCGGTGAACAGCACCGTCTCGCCCTCCGTCCCGAGGACGGCCCGCAGCTGTAGCCCCGCAGGGGTGACCGGCTCACCGTCCACGGTCAGGTGCCGGGTGTCGCCGTCGTCGGCGGTGTCGACCAGCGCGCCGCCCGCCGTCCGCACCGGCAGTCCCGGGAGCAGTTCGACCCACCGCGGGTCGGTCCGCTCGGAGAGCACCCGGGTGTCCCCGTTCGCCCTGATCGCCAGCGTACGGACGGTGCGCTGGTCGCGGCTCTGCACGGCGGCGTACGGCCCGTGGTCGTCCCACCCGGCGGCGGTCAGGTACTCGAAGGAGGCGCGGTCCCAGTGGACCTCCGTACGGCCGCCGTCGAGGCCGAGCAGCCAGAGCGTGACCTCGGCGTTGGCGGTGCCGGCCAGCGGGTAGCGGATGACGCGCGGCGGCTGCCCCGGGTCGGTGGGGTCGGCGAGGAACCAGCGGGTGACCGTCCGGTTGTCGACCCGGGCGACCAGCAGGGCGGTGCCGTCGGGGGACCACCAGTGGCCGCGGGTGCGGTGCATCTCCCCGGCGGCGACGTACTCGGCCAGGCCGTAGCCGACGTCCTCGGCCTCCGGCTCGGCCAGCGCCCGGTCGCCCGTACCGTCCGCACCGGCCACCCGCAGGACGCCGCCGCTGACGTAGGCGATGCGGCGGCCGGTCGGGTCGAGGCGGGGGTCCTGCGGCGGGCCGGGGACGGGGACGGCGCGGACGGTGCCGTCAGCGGTGTCGGCCAGCCACAGCGTGCCGTCCAGCGCGAAGGCGGCGAGCCGGCCGGTGGCGTCGGTGCTGTACGCGGCGATGCCGACGGAGGCGCCCAGCGCGGCCGGGTCGGCGATCAGCCGTTCCCGGCCGGTGGCGGTGTCGAGCGCCCAGAGGCAGGCGAGCGGGTCGGTGCCGCCGCGGCTGCGCAGGAACAGGACGGTGGCGCCGTCGGCGGTGATGCCCGGGTGGGCGGGGGCGCCCAGGGTGAAGTGCCGGGTGCGGGCGAGCTGGCGCGGTAACGGGTCGGTCGTCATGCCGGGCACCATAGGCACGGCCTGTGTGGCGCTGTCGAGCGAAAAACGGCCGGGGCCGCCGCGGATCTCAGGAATCCGCGGCGGCCCCGGAGCGGGCTGGTGTGGGCGTCAGTGGACGTCGCCCATGAGCGTGACGACCCGCTTGCGGTACATCGCGAGCGCGAGGCCGGCGACGATCGCCATGCCGCCCTGGACCGCGAAGTACCAGCTGCTGCCGACCACCTTGTCGCCCAGCACCAGCTGGAAGATGGCGGCCACGCAGTCACCGGCGGTGACGGCGAGGAACCAGACGCCGACCATCTGGCTGGCGTACTTGGCGGGCGCCAGCTTGGTGGTCACGGACAGGCCGACGGGGGAGAGGGCGAGCTCGCCGACGGTCTGGACCAGGTAGACCATGGCCAGCCACAGCGGGGTGACCTTGGTGTCGCCGGTGGCGGCGGCCATCGCCAGCATCATGACCATGAAGGAGGCGCCGATCATCAGCAGACCGAAGGCGAACTTCATGGTGGTGCTGGGGTTCTTCGACCGGCGGGCCAGGGCGATCCAGAGCCAGGCGAAGACCGGGGCCAGCGCCATGATGTACAGCGGGTTGAGCGACTGGAACCAGCTGGACGGGAAGTTGATCCCGAACAGCGTCGAGGCGGTGTGGTCCTTGGCGAAGACGTTCAGCGTCGAGCCGGACTGGTCGTAGATCATCCAGAACACGGCGGCGGCGACGAAGAACCAGATGTAGCCGCTCATCTTGGACTGCTCGTCGGCGCTGAGGTCCTTGTCGCGCTTCACCTTGGCGAACACGAAGAAGGGGATCGCCAGGCCGGCGATGGACAGCGGCCAGACGGCCCAGTCGATGGTGAAGTGGCCGGTGGAGACGACGATGCCGTAGAAGACGACCGCCGCGGCCAGCCAGATGCCGGCCTTGCGGAAGATCTTGCGCTTCTCGTCCGCGCCGATCGGCGAGGTCACGATGTCGCTGGTGGGGCTCAGGTGGCGGGTGCCCAGCAGGAACTGGATCAGGCCGAGCGCCATGCCGATGCCGGCCAGGGCGAAGCCCAGGTGCCAGTCGACCTTCTGGCCGACGGTGCCGACCACCAGCGGGGCGAAGAACGCGCCGAGGTTGACGCCCATGTAGAAGATCGTGAAGCCGCCGTCGCGGCGCGGGTCGTTCGGGCCGTCGTAGAGGTGGCCGACCATCGTGGAGATGTTGGCCTTGAGCAGGCCCGAGCCCACCGCGATGCAGACCAGACCGGCGAAGAACGCGCCGGTGAACGGCACGGCCAGCAGGAAGTGGCCGGCCATGATGATCGTGCCGCCGATGGCGACCGTCTTGCGGGCGCCGAGGAAGCGGTCGGCGATCCAGCCGCCCGGGAGGGCCAGCAGGTAGACCATCGCCGTGTAGACGCTGTACACGGCGCCGGCGGTCGCCAGCTTCATGCCGAGGCCGCCGTCCGTGACGGAGGCGGTCATGTAGAGCACCAGCAGGGCGCGCATGCCGTAGTAGCTGAAGCGCTCCCACATCTCGCTCAGGAAGAGCGTGGCGAGCCCTCGGGGGTGACCGAGGAAGGTCTTGCCGCTGGGCGAGGCCGGGGTGAGGCCGGCTTCCAGGGTGGTAGACGCCATGAGTAGGGGTTCCTTGCCTGACAGCGTCCGCCAAGGGGGGTGGCGGCGGACGTGGACGGAACCACTCTACGTGGCGATATTTAGCGTTATCAGATGACAAAAGCCACGAATCAGGTAGGGGAATGGCAAAGTCCGCGGCAGATCCGTCCGATCTATCCATGGTAGACGGGCAAATTTCCCTTCAATTTCAAGATTGAAGGCCGGATTCTTCGCCGAACGGGCGGTCTGCGACGGCGTGTTGAGTCTGAAGGGGCTCCTGTGTAACGATCACGCTCTGTGAACTACCTCACAAGGCAGTCCGCCATACCCGGGCGGACTACCATCACCACATGACCTGTGTGCTGCTCGCCGAGGACGATCCGGCGATCTCCGAACCGCTCGCCCGAGCCCTGCGACGTGAGGGCTATGAGGTGCTCGTCCGCGAGGACGGTCCGACCGCACTGGCCGCGGGCCTGACCGAGGAGGTCGACCTCGTCGTCCTCGACCTCGGCCTGCCCGAGATGGACGGCCTGGAGGTCTGCCGTCGCCTGCGCGCCGACGGCAAGAGCTGCCCCGTCCTGGTGCTCACCGCCCGCGCGGACGAGGTGGACACCGTGGTCGGCCTCGACGCCGGTGCCGACGACTACGTGACCAAGCCCTTCCGCCTGGCCGAACTGCTCGCCCGCGTCCGCGCCCTGCTCCGGCGCGGCAACGTCGACCAGCTCACCACCGGCGCGCACGGGGTGAAGATCGACATCGAGTCCCACCGCGCCTGGCTCGGCGAGGAGGAGCTCACCCTCTCCGCCAAGGAGTTCGAGCTGCTGCGCGTCCTCGTCCGGGACGCCGGCCGGGTGGTCACCCGCGAGGAGATCATGCGGCAGGTCTGGGACACCACCTGGTGGACCTCCACCAAGACCCTGGACATGCACATCTCCTGGCTCCGCAAGAAGCTCGGCGACGACGCGGCGAACCCGCGCTACATCGCCACCGTGCGCGGAGTGGGCTTCCGGTTCGAGAAGAATTAGCCCCGTACGGAGAACGCGGCCGGGAGTCGGCCGACGAAGCGGAGCACCTCGGGGAGCGGCAGCGTGAAACGCCGGATGATCAACTCGCTGCTGGGCGTCGTCCTGGTGGTGGTCGTGGTGTTCTGCGTGCCGCTCGCCCTGGTCGAGAAGCGCACCATCGTCAACTCGGCCCAGGACCGGGTGGACGCGTCCGCCGTCCGGGTGCTCGCCCTGGTCGAGAACCGGCTCTCCGCGGGCGAGCCGGTCACCGGCCGGGCCTTCGACAACCAGGTCACCGAGGGCAGCTACGTCGAGGTGCAGATCCCCGGCCAGGACGTCGTCTCCAGCGGCGAACGCCTGGCCGGCGGCCACCTGCTGAAGGCCGTCGAACGCGGCAACAGCGGCGAGGTCGTCACCGTCGAGCAGTCCCGCGCGGACGTCGACCACGAGATCGCCAACATGCTGCTGCTGCTCGGCGTGGTCGCCCTGCTGGCCGTCCAGGCCGCCGTGGCGCTCGCCGTCTGGCAGGCCAAACGGCTCGCCCGGCCGCTCACCGACCTGGCCGAGACCGCCGAACGGCTCGGCTCAGGCGACCCGCGCCCCCGCGACCGCCGCTACGGGGTGCCCGAACTCGACCGGGTCGCCGAGGTGCTGGACACCAGCGCCGAGCGGATCGCCCGGATGCTCACCGCCGAACGCCGGCTCGCCGCCGACGCCTCGCACCAGCTGCGCACCCCGCTCACCGCGCTCTCCATGCGGCTGGAGGAGATCACCGCCCTCGCCGAGGAGCCGGAGACCGTCAAGGAGGAGGCGACCATCGCCCTCCAGCAGGTCGAACGGCTCACCGACGTCGTCCAGCGGCTGCTCACCACCCAGCGCGACCCGCGCAGCCCCACCGCGGTGGCCTTCGACCTGGACGAGGTGATCAAGCAGCAGGTCGAGGAGTGGGGCCCGTCGCTGCGCGAGACCGGCCGGGTGCTGTCCCTGGAAGGCCTGCACGGGGTCACCGCCGTCGGCACCCCGGGCACCGTCGCCCAGGTGCTGGCCACCCTGATCGAGAACTCGCTGATGCACGGCGCCGGGACGATCACCCTGCGGGTCCGGCCCTCCGGCACCTCGGTGGTGGTCGAGGTGCAGGACCAGGGCGCCGGTGTGCCGCCGGACCTCGGGAACCGGGTGTTCGAACGCGCCGTCAGCGGCCGCAACTCCACCGGCATCGGCCTGGCCGTCGCCCGTGACCTCGCGGAGGCGGACGGCGGGCGGCTCGAACTGCTCTCGCTGAAGCCCGCCGTGTTCGCGCTCTTCCTCGGCCGCAGCCACACGGACTGAGCCGGGGCGGGAGCCGGTCGGGGGTGCGGCCTAGGTGCGGCCGGGGGTTACGGCCGGCCGGCTATTCGGCCTTGGCGTAGCGGATCTGCTCGGCGGCCAGCATCAGCTCGGCCTGGGCGGCCAGCTCCTGACCGCTGGCGCCGTCGGTGCCGCCGGTGCCGCTCGCGTCCTGCGCGACCGGCTCGGGCAGCGCCTTGAACACCCAGGTCCGGTACGAGAAGAAGCGGAACACGGTGGCCACCGCGAGGCCGGCCACCTTGGCGCCCAGCTGCTCGTAGTGCGAGTCGAGGCCGAGCACGTACACCGAGAAGCCGAGCACCCCGGTCTCGATCAGCATGCCGATGCCGCTGTACACCAGGAACAGCGTGATCTCCCGCTTGCGCGAGGCGGCGTCGCGGTCCCGGTACAGCCAGTAGCGGTAGCCCAGGTAGTTGGTGGCGATGGCGATCAGCGTCGCCGCGATGTTGGACCGCAGCGAGGCCAGGCCCAGCCCGTTGAGGCACACCCAGAACACGGCGAAGTTGACCACCACGCCGCTCAGGCCGACCAGGCCGAACTTCACCACTTCGCCTGACAGCCCCCGCAGTTTCTGCGAGAGCGAAGGGCTCGAAGCTTCGGTCGTCGCCATACCGGGCTGCCTCCATGTGCCTGCGGGTCGAAGAGCGGATCGCGTGGACGCGTCCACCCCTTGAGCCCTGCGTGCACGCACATGATCGGACTGCGCAGACCAGGACCTAGCCGTCCAGGCTACCCGCTTCCACCGAACGGCTCAGCCCCCAGGGCTCCGGGTTGACTGGGACGCCCAGCCCACCCCAGCGGTTCCACCACCCCCGACCGGCCCGGATATCCTGGCGGGGTGACTTCCCCGGGCAATGTGAATTTTCCAGTGGTGGGCATGATCGGCGGCGGGCAGTTGGCCCGCATGGCACACCAGGCGGGCATCCCGCTCGGGGTCAGGTTCAAACTCCTCGCCGACACGCCCCAGGACTCCGCCGCACAGGTGGTCTCCGACGTCGTCCTCGGTGACTACCGCGACCTCGACACGCTGCGCCGCTTCGCGGCCGGCTGCGACGTGATCACCTTCGACCACGAGCACGTCCCCACCGAGCACCTGCGGGCCCTGGAAGCCGACGGCATCGCCGTCCGGCCCGGCCCGGACGCGCTGGTCAACGCCCAGGACAAGGGCGTCATGCGGGCCAAGCTCGACGCCATCGGCGTGCCCTGCCCCCGCCACCGGATCGTCGCCGACCCGGCCGACGTCACCGCCTTCGCGAACGAGGGCTCCGGCTACCCGGTCGTGCTGAAGACCGTCCGCGGCGGCTACGACGGCAAGGGCGTCTGGGTCGTCGACGGCGAGGAGGACGCGCAGGCGCCGTTCCTGGCCGGCGTCCCGGTGCTCGCCGAGGAGAAGGTCGACTTCGTCCGCGAACTCGCCGCCAACGTCGTCCGCTCGCCCAGCGGCCAGGCCGTCGCCTACCCGGTGGTGGAGAGCGTCCAGGAGAACGGCGTCTGCGCCGAGGTCACCGCCCCCGCGCCGGACCTCGACCCCGCCCTCTCCGACGAGGCCCAGCAGCTGGCCCTGCGCATCGCCGGCGACCTCGGCATCACCGGCCACCTCGCCGTCGAACTGTTCCAGACCAGGGACGGCCGGATCCTCGTCAACGAACTCGCCATGCGCCCCCACAACTCCGGGCACTGGACCCAGGACGGCGCCGTCACCTCGCAGTTCGAGAACCACCTGCGGGCCGTCCTCGACCTCCCGCTCGGCGACCCCCGGCCGCGCGCCAAGTGGACCGTCATGGTCAACGTCCTCGGCGGCGACTACCCGGACATGTACCACGCCTTCCTGCACTGCATGGCCCGCGACCCCGGCCTGCGGATCCACATGTACGGGAAGGACGTGAAGCCCGGCCGCAAGGTCGGCCACGTCAACGTCTTCGGGGACGACCTCGACGACGTCCGCGAGCGCGCCCGCCACGCGGCCGCCTACCTGCGAGGAACGATCACCGAATGACCTCCTCCCCTTCGAACCCGCTCGTCGGCATCGTCATGGGCTCGGACTCCGACTGGCCCGTCATGGAGGCCGCCGCCCAGGCCCTCGACGAGTTCGAGATCCCCTACGAGGTCGACGTCGTCTCGGCGCACCGGATGCCCCGCGAGATGGTCGCGTACGGCGAGAACGCCCACCGGCGCGGCCTCAAGGCCATCATCGCCGGCGCCGGCGGCGCCGCCCACCTGCCGGGCATGCTCGCCTCCGTCACCCCGCTGCCCGTCATCGGCGTGCCGGTGCCGCTGCGCTACCTGGACGGCATGGACAGCCTGCTGTCCATCGTCCAGATGCCGGCCGGCGTCCCGGTCGCGACCGTCTCGGTGGCCGGCGCGCGCAACGCCGGCCTGCTCGCCGTGCGGATGCTGGCCGCGTTCGACCCCGAACTGACCGAGCGGATGACCGACTTCCAGGCCGAGCTGAACAACCAGGCCACCGAGAAGGGCAAGAAGCTCCGCGCCAAGGTGGCCGGATCCTCCTCCTTCGGCTTCGGCAAGTAGCCCCGGCGGCGGGTGGGGTAGAACAGCCGGTATGACTACCGATCCGGACTCCCCCACCCCGCTGGACCGCGCCAAGGCCCTGCTGCGCACCGCCCCCGTGGTCGACGGCCACAACGACCTCCCGTGGGCGATGCGCGAGCAGGCCGGGTACGACCTCGGCGCGGTCGACCTCGCCGCCGACCAGAGCGACCGCCTGCACACCGACCTCGCCCGCCTCGCGGAGGGCGGGGTCGGCGCGCAGTTCTGGTCCGTCTACGTGCCGACCCGGCTGGCCGGCGACCACGCGGTGAGCGCCACCCTGGAACAGATCGACTTCGTCCACGCCCTGGTCGAGCGCTACCCCGACCGGCTCCGGCTCGCCCGCACCGCCGACGACATGGAGGCCGCCCGCGCCGAGGGCCGGATCGCCTCCCTGATGGGCGCCGAGGGCGGCCACTCCATCGACTGCTCGCTCGCCACCCTGCGTGCCCTCCACGAGCTCGGCGTGCGCTACCTGACGCTCACCCACAACGACAACGTGCCGTGGGCCGACTCCGCCACCGACAAGCCGGCGGCCGGCGGGCTGACCCGCTTCGGCGAGGAGGTCGTCCGGGAGATGAACCGGCTCGGCATGCTCGTCGACCTCTCGCACGTCTCCGCCGACACCATGCGTGACGCCCTGCGGGTCACCGAGGCGCCGGTCGTCTTCTCGCACTCCTCCGCCCGCGCCGTCTGCGACCACCCGCGCAACATCCCGGACGACGTGCTCGCCCAGCTGCCCGCCAACGGCGGCGTGGCGATGGCCACCTTCGTGCCCAAGTTCATCCTGCCCGCCGCCATCGAGTGGACCCTCGCCGCCGACGAGAACATGCGCGCCCACGGCTTCCACCCGCTCGACACCACCCCGCCCGCGATGGAGCGCCAGCGCGCCTTCGAGGCCGCCAACCCGCGCCCGATCGCCACCCCGGCCACCGTCGCCGACCACCTCGACCACCTGCGCGAGGTCGCCGGCATCGACCACATCGGCATCGGCGGCGATTTCGACGGCACCGCCTTCCTGCCCGACGGCCTGGGCTCGGTGGCCGGCTACCCCAACCTGATCGCCGAACTCCTGCGCCGGAACTGGTCCGAGGCCGACCTCGCCAAGCTCACCTGGCACAACGCCGTCCGCGTCCTGCGCGACGCCGAGTCCGTCGCCGCCGGGCTGCGGGCCGCCCGCCGCCCGTCCATCGCCACCATCGCGCAACTGGACGGCGCGCAGGGCTGAGGTCAGCCCAGCCGCGGGATCTCGATGGCCGGGCACCTGTCCATCACCATGGCGAGCCCGGCCGTCCTGGTCCGCGCGTACGCGGCCTCGTCGACCACACCCAGCTGGAACCAGACGGCCCTCGCCCCGGCCACCACCGCCTGATCGGCCACCTCCCCGGCCAGCGCGCTGTTCACGAACACGTCCACCACGTCGACCGGGAACGGGATCGCGGCGAGCGAGGCGTAGCCGGGCTCGCCGAGGACCGTCTCGGCCTTCGGGTGCACCGGTACGACGCGCTTGCCGTACCGCTGGAGCACCCCGGCCACCCCGTAGGCGGCCCGGGCGGTGTTGTTGGACAGGCCCACCACCGCCCAAGTGTCGCCGGTGCCGGTGAGGATCTCGCGAACCGTCGCGTCGTCGCCGTAGCTCGTCATGCCGCTGCCAACGACGGCCACGGGCGCCGGATTCCCGCAGGCGTCAGCTGGGGCGGCCGAGGGCGCGGTAGGTCCAGCCGGCGGCGCGCCAGGCGTCGGCGTCCAGGACGTTGCGGCCGTCGAGCAGGCGGCGCTCGGCGACCACGGCGCCGAGGACGGCCGGGTCCAGCTCGCGGAACTCGGCCCACTCGGTGAGGTGCAGGACGACGTGGGCGCCCTCGGCGGCCTCCAGGGCCGAGTCGGCGTAGGCGAGCGAGGGGAACATCTTGCGGGCGTTGTCGACGGCCTTCGGGTCGTAGACGGTGACCTGGGCGCCTTGGAGCTGGATCTGGGCGGCGACGTTGAGCGCGGGGGAGTCCCGGATGTCGTCCGAGTTGGGCTTGAACGCGGCGCCGAGGACGGCCACCCGGCGGCCCAGGAAGCCGCCGCCGCACTGCTCGCGGGCCAGCTCCACCATCCGGGAGCGGCGGCGCATGTTGATCGAGTCGACCTCGCGCAGGAAGGTCAGTGCCTGGTCGGCGCCGAGTTCGCCGGCCCGGGCCATGAACGCCCGGATGTCCTTGGGCAGGCAGCCGCCGCCGAAGCCCAGGCCGGAGTTGAGGAACTTGCGGCCGATCCGCTCGTCGTGCCCGAGCGCGGTGGAGAGCAGCGTGACGTCGGCGCCGGCCGCCTCGCAGACCTCGGCCATCGCGTTGATGAAGGAGATCTTGGTGGCCAGGAAGGAGTTGGCGGCGGCCTTCACCAGCTCGGCGGTCGCGTAGTCGGTGACCAGGAACGGTACCCCGGCCCCGATCGGCTCGGCGTACACCTCGCGCAGCAGCCGCTCGGCGCGCTCGCTGTGGGCGCCGACGACGATCCGGTCCGGGCGCAGGGTGTCCTGGACGGCGAAGCCCTCGCGCAGGAACTCCGGGTTCCAGGCGAGTTCGGCGCCCGCGCCGACGGGTGCCAGCGCGGCCAGCCGCTCGGCGAGCCGGCTCGCCGAGCCGACCGGCACGGTGGACTTGCCGACCACCAGGACCGGGCGGGTCAGATAGGGGGCGAGGCCGTCGATCGCGGCGTCGACGTACGACATGTCGGCGGCGAACTCGCCCTTGCGCTGCGGGGTGTTGACGCAGACGAAGTGCACGTCGCCGAACTCCGCGGCCTCCTGGACGGAGCTGGTGAAGCGCAGCCGGCCGGTCGAACCCTCGTGCCCGGCGACGTGCTTGAGCAGCAGCTCGGACAGCCCCGGCTCGTACATCGGGACGCGGCCGGCGGTCAGCGTGGCGATCTTGTCGGGGTCGATGTCCAGGCCCAGCACCTCGAAGCCGAACTCGGCCATCGCGGCCGCGTGCGTGGCGCCGAGGTAGCCGGTGCCGATCACGGAGATGCGGAGGGTCACGGGTTCCCCTTTGTGCGGACTCGACCTGTACGGGTGCCTCTGATGCTATCCGCCCCGACGGATCCGGCCTCGATCGCCTGTACACCGGGGACGCTAGGCAGCCGCAGGTCGGAGCCCTAGGATCTCTACTGAACGGTAGTTAACACCGGATCGACTTCGATCACTGGACGAGGCGGGCATCATGGCGGGCAGCGCAGGGGCGGCTGACTTCGATCTCTTCCGTATCTCCGAGGAGCACGAGATGCTCCGTGAGGCGGTGCGTTCGCTGGCCGAGGCGAAGATCGCTCCGTTCGCGGCGGAGGTGGACGAGCAGGGGCGGTTCCCGCAGGAGGCGTTGGACGCGTTGCGGGGCAGTGATCTGCACGCGGTGCACGTGCCGGAGGAGTTCGGTGGTGCGGGGGCGGACGCGCTGGCGACGGTGATCGTGATCGAGGAGGTGGCGCGGGTGTGTGCGTCGTCCTCGTTGATTCCGGCGGTGAACAAGCTGGGGTCGTTGCCGGTGCAGTTGTCGGGTTCGCCGGAGTTGAAGGCGAAGTACCTGGGGGCGCTGGCGCGGGGTGAGGGGATGTTCTCGTACTGCCTGTCGGAGCCGGAGGCGGGTTCGGACGCGGCGGGGATGCGGACCCGGG
>NZ_JBIWAP010000011.1:133731-233691 GCF_044760075.1 Kitasatospora sp. NPDC098663 | reverse complement strand
GAGAGTTTCTTCCTGGATCCGGTGCTGGCGGGGGAGTTGGCGTTGCCGGTGGGGGGTGCGGTGGAGCCGTTCGTGGATGCGGAGGACATCGCGGATGTGGCGGTGGCGGCGTTGACGCGGGCGGGGCATGCGGGGGAGGTGTACGAGTTGACGGGGCCGCGGTTGCTGTCGTTCGCGGATGTGGCGGTGGAGTTGTCGCGGGCGACGGGTCGTGAGGTGCGGTTCGAGGCGGTGTCGGAGGCGGCGTACCGGGGGGTGTTGGAGGAGGCGGGTCTGCCGGGGGACTTCGCGGAGTTGTTCTCGGTGATCCTGGACGGTCGTAACGCTTCGTTGGGGGACGGGGTGCGGCGGGCGTTGGGGCGTGAGCCGCGGGACTTCGCCGACTTCGCCCGCGAGGCCGCCGCGTCCGGGGTCTGGGACGTGTGAGCCGCCCACCGTGCCGCACAACCAGCAGTCCAGTCAGTCTCGTTGATCGTCGGTGCCGGGCCTCGCCGACTTCCTGACCGTCCATCCGGGTCGAACCCGGGAGCGGTACGGAAGCCGGTGCCCGGGCACCGTGGTGGCCCCCGCGCTGGGCGGGGGCCGGGGAGAAATCGAAGGATTACCGATGCGCTCGAACCAGACCGCGACTCCAGCTTCCTACTCCGCTCCATCCTCCTTCGGCGGCCTCGCGCCGGGCGCCTCGGCGGCCCCCGCCGCACGGAGCAAGGCCGCCGGGCCCGTCCTGGCGGGCGCCACCATCGCGATGGGCCTGATGGCGGGCCTGTTCTTCGCCTTCGACGTGTCCGTGATGCCGGGCCTCGCGGCGGGTGACGACCGGACGTACGTGACGGCGATGCAGCACATCAACAAGTCGATCGAGAACGGGATGTTCGGCCTGGTCTTCGTCGGCGCCTTCGTGGCGACGGGCGTGGCGGCCTGGCTCCAGCACAAGGCCGGGCGCCGGCAGGCGGCGCTGTGGGCCGCCGGGGCGACGGTGCTCTACGTGGTGGCCCTGATGGTCACCATGGGCGTCAACATCCCGCTCAACGACCAGCTGGCGCAGGCCGGTGACCCGTCCCAGATCACCGACTTCGCGGGCGTGCGCGCCAAGTTCGAGGGCACCTGGGTGGCCACCAACATGCTCCGCACGCTGCTCTGCACGGGCGGCCTGGCGGCCCTGACCCGGGCGCTGGTCCTGCATGGCCGCGCCTCGCGCTGAACGGCCTGCCCCCGCAACGGGGTTGCCGCCCCTGGTGGATCCCCACCGGGGGCGGTCGCCGTGCCCGGCCCGTTCCCGCTGCTGGTCAACCCACCGAGCGGCTGGCCGAATTCACCCCCGGCCGGTCGCGGCCGCGGCGCCCTCCGGCGCAGACTGGTCGGTACAGGGCGGTTCCGGCACCAGGGGCAGGGGGCAGGCATGGCCGTACATTCCGGCAGGCGCAGGGCGGTTGGGCGGATTCGGACCGCGATCGGTGCACTCGCCGTCGCCTTGGTGGCGGGAGCGGCGGTCGGGGTGCCGGCCGCGCCCGCCGAGGCGGCGGGCGCCAAGGCCGACAAAGGAGGAAAGGTCGTCTACCTCACCTTCGATGACGGCCCCAGCCCCACGTACACGCCGAGGATCCTCGGGATCCTCGCCCGCTACGGCGTGCGCGCGACGTTCTTCGAGATCGGGCAGAACGTCGCCGCCCATCCGGCGCTCACCGGGCAGGTCGCCCGGGCCGGCCACAGCGTGCAGAACCACTCCTGGTCGCACCCGGACCTGCGCCGGCTCTCCGCCTCCGCCGTCAACGCCCAGGTGGCGAACACGGACAAGGCGATCCGGGCCCAGACCGGCCGCACCCCGAGCTGCCTGCGCCCGCCCTACGGTTCGGTCAACGGCGCGGTGCGCTCGCGCGCGGCGGCGCTCGGCAAGCAGGTCGTGCTGTGGTCGGTGGACCCGACCGACTGGTCCCGGCCGGGAACGGCGGCCATCCAGTCCCGGGTGCTGAAGAACGTCCGCCCGGGCTCGGTGATCCTGCTGCACGACGGCGGCGGAGACCGCAGCCAGACCGCCGCCGCGCTTCCGACGATCCTCTCCACCCTCAAGGCGCGCGGGTACACCTTCGGGGCCCTCTGCGGCTAGGGCGTGACCCGCCCCGGATACGCCTTCGAACTCCCGCGCGCGTCGCGGGAGTTCGAAGGCGTATCCGGGGGCCCGGCCGGGCGCGGGGTCAGGACTGGCCGTGCAGGATCAGCGCCCAGGCGAGGCAGGCGACGGCGGCGGTGCAGAGCAGGGCGCGCAGCACGTTGAAGCGGACCCAGCGGGCTTCGAAGCGCCCCCGGACCGCGGCCGGGTCGGTGATGCGCCTGGGCTCGCCGCCGGCGGCGAGTTCGTCGTTGAGCGGGATGTTGACGGAGCGGGTGACGCCGATCGCGGCGATGTAGAGCACCAGGGCGGCGACGGTGGCGGGAAGCGCGCGGTGGCCGTCGGAGGGCAGGTGGAGGGCGACGGCGGCGCCGGTGGTGAGGAGGGCGCCGACGAAGCCGAGGACGAACCAGCCGTTCAGGATGGCCACGTTGATGCGCTGCATGACCTCGATGAAGGTGCGGTCCTCGACCCGCGCGAGCGCGGGCATGACCGAGCACGCGAACGCGTAGAACAACCCGGCGGTCAGTCCACAGGTGACGGTGGCCGCCACCAGTGCGAGTGTGCGTGCCAGTTCCATCTTCGTAGCCCCTCACTGTCTCTGCGTATCTGCGTATCGGTTCGTCCCCCGTGCGCCGATCATCCGGCATCCGGGCCGCTCGGGCCACCTCGACCACTCAAGACCCTCTCAAATGACGAACCGTCAAATGATGTCTTGCCGTCTACACTTGGGCCCATGGACACTCTGACGGGACTCCTCGACGGCCCCAAGGCCCGCGGCGCGTTCCTGCTGCGCTCGATCCTCACCCCGCCGTGGTCACTGCGGATCGAGGACCGGGCCCCGCTGTCGGTGGTGACGATGGTCCGCGGCGAGGCCTGGATCCTGCCCGAGCGCGGCACGCCGCTGCTGCTGCACCCCGGCGACGTGGCGATCGTCCGCGGCCCGGAGCCGTACACGGTGGCGGACGACCCCGACACCCCCGTGGACGTGATCGTCGGCCCCGGCCAGGTCTGCACGCGCGGCGGTGTGGACGTCTCCGAGGTGATGTCGCTCGGCGTCCGGACCTGGGGGCAGGGCCGGGAGGGCGACCAGGCGTCCTCGGTGGTCCTGTCCGGCACCTACCAGGCCGAGCACGAGATCGGCCAGCGCCTGCTCGCCTGCCTGCCCGCCCTGCTGGTCCGCCCGGCGGGCACCGGCGCCGACGACACCCTGGTGCACCTGCTGGCCGCCGAGATAGGGCGCAACGAGCCCGGTCAGGAACTGGTCCTGGACCGCATCCTGGACCTGCTGGTCGTCTCCGTCCTGCGCTCCTGGCTCGCCGCCCCCGACTCCGGCGCCCCGGCCTGGTACCGCGCCCAGCACGACGCCGTCGTCGGGCCGGTGCTGCGGCTGATGCACGACGACCCGGCCACCGCCTGGACGGTCGCCGACCTCGCCCAGCGGGTCGGGGTGTCGCGGGCCGGCCTGGCCCGCCGCTTCACCGGCCTGGTCGGTGAACCGCCGATGGCCTACCTGGCGGGTTGGCGGCTGGCCGTCGCCGCCGACCTGCTGCGCGAACCCGAGTGCACCGTCGCCTTCGCGGCCCGCAAGGTCGGTTACAGCAACGCCTTCGCCCTCTCGGCGGCCTTCAAGCGCGTCCGCGGCGTCAGCCCGCAGGAGCACCGCCGCCTCGCCGCGACCGGCGCCCCGGCCCAGCAGGCCGGCTTCTCCGGCCCGGCGGAGACGGTCATCCTGGCGGGCTGACGCTGTGGCCGCGGCCGCCGCCGACAGCCACGACCTGGGAATCCGGGACGGGGAATCCAATGCCGTAATCCCATTTGCCTAAACTCATTAGGCAATCCCATACTGGTTATAGCCGGACGGCAGAAAGCACATGGCACGGGCAGGGCCCGCACGGAACGCGATGGAACAGCGATGAACACCTCTTTCACCACCCCCGTCACCGAGGCCCTGCTGCACGGCCACCTCGACGTCGAGCACACCGGACGCGGCCTGCTGCCGCACCGCCTGCCCGCTCGGGCCCGCCGGCAGATCCCCGACGAGCAACTCGCGATCGCCGAGTCCCAGCCCACCGGCGTCCGGCTGGCCTTCCGCACCCGGGCCACCGCGATCGACCTGCACACCGTCCCGACCAAGCGGGCCTACGTGGGCGTGCCCACCCCGCCCGACGGGGTGTACGACCTCCTCGTCGACGGGCAGTTGGCGGCGCAGACCACGGTGTCCGGCGGCAACCTGCGCACCATCGACATGGTCACCGGCCGCGTCGAGCTGACCCAGGGCCCGCCCGGCACCGCCCGGTTCACCGGTCTGCCCGCACGGGACAAGACCGTCGAGATCTGGCTCCCGCACACCGAGACCACCGAACTCCTCGCCCTCGACACCGACGCCCCCGTCACCCCGGTCCCGGCCGGTACCCGCCGTCGCTGGCTGCACCACGGCAGCTCGATCAGCCACGGCTCCAACGCCACCCACCCGACCGGTACCTGGCCCGCCCTGGCGGCGGCCGCGGCCGGCGTCGACCTGGTCAACCTCGGCTTCGGCGGCAGCGCCCTGCTCGACCCGTTCACCGCCCGCGCCATCCGCGACGCCCCCGCCGACCTGATCAGCCTGAAGATCGGCATCAACCTCGTCAACGCCGACGTGATGCGCCTGCGCGCCTTCGTCCCGGCGGTGCACGGCTTCCTCGACACCGTCCGCGAAGGGCACCCGGCCACGCCGCTGCTCGTCGTCTCCCCGATCCTCTGCCCGATCCAGGAGGACACCCCGGGGCCCCTCGTCGTCGACTTCAGCACCGGGGCGCTGCGCTTCCGGGCCACCGGCGACCCGGCCGAGACCGCGGCGGGCCGCCTCACCCTCACCGTCATCCGGACCGAACTCGCCCGCACCGTCGCCGCCCGCGCCGCCGACGGCGACCTCAACCTGCACTACCTGGACGGCTGTTCGCTCTACGGCCAGGCCGACCACGACGACCACCCGCTCCCCGACGACCTGCACCCGGACCAGGCCGGCCACCACCGCATCGCCGAGCACTTCACCCGCCTCGCCTTCGGAGACACCGGCCCGTTCGCGGACTGACCCGCCCGCCGCCGCCCTCGTGCGCGACAATCATCCAATGATCGCGGGGCAACGGGCCGAGGGCCAACGACCGAGGGGGAGAAGGCAGATGAGGCACACCTGGAGCAGGACGGCCACCGGCCTGGCGGCGGCCGTGACGGCGCTGGCGCTCGCCGGCTGCGGATCGACGAGCGCACCGAGCAACGCATCACACACCGAATCCCGCGCGCCCGGCCAGGCCGGGGCCGAGGCCCTGGCCCGTCACGACCGGCTCTTCCCCGAGGTCGCGGCGAAATGCGCGGGCGTCGCCGCCACACCGCCGTCCGCCCCGGCCGCCGCCCCCACGGGCGACGGCGGTACCTGGGCCGACAAGTACGCGGAGAACCACGCCTACAAACAGACCGTCAGGCTCCTCGCCGACGCCCAGTGCCGCGGCGAGGCCCACGCGGCACGGATCGCGGACGCCCTGCGGCCCGCCGGCACGTCGGCCGTCCTCGACGAAGCCGGCCTCCGCGCGGCCCTCCAGCGCCTCGGCTACCCCGCCGAGCTGGTCAACGTCCGCACCTCCACCGGCGCCCCCGGATTCGACCTCGAAATCCCCGAAGCCATCTTGTGCGTCAGTGGCCTGCTGACCTCCCCGCCCGACGTCCACCCGCACGGCATGTACCTGGACGGCGGCTGCACCGAACCCAAGGGCGGCCACTGACCCGGCAGCAGAAGTCGGGCGGGGAGCAGCGGCCCGCGGGGGACGTTCCCCGGGCGTTCACCGTGCGGAGGCCGGCCGTCCGGTCGGTGGTCCGCGTCGTGCCCCTAACGTCGCGATCACCGCGCACGGCCCGAGGAGCTGCCCCGATGAACCACCATCAGAACGACCTGCCCCACGACGACCACGGGCCGAGCTGCCCGCGGACCGTCGGGTTCGACTCCGACGCGCCGGCGGCGGCCGGACGCCGCGCCTTCCTGCGCGCGACGGGTCTGGTCGGCGCCGGGCTGGCGGTCCTCGGGGCGGGCTCCACGGCGACGGCGGCGGCGGACGAGCCCGCCACGGCCGACGCCTTCGGCGCGCCCGCCGCCGCGGACGACGGCCGGGGCGCCTGGGATCCCGACCCGGACGGCCCCCGCTTCTCCCTGGCGGTGATGCCCGACACCCAGTACCTCTTCGACGACGACCGGATCCACCCCGCCCCGCTGGAGGCCTCGCTGCGCCACGTGCTGGACGGCAGCGACGAGAACTTCGTCTTCCTCGCGCACCTGGGCGACGTCACCCAGAACGGCAAGGCCGAGGAGTTCGCCGCCGCGGGCAAGGCCTTCACCCTCCTCGACCGCCACGGCGCGGCCTACAGCGTCCTGGCCGGAAACCACGACGTCGGCTCGGGCAGCGACGACCAGCGCGGCCGGACGGCCTACCTGGACACCTTCAACCCGGCCCGGTTCGCCCGCTCGGCGACCTTCAAGGGCGCCAGCCCGGACGGCTACAACACCTGCCACCTGTTCCGGGGAGCAGGCCGGGACTGGATGGTGCTCTCGCTGGACTGGCGGCTGTCCGACCGCGGCTTCGCCTGGGCGAACTCGGTCATCGCCCGGCACCCGACCGTGCCGGTCATCCTCACCACCCACGACCTCGCCTACGCCGACGACGGCGGCGCCGCCCAGCTGTCCGACCACGGGCACGCCCTCTGGGACAGGCTGATCAGCGGCAACGACCAGATCTTCCTCACCCTGAACGGCCACTACTGGCCGCCCGGCAGCACCACGCTGACCAACAAGGCCGGCCACGACGTCCACGTCCACATCACCAACTACCAGAACCGCTACTACGGCGGCGCGGCGATGATCCGCGCCTACCGCTTCGACCTGGACCGCAACACCATCGACGTGCGGACGTACTCGCCCTGGATCCAGCAGCTGGCCGCCGAGAAGGTCAACCGCCTCGCCAGCGAGGAGATCGAGCTGACCGGCCCGGTGGACAGCTTCTCGGTGCAGGTGGACTTCGCGCGGCGGTTCGCCGGCTTCGCCCCGGTCCCGGCCCGCCCGGCGCGCCCCGCGCGTCAGCTGACGATCCCGGGCACGGTCGCCTACTGGCGCTTCGACGGCGGACGGCCGGACGGCAGCGCCGTCGCCGACTCCCAGGTCGTCAAGGACCTGAGCGGTCACGGCAACGACCTCGTCAAGCAGACCGCCCCGGGCAGCCCGGCCGGGACGCTCACCTGGTCCACCGAGTCGCACCCCGACCAGCCCGGCCGCGGCAGCCTCTGCTTCGCGGGCCGGGGCAAGCCGGTCCAGGGCGCCTACCTGCAGACCGTCGCCAAGGCCCCGATGAACGCCGACACCTTCCAGCAGGGCTACACCTTCGAGGCGTTCTTCAAGCTGCCGGCCGACTGGGACGCGGGCCGCAACGCCTGGACGGCGCTGCTCAGCCGCTGGGGCACGAGCGGGGAGGCGGGCAAGAACGGCCCCGACACCGACCCGCAGGAGCCGGTCGCCACGCTCAGCCTGTCCGGCGGGCGGGAACTGCAGTGGTGCGTCTACCCGACCAACCTGAGCGGTCCCGTCACCAACTGGGGCCACGAACTCCCGCTCGGCGCCTGGTGGCACGTCGCGGTCGTCAACAACAGGCGGCTCACCCGGATGTACGTGAACGGCTGCGAGGTCGTCCGCAACCCCTCGACGCCGTCCGAGGGCCTCAGCACCCTCGGCCACCCCTGGCTGCTCGGCGGCTACGGGTACGGCGGCGCGCTCAACCAGGTCTTCCACGGCTGGATCGGCGACGTCCGCGTGGTCAACCGCCCCCTGCCGGTCCGGGACTTCATGATCTCCTGACACCCCCGCGCTCCGGGGCGTCCGTCCGACGGGCGCCCCGCCCGTCAGCTTCCCAGGGCCCGCAGCGACACCCACAGCGCCAGAACGGACAGCACCAGCGCCGGCGGGACGGTGAGCAGGCCGAGGCGGGTGAACTCGCCCAGCCGGACGGTGCTCCCGTGCTGCTGGACGATCTTGCGCCACAGCAGGGTGGCCAGGGATCCGGCGTAGGTGAGGTTGGGGCCGATGTTCACGCCGAGCAGCATCGCCAGCACCGCACCCGGGCCGGAGGCCGCCGTCAGCGGCAGGAGGACCAGGACGGCGGGCAGGTTGTTGATCACGTTCGCGAGGACGGCGGCCAGCACGGCGACCGCGAGCAGGGACGGCAGTCCGGTGCCGGCGGGGACCACGTGGCCGAGCGCGGCGGCGAGGCCGTTGTCGACCACGGCGCGGACGACGATCGCGAGGGCGACGACGAAGGCGAGGAACGGAACGTTCGCGGCCCGGACGACCGCCGTGGGCGTGATGCGGCGCCGGGCGAGCGCCCGGCCGGCCAGCACGAGGGCCCCCGCCGCGGCCGCCCACGCCGGATTGACGCCCAGCGCGGAGGTGAGGACGAACCCGCCGAGCGTGCAGGCCACCACGACGAGCGCGAACAGCGGCAGCTCGGGGGCCGCCTCGTCCGGTGGCGGCGGGGCCCCGCTGTCCAGGTCGGCGGCGAAGAACCGGCGGAAGACCACGTACTCGGCACCGATCGCCACCAGCCACGGCAGGGCCATCAGCGCGGCGAACCGGGTGAAGCTCAGGCCGCTGGCCGCGAACGCCAGCAGGTTGGTCAGGTTGGACACCGGAAGCAGCAGCGACGCGGTGTTCGACAGGTGCGCGCAGGCGTAGACGTGCGGCTTCGGCCGGGCGCCGAGCCGGGTGGCGGTGGCGAACACCACCGGGGTCAGCAGCACCACCGTCGCGTCCAGGCTCAGCACCGCGGTGATCACCGAGGACAGGGCGAACACCTGCACCAGCAGCCGTCCGGGCCGCGCGGCGGTCCGGGCCATCCACGCCCCGCAGGCGTGGAACAGCCCCTCCTCGTCGCACAGCTGCGCCAGCACCAGCACCGCGGCCAGGAACCCGACCACCGGCCCCAGCCGTTCGGCCTCCTCCAGCGCGTGCGCGGGCGATATGGCGCCGGTGGCGACCAGCAGGGCGGCGGCGGGCACCGCGACGGCGGCCTCGGGCCAGCCCCACGGCCGGACGACGGCGCAGGCCAGCACGGCCAGCAGCAGTACCAGTGCCAGGCCCTCCGCGAGCGGGGTGTTCAGTGCGGGCTCCCTTCGAGACCAGCCGAGTCCGGCTGACGGCCACCCGGACGGGTGCGCCGGCTTGCGTCCCTTCGAGCGACCTGCCCGGATCTCTGGACCGGCGGCCGGACTGAACTGCTGCTATGAATTTTTTGAGCCTATCTGTTCGGCTCCCGTTTTTTTGAGGAGGCATCCTCATGGGTGCGGTTGCAACAACTTCAGCCGACGCCGCCGTGGTGCACATTCTCTGGATCAATGCCGGTCTGAGCTGCGACGGGGACTCGGTGTCCCTGACCGCGGCGATGCAGCCCAGCATCGAGGAGATCGTCACCGGCGCGCTCCCCGGCCTGCCGAAGGTCGCCGTCCACTGGCCGCTGATCGACTTCGAGTGCGGTCCGGTCCAGGGCGCGGACAACTTCGTGGAGTGGTTCTTCAAGGCGGACCGCGGCGAGCTCGACCCCTTCGTCCTGGTCGTCGAGGGTTCCATCCCGAACGAGACGATCAAGGAGGAGGGCTACTGGTGCGGTTTCGGCGACAACCCGGACACCGGCCAGCCGATCACCACCAGTGAGTGGCTGGACCGCCTCACCCCCAAGGCCACCGCGGTGGTCGCCATCGGGACCTGCGCCACCTACGGCGGCATCCACGCGATGGCCGGCAACCCGACCGGTGCCATGGGCGTGCCCGACTACCTGGGCTGGGACTGGAAGTCCAAGGCGGGCCTGCCGATCGTCTGCGTGCCGGGCTGCCCGATCCAGCCCGACAACTTCGCCGAGACGCTGACCTACCTGCTGTACCAGCTGGCCGGTTCCGCGCCGATGATCCCGTTGGACGACAAGCTGCGTCCGGCCTGGCTGTTCGGCGCGACCGTGCACGAGGGCTGCGACCGCGGCGGGTACTACGAACAGGGCCAGTTCGCCACCGACTACGGCACGCCCGAGTGCCTGGTGCGCCTCGGCTGCTGGGGCCCGGTCGTCAAGTGCAACGTCGCCAAACGCGGCTGGATCAACGGCATCGGCGGCTGCCCCAACGTCGGCGGCATCTGCATCGCCTGCACCATGCCGGGCTTCCCCGACAAGTTCATGCCGTTCATGGACCCGCCGCCCGGCTCCCGGGTCTCGACGGGCGCCAGCTCGGCGTACGGGGCGGTGATCCGCCGCCTGCGCACGATCACGGGCCGGACGGTCGACCAGGAGCCCAAGTGGCGGCACACGGGGCGCCGCCTGACCACCGGTTACCGCCCGCCGTGGTGACCCCTTTCCCCCTTCGGCCCGCCCGCCCCACCCGGGGCGGGCGGGCCGTTGCAGAGCCTCCTCCCGCTGACAGAAGGGCATGACAGACGATGGCACCGACGACCAGGACGGCCGGCGACGGCAGCGGTCTGGTGGAGATGTCCTGGGACCCGATCACCCGGATCGTGGGCAGCCTGGGCATCCACACGAAGATCGACTTCAAGCAGAAGAAGGTTGCGGAGTGCTACAGCACCTCCTCGGTCTTCCGCGGCTACAGCGTCTTCATGCGCGGCAAGGACCCGCGCGACGCGCACTTCATCACCAGCCGGATCTGCGGCATCTGCGGCGACAACCACGCCACCTGTTCGGTCTACACGCAGAACATGGCCTACGGGGTCAAGCCCCCGCACCTCGGCGAGTGGATCATCAACCTCGGCGAGGCCGCCGAGTACATGTTCGACCACAACATCTTCCAGGAGAACCTGGTCGGGGTCGACTACTGCGAGAAGATGGTCCGCGAGACCAACCCCGGCGTCCTGGAACTGGCCGAACGCACCGAGGCACCGCACGCCGGCGACCACGGGTACCGCACCATCGCCGACATCATGCGCTCGCTGAACCCCATCGAGGGCGAGTTCTACCGCGAGGCGCTCCAGGTCAGCCGCTACACCCGGGAGATGTTCTGCCTGATGGAGGGCCGCCACGTGCACCCCTCCACCCTCTACCCCGGCGGCGTCGGCACCGTGGCCACCGTCCAGCTGTTCACCGACTACCTCACCCGGCTGATGCGCTACGTGGAGTTCATGAAGAAGGTCGTGCCGCTGCACGACGACCTCTTCGACTTCTTCTACGAGGCCCTGCCCGGCTACGAGGAGGTCGGCCGGCGCCGCGTCATGCTCGGCTGCTGGGGCAGCCTCAACGACCCGGACCACTGCGACTTCACCTACCGCAACATGACGGACTGGGGCCGGCGGATGTTCGTCACCCCGGGCATCGTGGTGGACGGCAAACTCGTCACCAACGACCTCACCGAGATCAACCTCGGCATCCGCATCCTGCTCGGCAGCTCCTACTACCAGGACTGGCAGGGCAAGGAGCTCTTCGTCACCCACGACCCGCTGGGCAACCCCGTCGACCCCCGCCACCCCTGGAACCAGCACACCATCCCGGCCCCGCAGAAACGCGACTTCGACGACAAGTACAGCTGGGTGATGTCCCCCCGCTGGTTCGACGGCAAGGACTACCTCGCCCTCGACACCGGCGGCGGTCCGATCGCCCGCCTGTGGTCCACCGCGCTGTCCGGACTGGTCGACATCGGCTACATCAAGGCCACCGGACACAGCGTGCAGATCAACCTGCCGCGCTCCATGACCAAGCCGGAGACCACCTTCGAGTGGAAGATCCCGCAGTGGAGCAACGCCATCGAACGCAACCGCGCCCGCACCTACTTCCAGGCCTACGCGGCCGCCGCGGCCCTGCACTTCGCCGAGAAGGCGCTCGACGAGGTCCGGGCCGGGCGCAGCCAGACCTGGGAGCGCTTCGAGGTGCCGGACGAGTCGATCGGCTGCGGCTTCACCGAGGCCGTACGCGGCGTGCTGTCCCACCACATGGTGATCCGGGACGGCAAGATCGCCAACTACCACCCCTACCCGCCGACCCCGTGGAACGCCAGCGTCCGCGACAGCTTCGGCACCCCCGGCCCCTACGAGGACGCCGTCCAGAACACCCCGATCTTCGAGGAGAACCCCCCGGAGACCTTCAAGGGCATCGACATCATGCGCGCCGTGCGCAGCTTCGACCCCTGCCTGCCCTGCGGCGTCCACATGTACCTGGGCGACGGCAGGACGGTGCAGACCATGCACGTGCCCACCGGGCTGAGCGGACTCACCGCATGACCCCGGAACAGGCGGGGGCCCGCATCCAGGAGGCCCTGGACCACCTGGCCGGCGCCGACGCGCAGGAGGCCGGCGAGCACCTCGTCCGCGAACTGATGGCCCTCTACGGCGACGCCCTGGCCCGCCTCGTCCAGGCCCTGCCGCCGGTCGCGCTGGCCCGGCTGCTGGACGAACCGTCACTGGCCGGGCTGCTCGTCCTGCACGACCTGCACCCCGAGGACGTCACCGCCCGCATCACCCGCGCACTCGCCACCCTGCCCGAACCGGTCGACCTGGCCGCCTTCGACCCCGCCACCGGCACCGCCCGGCTGCGCCGCACCCGCAGCGGCTGCGGGTGCGGCGAACAAGACATCGAGAACGCCCTGGCCTGCCACGCCCCCGAGGTCACCGCGGTCGAGCTCGAACGCCCCGCGGAACTGCTGCAGATCGGCGCCCGGCCCCCGGCGGACCCGCGATGACCTTCCGCCAGCTCGACCGGCCCGGCACCGCGCTGCTGCGCCGGCTGCGGGAGCCCGCACCCCCGCAGCCGCAACGCTGCGAGTTCTGCGGCCGGCACCTGCCCGCCGAGCACCGCCACCTGGCGGACACCGACCAGCAGGCGCTCACCTGCGCCTGCACCGCCTGCGCCCTGCTGTTCCAGCAGCCCGGCGCGGCCGACGGCCGCTACCGCGCCGTCCCCGACCGCTACCTGACCGACCCGGCCCACCCCCTCGGCGAGGACGCCTGGGCAGCCCTCGGCATCCCGGTCGCCACCGCGTTCCTGCTGCGCACCACACGCCTGCAGCGGTCCGTCCTGCTCTACCCCGGCCCGGGCGGCGCGACCGAGGCCGAACCCGACGAGGCCGCCTGGCAGGCCGCACTCGGCGCCAGCCGCCTCCACGCCGAACTGCGGCCGGACGTGGAGGCGCTGCTGCTGCGCCGCGACACCGACGGCATCCAGTGCTACCTGGTGCCGGTCGACGTCTGCTACGAACTCGTCGGCCGACTGCGGCGCTGCTGGAAGGGCTTCGACGGCGGGGCCGAGGCGCGCGCCGAACAGACCGCCTTCTTCGACCGCCTGGCCGCCCGGTCCCGCGTCCTCCCCGAAGGCGGCGCCCGGTGACCTCGATCTCCTTCGCCTGCACCGGAGTGCGGGCCGATCCCTACGCCGCCGGGCCCGCCCTGGTCTTCCGGCTGCGCATCACCGCCCCCGCCGACGTGCGGGTGCACGCGCTGGCACTGCGCTGCCAACTGCGGATCGAACCGGCCCGGCGCCGCTACGGCGACGCCGAGGGCGGGCGGCTGACCGACCTGTTCGGCGAGCGCTCACGCTGGGCCGGCACCCTCCACCCGGTCCAGTTCGCCCAGGTCCCGCTGCTGGTCGGCGCGTTCACCGGCGAGACCGAGACCGACCTGGTGGTGCCCTGCACCTACGACATGGACGTCTCCGCCGCCCGCTACCTCGCCGCACTGGACGACGGGGACGTACCGCTGCTGCTGCTCTTCTCGGGCACCGCCTTCGCCGGCCCCGGCGGCTTCCAGGTCACCCCGGTGGCCTGGGACCAGGAAGCCGCCGTGCGGATGCCGGTCAAGGTCTGGCGGGAGGCGATCGACGCGCACTTTCCGGGCTGCGGCTGGCTCCGGCTGCCCGCCGACCTGATGGCCGAACTGCTCGCCTACCGCTCCCGGCACGCCCTGCCGTCCTGGGAGGCCACCGTGCGCGAGCTGCTCGGCACGGCCCAGGCCGTGAAGCCGCCCCAGGCCGCAGTGACGACCGAGGCCGCAGCGACGACCCAGGCCGTGAAGCCACCCCAGGCCGTCAAGGCGGCCCAGACCGCGAAGGGGGAGCGGTGACCGCGCCCGCCCACGAGAGCGAGAACAGGTTCGCCCACGCCCGCCAGATCGCCGACGCCGTCCTCTTCGAGGGCTACGTGCTCTACCCCTACCGGGCGTCAGCGGCCAAGAACCGGCTGCGCTGGCAGTTCGGCGTCCTGACCCCGCCGCGCTACGGCGCCGACAGCGGCGAGCACTCCCACCAGCGCACCGAATGCGTGATGGAAGCGCGCCAGGGCGACCAGCTGGCCGTCGAGCTGCGGTTCCTGCGCCTCCAGCGGCGGACGGTCCAGGAGGCCGGCCGACAGGGCGGATTCCGGACCGTCGACGAGCTGGAGCTCGCCGACCGGGTGCTCGTCCCCTGGGACGAAGGGGTCGAGGAGCGGATCGAACTCCTCGTCCCGGTCGAGGAACTGGCGGCCGGTGAAGCCGTCCGCGGCTTCGAACTCGACGCGGCCGAGGACGAGGAACCGCTCGTCGAGGACGGTGCACTGGCCGGGCGGCTCCTGCGCCGCCGCGAACGGGTCCGGGGCCGACTGCGGATCACCGCCCAGGACGTACCCGGCCCCTACCGGGCGCAGCGGCTGACCGTCCTGGTGGAGAACACCTCCGACTGGGACCCGACGCCCGGCACCCGGCGCGAGGCCGCACTGGCACACGCCCTCGTCTCGGCCCACCTGCTGCTCGGCCTCGACCGCGGCTCCTTCCTCTCGGCGACCGACCCGCCCGAGTGGGCGGGCGAGGCCGTGCGAGCGTGCCGCAACGAACACACCTGGCCCGTGCTGGCAGGCCCGCCCGGCAGCGGCAAGGTGCTGCTCTCCTCGCCGATCATCCTGGAGGACCACCCGCACATCGCGCCCGAGAGCCCCGGCGCTCTCTACGACGCCACCGAGATCGACGAGATCCTCGCGCTGCGCACCGCGGCCCTGACCGAGCGGGAGAAGCGCGAGGCCCGGGGCACCGACGACCGGGCCGGCGCGGTGATCGACCTCGCCGACTCGATGCCCCCCGAGATCCTGGAGCGCCTGCACGGTGCCGTCCGGGGGCTGCGCGAACTCACCGACCCCGAAGCCGGGGCGGACCGGCCCTGGTGGGATCCGGGCAACGACCCGCAGACGGACCCCGGACGGGACCAGGTGGTGATCGACGGCCGCCCGGTCGCCGCCGGCAGCCGGGTGCGGCTCCGGCCCGGGCGCCGCCGCACCGACGCCCAGGACCTGTTCCTGCACGGGCGCACCGCGCTGGTGGAGGCGGTGCTGCACGACGTCGACGGTTCGGTCCACCTGGCCGTCACCGTGGACGACGACCCGGGCGCCGACCTGTGGCGGGCGCAGGGCCGCTTCCGGTACTTCCAGCCCGACGAGGTCACCCCGGTGGAAGGGCCGTGAGCGCCGACCGGACCGGGCGGGTCCTGGTCGCCGGGGTCGGCAACATCTTCCTCGGCGACGACGGCTTCGGGGTCGAGACCGTCCGGCGCCTCGCCGCCCGGGAGCTGCCCGCCGGCGTCGAGCTCCTCGACGTCGGCGTGCGCGGCGTGCACCTGGCCTACCAACTCCTGGACGGCTACCGGATGCTGGTGCTCGTCGACGCCACCGCGCGCGGCGGCGAGCCGGGGACGGTGTACCTGATCGAAGCGGACGCCGGACCGGTGGAATCGATGGTCCTGGACGGCCACCGGATGGGCCCGGACGCCGTGCTGGCCCTGCTCGCCACCCTGGCCGCCGGAACGGGCGGCACCGCGCCCGGGCGGGTCCTGGTGGTCGGCTGCGAACCCGCCTCGCTGGAGGAGGGCATCGGACTGAGCGCCCCGGTGGCCGCCGCCGTCGACGAGGCGGTCGCCGTGATCCTGCGCGTCCTCACCGCGGACGCCCACACCCACAGAGAGGCGGCACCATGCTGAAGAACCTCGCCGTCGCCGCCGCCGCGGCCGTCCTGGCCGCAGCCGCGGCGCTGATCTGGCAGAGCCTTCCCGACCTGAGGCGCTACCTGCGGATCCGGCGGATGTAGGAGCGGACGCGGTGGCGGAGCAGTACGCGCGGCGGGCACCATCGGCGTGCTGCGAACAGGTAGTCACGGATGCGGCGGCGGCGCGGCTTCGAGCCGTTCCCGCCGCCGCACCCTGTAATGGGGCCTGTTGCTCACGGGGCCTGTTGCTCACGGGGCCTGTTGCTCACGGGGCCCGGACCCCGGGCCCGCGCCCCCAGCGAGCCGGCGCCTCCAACGCGGGAAACGAGACAGATGCACGAGATGTCGATCGCGACGGCCGTCGTCGACCAGGTGGACCGGGCCGCCCGCGCACACGGGGAGAGCGCCGTGGCCAGAGTCCGGCTGCAGATCGGCGAACTGGCCGGAGTCGTCCCGTCGGCACTCGACTTCTGCTTCGAACTGGCCTGCGCCGGAACGCTGTTGGAAGGTGCGGTGCTGGAGACCGAGGCCGTCGCCGCACGGGCGAAGTGCACACCCTGCGGGGTCGAGTGGAGCGTCGGCATGCCGCCCGACCTGGGCTGCCCGCGCTGCGCCGGCGCCAGGGTCGAACTGCTGGCCGGGCGTGAGCTGCAGATCCTCGGCGTCGAGTGGTCCGAGCCCCCGGCGGGCGCCCGGACCGATCAAGGAGGCTGAAACCGATGTGTCGCACCGTCGATCTCCGGCAGGCGGTTCTCGCCCGCAACGACGACGACGCCCGGCGGCTGCGGGCGGAACTGGCCGCCCGGGGCACCGTCGTGGTGAACCTGCTGTCCAGCCCGGGCAGCGGCAAGACGGCGCTCCTGGAGGCCGAACTCGGCCTGGCCCGGGAGCGCGAGGTGCCCGTGGCGGCCCTCACCGCCGACCTCGCCACCGAGAACGACGCGCGCCGGCTGGCCCGTTCGGGCGCGCCGGTGAAGCAGGTCCTCACCGACGGCCTGTGCCACCTGGAGACGGCGATGCTGCGCGGGCACCTGGCCGGCTGGCTGCCGCCGGACACCCGGCTGCTGTTCGTCGAGAACGTCGGCAACCTGGTCTGCCCCGCCTCCTACGACCTCGGCGAATCGCTGCGGGTCGTTCTCGCCTCGGTCACCGAGGGGGAGGACAAGCCGCTCAAGTACCCGACCGCCTTCGGACTGGCCAACCTGGTTCTGGTCACCAAGGCGGACCTCGCGGTAGCGGCAGAGTTCGACGAAGCGGCCTTCCTCGCGAGCGTCGCGAGGGTCAACCCGGGGGTGGAGGTGGTCTTCACCTCGGCCCGCACCGGGCAGGGCGCCGGGGCGCTGCTGGACCGGGCGCTCGCGGTGCTGGCCGGCGCGCAGGTCCACCGGCCGGTGATGGCCGGCGCGCACGACCACGACCACGGCAATCACCACCACGGCAATCACCACCACGACCACGACCACGACCACGCGGGGGCCCACTCCCACCCGCACCCGGCCGTGGACCTGCCGTGACCACGGATCAGCAGCCGCCCCTGCTCCAGCGCCGCCGGGTAGCCGTGCGCGGACTCGTCCAGGGCGTCGGCTTCCGGCCGTTCGTCTTCACCCTCGCCACCGAACTCGGGCTGTCCGGCAGCGTCACCAACACCGGCGAGGGCGTGCTCGCCGAGATCGAGGGCACCGGCGAGGCGGTGACCGCGTTCTGCCGGCGGATCGCCAGCGACGCGCCCCCGCTCGCCGACGTCGCCTCGGTGGACCACCAGCCGCTGGCCGTCACCGGCACACCGGGCTTCGCCATCACACCCTCCCGCGCCGACGGACCGCACCGCACCCAGATCCCCCCGGACACCGCCACCTGCGCCGACTGCCTCGCCGAACTGGCCGACCCCGCCGACCGCCGCTACCGGCACCCGTTCATCAGCTGCACCAACTGCGGGCCCCGCCACACCATCGTCACCGCCCTGCCGTACGACCGGGCCAACACCACGATGGCGGCCTTCGCGATGTGCCCCGACTGCGCCCGCGAGTACGCCGACCCGGCCGACCGGCGCTTCCACGCCCAGCCCGTCGCCTGCCACACCTGCGGCCCGACCCTCACCCTGTCCGTCCCCGGGCTCCCCGTACTCGACGGCGAGCAGGCGCTCACCGAGGCCCGGCGCCTGATCACCTGCGGAGCGGTCCTGGCCGTCAAGGGCATCGGCGGCTACCACCTGGCCTGCGACGGCACCGACGCGGACACCGTCGCCCTGCTGCGCCGGCGCAAGCGGCGCGGCGACAAGCCCTTCGCCCTGATGGCCCGCGACCTCGACCAGCTCAGGGCCCTGGCGGCGGCCGGGGTGATGGAGCTCGGGCCCGTCGAGGAAGAACTGCTCACCGGCCCGGTGCGGCCGATCGTCCTGCTGCGCCGGGGGGCACACCGGCTCGCGGAGCTGGAAGCCGCCGCTCCGCGCAGCCCCGACCTCGGCGTGCTGCTGCCGTACACCCCGCTGCACCACCTCCTGCTCGCTTCTCCCGGCCCCGGGCTGCTGGTCATGACCAGTGCCAACCTGTCCGGCGAGCCCATCGTGACGGACGACCGGGAGGCCCTCGCCCGCCTCGCTCCGCTGGTCGACGGCTGGCTCACCCACGACCGCCCCATCCACGTGCCCTGCGAGGACTCCGTGGTGCGGGTGGTGGACGGGCAGCCGCTGCCGGTACGGCGCTCGCGCGGCTACGTGCCGCTCCCGGTGCCCCTGCCGGTGCCGGTGCGGCCCGCGCTGGCCGCGGGCGGCGACCTCAAGAACACCTTCGCGCTGGCCCGGGACGGCTACGCCTGGCTGTCCGGCCACCTCGGCGACATGGACGACCTCGCCACCCTCCGGGCCTTCGACCGCGCGGTGGACCACCTCGGCGCCGTCACCGGCGTGCAGCCCGACGTGCTCGTCGTCGACCGCCACCCCGGCTACCGCTCCGCCCGGCACGTGCGCAGGTCGGCCCGGGGCCGTGAGGTACGGGACGTCCAGCACCATCACGCGCACATCGCCTCGGTGATGGCCGAGCACGGCCTCGACGGCACCCGGCCCGTGATCGGGATCGCCTTCGACGGCACCGGTTACGGAGTGGACGGCGCGGTGTGGGGCGGAGAGGCGCTGCTGGCGGACTACCGGGGCTTTCGGCGTCTCGCCGGGCTCGACTACGTTCCGCTGCCGGGGGGCGACGCGGCCGTGGTGCGCCCGTACCGGATGGCGCTGGCCCACCTGCGGGCGGCAGGGCTCCCGTGGGCGGCCGGCCTGCCGCCGGTGCGCTCCTGCCCTGCTGAAGAACTCCGACTGCTGTCACAGCAGTTGGATCGATCGGTGAACTGCGTGCCGACCTCCAGCATGGGCCGGCTGTTCGATGCCGTGTCCTCGCTGGCCGGGGTCTGCCAGAACGCCGGGTACGAGGCACAGGCGGCGATCGAGCTGGAGGCGGCCGCCCTCGCGCACGGGCCGGCGACCGGCCCGGGGGAGGGCTACGCGTTCCAACTCGTCGACGAGGGCGGGATGGTGACCGCCCGACCGGGGCCGGTGCTGGCTGCGGTGGTGGCGGACCTGGCGGCAGGGGCGCCGCCCGGGCTGATCGCAGCCCGGTTCCACGCGGCGGTGGCCGCGCTGGTGCGGGCGGTCTGCGCCGGGATCAGGCAGCGGCACGGCACCGGGACGGTCGCGCTGAGCGGCGGCGTCTTCGCCAACGCGCTGCTGTCCTCGGCGTGCGCGCGGGGTCTGGCGGAGGACGGGTTCACCGTGCTCCGGCACCGCCGGGTGCCGCCCAACGACGCGGGGCTCGCGCTCGGCCAGTTGATGGTGGCGGCGCGGGCCGACGGCTGAGTGGCCGCACGCACGGAGTTCGGCAGGTTCGGAGGAACCGGAGAGAGGAGGGAGACCGCGATGTGCCTGGCGGTACCCGGAAGAGTGTTGGAGATCGCGGAACGCGACGGGACCAGGATGGCGGTCGTCGACTTCGGCGGGGTCGTCAAGGACGTGTGCCTGGAGTACCTGCCGGACCTGAAGGTGGGCGAGTACGCCATCGTCCATGTCGGGTTCGCGCTGCAGCGGCTGGACGAGGAATCGGCCCGCCGGACCTTGCAGCTGTTCGAGGAACTCGGCCTGCTCCAGGAGGAGTTCGGCGACCCCTGGGAGGCGGCGGCCGCAGCGGCCCCGGCCGTCTCGGCGAAGCGGGAGGAGGAGCGGTGAGATACCTGGAGGAGTTCCAGAACCCCGAGCTGGCCGGCGGTCTGCTCGCCGACATCAGGGCGACGGTCACCCGGCCGTGGGCGCTGATGGAGGTGTGCGGCGGTCAGACGCACAGCATCATCCGACACGGGATCGACCAACTGCTGCCGCCCGAGGTCGAGTTGATTCACGGCCCCGGCTGCCCGGTGTGCGTCACCCCGCTGGAGGTGATCGACAAGGCGCTGGAGATCGCGGCCCGGCCCGAGGTGATCTTCTGCTCCTTCGGCGACATGCTGCGCGTGCCCGGCACCGGCCGTGACCTCTTCCGGGTGCGCGGTGAGGGCGGCGACGTCCGGGTGGTGTACTCCCCGCTGGACGCGCTGCGGATCGCCGAGGAGAACCCGCACCGGGAGGTCGTCTTCTTCGGCATCGGCTTCGAGACCACCGCACCACCCAACGCCATGGCGGTGCACCAGGCCAGGAAGCGGGGCATCGGCAACTTCAGCATGCTGGTCTCGCACGTACGGGTGCCACCCGCCATCGAGGCCATCATGAACTCGCCGCAGTGCCGGGTCCAGGGCTTCCTCGCCGCCGGACACGTGTGCAGCGTGATGGGCACCGACGAATACCCCGCGCTCGCCGATCGCCACCGGGTGCCGATCGTCGTCACCGGCTTCGAACCGCTGGACATCCTGGAGGGAATCCGGCGCACCGTACGGCAGTTGGAGAACGGCGAGCACACCGTCGACAACGCCTACGCGCGGGCCGTACGCCCGGAGGGCAACCCGGCGGCCCGGGCCATGCTGGAGGACGTCTTCGAGGTGACCGACCGGGCCTGGCGCGGCATCGGCGTCATCCCGGACAGCGGCTGGCGGCTCTCCCCGCGCTACCGCGACCACGATGCCGAGCACCGCTTCGACGTCGCGCGGATCACCACCGTCGAACCCGCGCAGTGCCGCAGCGGGGAAGTCCTCCAGGGGTTGCTCAAGCCGCACCAGTGCGAGGCCTTCGGCACCGCCTGCACCCCGCGCACCCCGCTCGGCGCCACCATGGTCTCCAGCGAGGGCGCCTGCGCCGCCTACTACCTCTACCGGCGGCTCGACGCGCCGGGCCCTGCCCGGGAGGCGAGCCCCGTTGGCTGACACCCAGACCCGGACCCAGACCCGGATCGGCGCCGGCGGCGCCCCGGACCTCCTCGGCTGGAGCTGCCCACTGCCGCTGCGCGACCACCCCCGGGTGGTGATGGGGCACGGCGGAGGCGGGGTGCTGTCGGCCGAACTGGTGGCGAACCTGTTCGCCCCGGCCTTCGGCGGGCCGGTGCTCGCCGGGCTCGCGGACTCGGCGGTCGTCGAACTCGGCGGTGCCCGAATCGCCTTCTCCACCGATTCCTACGTCGTGCGGCCGCTCTTCTTCCCCGGCGGCAGCATCGGCGACCTCGCGGTCAACGGCACCGTCAACGACCTGGCCATGAGCGGGGCCCAGGCGGCCTATCTGTCCTGCGGCTTCATCCTGGAGGAGGGCGTGGAGACGGCCGTGGTCGCGCACGTCGCCCAGGCGCTGGGCGCCGCCGCCCGGGCGGCCGGGGTGGAGGTGGTCGCCGGCGACACCAAGGTCGTCGAAGCCGGGCACGGCGACGGCGTGTACCTGAACACCGCGGGCATCGGGCTCGTCCCGGCCGGAGTCGACATCCGGCCGCAGCGCGCCGCCCCCGGTGACGTGGTGATCGTCAGCGGTGAGATCGGCCTGCATGGCGTCGCCATCATGAGCGTGCGCGAGGGCCTGGAATTCGGCGTCGAGATCGAGAGCGACTGCGCGGCCCTCGGCGGACTGGTGGCCGCGATGCTGGCCGTCACACCCGACCTGCACGTGCTGCGCGACCCCACCCGGGGCGGCCTCGCGGCGGCGCTCGGCGAGATCGCCGAGGCCGCCCGGGTGGGCGTCGTGGTGAACGAGCGGGCGGTCCCCGTGCCCGCGCAGGTCGCCAACGCCTGCGCGATCCTCGGCCTCGACCCGTTCTACGTCGCCAACGAGGGCAAGCTGGTCGCCTTCGTCCCGCGCGAGCACGCCGACGCCGTCCTCGCCGCGATGCGGGCGCACCCGCTGGGCGCGCGCTCGGCGGTGATCGGTGAGTGCGTGGTGGACCACCCCGGCATGGTCGTCTGTCGCACCCCCTTCGGCGGCACCCGCGTCATCGACCTGCCGATGGGGGAGCAACTCCCGCGGATCTGCTGAGGGTTCCGCCCGCCTCGTGCGGGCGAGGGAACAGGATCGGGGCTCGTACCGGCTTCACCGGTACGAGCCCCGGTCCTTGTCCAGGGCCTGCGATCAGTCCAGGGGCACCAGGGGCACCAGGGGCACCAGGGCCGCCAGGGCAGGCGCGACCGGGATTCTGCCGGTCCCAGGTGTGCCCGGGACCGGCAGGACGGCGGTCGGTGGCGGGTCCGGCGGAGCGTCAGCAGCAGGCCGCCCGCGGCGAGCATCGCGAAGGCGGTTCCGGCGGGCCGGCCCGCCCGGGCGACGGGCGAGCCGAACGGGCTGTCCTCGCCCGGATCCCCGTCAGGGGGTGAGTCGGAACTCCTCCAACTCCATGCCGTACCAGCGGGTGGTGCGGCCCAGCGCGGTCATGCCGAGCCGGTGGCAGACGGCCAGCGACGGCCGGTTGTCCGGCCGGACAACCGAGTGGATCTCGGCCAGGCCGTCCGCGAATCCCTTGGCCACGGCGCCCTGCGCGGCCTCGGTGGCGAAGCCCTGCCCCCAGCTGTCCGGGTGGAAGTGCCAGCCGACCTCCACCTCTCCGTCGCCGTCCGGGATCGGGACGAGCAGGACGGAGCCGGCGACCACGCCGGTGTCCTTCCGTTCCGCCGCCCAGATGCCGAAGCGCGGGTCGGCCGAGTGGGAGCGGAAGCGTTCGATCGTCGCCTCGGCGTCGGTGAGGTTTTCCAGGGTGCGGGGATCGCGGCCCAGCCACTGCGTCACCTCCCAGCGGGAGTAGATGTCGAGTGCCCGCTCGCGGTCCTCGGGCTGCCACTGGCGTATCGTCAGGCGATTGGTCGTGAACATGGACGTGATTCTGCTCCGACCGACCTGCGGGTGCCAGGCGCAGGTGCTTCCGGCATCGACCGCGTGGCAGCGACCGCGTGGCATCGACCTCGCGGCTTCCCTCGCAGGGCTTCCCCCTCCCGCAGCTTCCACCGCCCTGGCCGGACGGGCCCCGTGCGCAGGGCGACTTTGGGCCAAGATTGCCTGTTCATGCGATCGGCACATGTCGTGCACACCTCCTCCCCGTAGGGTGTGGCCGTTCCATCCCGGGCGGCACAACCTCGCGCGCGTCGGCCTGTGGACCTGCCCGGGCTCGCCCATCCCGGCCGGCTTCCGCGCCACCACGTACAGTTCCGGCGGGTGCAGCGGCCTCGGCGCCTGGGCCCTGATGCGCGCCTGACCCCACCCGCCCGGCCCGGAGGCACCGCGCACTCGTCGTGCCGGTGCCTCCGGCACGCTCCCACAAAGGCAGCTGGTCGAAGCCGTCGCCGTTCGTGCGCAGAGCGTCGAGACCCGCGCCGGCCCAGCGTGTCCACACAACGGATGGTTGTGCCTTCCCGGCGGATCGGTTGTTTGATCCCGTCATTCGCCATCCGCTTTGATGCCGGTGGTCAGCGGGTGGTTGTTCGGGTCGGCGAAAGGCGTACGGGCATGAACGGGCGGCGGGCACTGGGGCGACGGTTCGGATGGCTGTGGGCGGCGTTCGCGGTCAGCTCCTACGGCTCGGGGCTCGGATTCGGCACGTTCCCCCTCCTTGCGATCCTCGTGCTGCACTCCGGGCCGACCCAGGTGGCGCTGCTGTCCGCCGCGGGGCGGGCGGTGGGGGCCCTGGTCGCCGTGCCGCTCGGTCCGTGGATGGAGTTCCGGCGCAAACGGCCGGTCATGATGGCGATGGACCTGACCCGGTTCGCGGTGCTGCTGAGCGTCCCCGTCGCGTTCGCGCTCGGCCGGCTCAGCTTCGCCCAACTCCTGGTCGTCTCCGTCGTCACCGCCGCGGCCGACATCGCCTTCAAGGCCGCCAGTGGCGCGTACCTCAAGACGCTCGTGCCACCCCAGGACCTGCTCGTCGCGAACAGCCGGTTCGAATCGACGACGTGGACCGCAACCACCGTCGGGCCACCGCTCGGCGGGGCCGCCATCGGACTGTTCGGCCCGGTGGTGACCGTGGTCGCCGACGCCCTCAGCTACCTGCTCTCGGCCCTCGGCATCCGTGCCATCGGCGGCACCGAACCTCGCCCCGCGCCGACCGGCGCACCGCGGCTGCGCGCCGGGAACCTGCTCGAAGGGTGGCGCCACATCCTCGCCCACCCCACACTGCGCCCGCTGTTCCTCAACACGATCGTGGTCAACGGCCTGATCATGACCGCCGAACCGCTGATGGCCGTACTCCTCCTCGGCCACCTCGGCTACGCACCCTGGCAGTACGGCCTCGTGTTCGCCTCCCCCTGCGTCGGCGGCCTGCTCGGCTCACGCCTCGCCCGCCCGCTCGCGACGCGCTTCGGACAGCACCGGACGCTGCTCACCGCCGGAGCGCTGCGCGCGTGCTGGCCCATCGGGCTGGCGTTCGTCCAGCCCGGAGCCCCCGGGATCGTCCTCATCGTCACCGTCCAGCTCGGGCTGGTCACGTGCTGCGGTCTGTTCAATCCGCTGCTGGCCACCCACCGGCTCGAACAGATCGACCCCGACAAGCTCTCCCGCACCCTCGCCGCATGGTCGATCAGCAGCAGTGCCGCCATCGCGGCCCTCACCGCCCTGTGGGGCCTGCTGGCCGCCACCACCAGCCCCCGCACCGCCATCGCCGCCGCCGGAATCCTCCTCCTCGCGACCCCGCTGCTGCTCCCGCGCCGCGAGAGGACCCCCCGGAAGGCAGGGGAACAGGCCGCGAGCCTGACCTGAGGCGCGGGAGCCCGGACGGCTGCCGGTCGAATGTCTCGGACGTCTCGGATGTCAGTGTGGCCCACGCCGGTCGTCGAGCTGGATCTCCAACTGCGGCCAGGTCGCGGCCAGGCGTGTCAGGGCGTCCGCCGTCGGGGCGGGGCGCGGGCCCACTGGTGTGCCCGGCTTGAAGTGGACCAGTGTCCCGGTCGTGCCGTCCACCTCGACGGGCTCCAGGTCGGTGACGGGGACGCCGAGTTCGTAGCGCTGGGTCCAGGCTCCGTTGAGACGGCGGTTGGTGTGGACGAGCCAGTCGCTGAGCGCCGCGACGACGGACATGCCGCGCCGGGGGTGGCCGTCGGGCAGCACCTCGGCCTGCGGGGAGTCGAAGAACCGAAGGTCCTTCGTCGCCATGACGGGCTTCTTCACGCTCCGGCCCTGCTCGTCCACCCGGGTGTCGGTGCCCCGCCCGTCGTCCCTGACGGACAGGGAGCCGTCGGCGTGGAGAACGAGGACGCAGCGCCCGCCGCCGTTGCCTGATGCTTCGTCGGCCGCATAGCCGAGGACTTCCAGGACGAGGTGCCACGGTCCGCCCGGAGCGAACTTCTCCGGGTTCTGTCGAATGTGCGCCAGATGGCCCGTATCGACGGCGCTCGACCAGTCATGTGTCGTGTTGACCCACTGGGCCCTCGGTTTATTCATAGGGCCAGGATGCCGCAGGCCGACGACGGCTCCGGGACCGGCTCCGCGACCGACCACGGTACGCGGCATCCGTGCCGGTCGAGGCCGGGTGATGGCCGTTGGGTGTCAGAGCAGGAGTGCTCCCGCGACCGCCGCCGACGCCGTGACGAGAACGCCCACGATGCCGCTGGTGACTCCGCTCCTCCAGGACCGCTGTGCGGCTGCGAGGTCCGGGGTGAAGTCGGCCGGGTCGGCGGGGGAGTAGTGGATCGTGATGTTCCGGCCGTACGAGTTGGTGGGGTCCGGCAGGCCTGAGAAGCAGTAGGCGGTGACGGCCGCGCCCTCGTGGGTGGTGAAGGCGACCACCGGCGTCTGGCTGGTGGACGTGTAGCCGTCCTCGTCGGTGCGGACGCTCCTCACGACGGCGACCACACGGCCCGGAACGGGAACCATCGCGGCCAGGGTGTCGAACCGGCTCCGCGCCTGGCGGACGTCCTGGGGCAGGGAGCACGCGAGGAACACGCTCCACGGCGTGCCGACACCGATCAGGGCCCATGGCCAGCCCCAGTCGACCGCGGCGACGACCACCAGACCGACGTAGATCAGGAACACCGCGAAGTTCGGCCAGCCGAGCCCGTGGCGGCCGGCCCAGAGGTCGTCGGTGAACCGGAAGGCGTGCGGTCTCCCGGGCGGATAGCGGATTCCGATCTCCCGGCCCGTCCAGGCCGTGTTGATCCTGTCGCCGCAGTCACCGTCGTTCGTCACGGTGAACTCCTGCCCGGTGGAGGAGTCCTGGAAGGAGACGACGACCGCTATGCCGTCCCCCTCGGAACCTCCGTGCCGGGGCTCCTGCACCCGCTCGATCCGCCCCATCACCCGGACCGTCCGCTGGGCGCCGGTCACCCCCGCCAGCGACCGCCCGTACCCGAGCAGTGCGATCGTGCCGAACACCCCGCACCAGAGCGCCAGATAGTCGTGCCAGCCCATGCGTCCTCCTCCTGTCCCTCCGGGTACGGTCCGCCGGGGTTTCTTCGCTGCCTGCCGTGGCAACCCGTCACGTGCAAGATCTACCACGGTCGGGCGGCCAGGGAGCCGTGGCGGATGGCTCAAGTCGGCTGGTGGAAAGCAGCCTTGATGTCGAAGTGCGTCGAGAGCGCGGGTGAAGCGCGGGTGATCAGCGTGCCGGGGCGCGTCGCACCACCTGGCCCTCACCGTTCGCCTCCAGCGAGGCACTGCCCTCGGGCCCGGTCACGCCGACCCTGATCGTGAGGGAGCCGGCGAGATGGTCGGCGGTGATCTGCCAGGACGTCGGGGAGTGGACACCGAGCGTCGTTTCGGCCTCCTTGACCAGGGCAGGGAACCGCTCGTAGGGCAGGGACAGCGGATCGAACTGGGGGGCCTTCGTGCCGCTCGGGGAGAACACGACCGACAGCACGCGTTCCTGCGCGAAGACGGTGATCGCCTGGCGCGAATCCTTCCCCTCGGTAAGGGAGTTGATGGCCTTGCGCAGTTCGCCGTCGTCGAGGAACGACTGGTCCGGCCCGAGCGAGACCGTCCCGGTCCCGGACGACACGACCGTGGTCGACCACGTCGAAGTGACCGTCGGTGCCGGGGTAGCGGAGTCCTGCTGTTCGAACAGGTCCACGTGGAACAGGAAGACCACGGCAGCCGCGGCGAGCAGCAGCCCGAAGAGCCCGACGAAGCCGATCGAACGGCCCTGGTGAGGCTCGGTCACCATGGTCGACTCGGGAGCCGAATCCAGCTGAGCGCCAGCCGCCCGCTCCTCCCACTCCGGGGTCGGCCGCTTCACGATCCTCACCCGCCACGGCCTGTCCTGCGGATACTTCACCACCAGGACGCCGCGCGGCCGGTAGTCGGGGAGGTCGACCAGGTTGATGTCCTGAGTGATCCCGACACGGTAGGCCGGCTCGTCGTCCGGTGCGACGGTGAGATCGAACCGCACCGGCACGTCGCTCGTCTCACCCCCAATGGCGCGCAGGCTCTCGATCACCGCGAGCGCCGTCCGGGGCAGGACCTCCGCCTCCCGAGCCCGCCGCGGCGCGCCGGCGAGGAAGAACAACAGGCCGTAGACGATGGGCAGTCCCAAACCCCCGATGAACAAGGGCGCCTTCTCGACGACCACGCCGACGACGAGCGCGGCCAGCGAGCCCCCGATCACGGCCCCCGTCAGAAAACTGCGGGCTAGGGCGATCGGGGTGCTGCGCAGAGGCGGCGCGCTCGTGGTGATCGTCATACGGGTGATTGTGCCGGGACGGGGTGACAGCCGGTAGGCCTGGGGCGGGCGTTGTTCGCGCGGGGCCGGCCGGGGTGCGGAGTGGGCGACGGCTGTCAGAAGTAGCCGGAGCGACGGGCGGAAGGCAGGTCCGGGGTCGCGCCTATCGCGGGGGCGGTTTCGACGGGTGGCCCGGTTCCTTGGCTCCCGCGGTCGACTTCACGGGAGTTGGCGGTGAGCAGGTGGTCTGTGCGCGAGTCGCGGGTCGGACACGAGGGGCCGCGGGTGGCTATCGGGTGTCTGTGTTTGTGTTTGTGGTGTTGTTGGTTTGTGTGAGTTGGTGGTTGAGGTTGGTGAGGGCGTTGTGGGTGGCTTTGGTGTGTTGGTTGGGGATGGTGTGTTTGGGGAGGAGGGTGGGCCAGCCGTGGGGGGTGGTGGTGAAGGTGATGGTGAGTTTGGTGTGTTGGTTGTCGTGGGTGGGGGTGAGGGTGTAGGTGGTGGTGCCGGTGAAGTGGCCGGTGTGGGTGGTGGTGAGGGTGTGTGGGGGTGTGATGTGGGTGGTGGTGGCGGTGAAGTGGATTTTGGGTCCGGGTTTGGTGTGGCCGTTGGGGTGGACGGTGATGTGGGTGGTGCCGCCGGGGTGTTCGGGGGTGGGGTTGCCGGGTCGGTGGGTGTTGTGGGGGGTCCACCAGGTGGTGGTGCCGTTGAGTTCGGCGATGAGGTGGTTCCAGACCTGGTGGGTGGGGGCGTGGATGACGGCTTCGTTGACGAGGTCGTAGGTGTGGATGGTGGGTCCTCCTGTTCCTTTTCCGGGTTCCCGGTGTTCCGGGTGTCTGGTGTTCCGGGTGCGTGTTTCACGGTTTCCGGCGGGTATTTCTTTCTGCCGCTTACCGCTTACCGCTTACCGTTTGCCGTTTGCCGTTTGCCGTTTGCCGTTTGCCGTTTGTCGTTTGTTGCTTTGGTTCTGTGTTTTGGGTGTTTGTGTGTGTGTGGGTTCTGTTGGTGGTGTTAGGGGAAGATGTTTTGGCCGGGGGTGAGGGTGTGGGTGGGGTCGTATTTGTGTTTGGTGTTGGTGAGGTTGTTCCATTGGGGGCCGTAGTGGGTTTTCCAGTCGGTGGGGGTCATGTGGGGGATGGCGCCGACGAGGTAGCGTTTGGCGCCGAGGGTGGTGGCGTGGTCGTAGAGGGTGCGGTTGTGGGTGAGTTGGGTGGTGGGGTCGGTGTCGGGGTGGGGGAAGGTGAGGAGGTCGAAGAGGTAGGTGGTGGGTTCGTTGGGGGTGATGGCGTAGGGGTGGGTGAGTTTGTGGGTGGGGAAGGGGTAGAAGAGGAGGAGGCCTTGGCCGAGGGTTTCGGGGGTGAGGAGGGGGGTGGCGTAGGTGATGAAGTTGGCGGCTTGGGTGGCGGGGAGGAAGAGGCTGAGCCAGGGTTTGGGTTGGTTCCAGTAGCCGAGGTTTTTGAGGTTCTGGGTCCAGGTGTCGGCGCGGTAGGTGTATTCGCGGTAGGTCTGGTCGGTGATGGTGGTCTGGCCGGGGTCGGGGTTGAGTCCGGTGAGGAGGGGGGTGGGGTTGGGGGGTGTGGTGCCGTTGTAGTAGGCGGCGGTTTCGATTTTGTAGTGGGGGGTGGTGTTGTGGCGGGGGATGATTTCGCCGACTTGGGTGTGGAAGCGGCCGTCGTTGAGGATGGTCTGTTGGTCGGTGAGGTAGGTGGTGAGGTTGTTGTAGTAGAGGGTGAAGACGAGGGCGCGTTGGGGGGCGGGGACGAGTTTGACGGTGGCGCGGACGATGATGCCGAATTGTCCGGCGCCGGCGAGGGCGGCGTGGAAGAGGTCGCGGTTTTTGGTGGGGGTGGCGGTGAGGAGGCGGCCGGTGCCGGTGATGATGTCGATGGATTCGACGGTGTCGGCTTGGAGGCCGTGTTTTTGGACGGTGTTGCCGATGCCGCCGATGCTGATGGTGCCGCCGATGGAGAGGTGGAGGTAGTCGGTGAGGCAGGGTGGGGTGAGGCCTTGGTCGAGGGCGGCGTCGGTGAGTTGGGCCCAGGTGACGCCGGCGTCGACGGTGGCGTTGGTGGGGGTGATTTTGTGGATGCGGTTGAGGGTGCGGGCGTCGATGCTGATGCCGCCGGCGGGGGAGGCCTGGCCGTAGTTGGAGTGTGATTCGAGGTCGTTGTCGGTGCCGCTGCGGCCGTTCATGGCGACTTTGAGGCCGTTGCAGCGGGCGTAGTTGATGATTTTGATGATGTCCTGGTCGGAGCCGGGTTTGAGGACGGCGTGGGGGGTGCTGGTCCGCAGGCGGCCGAAGTCGTGGCTGAATTCGGTGAGGGTGGCGGTGTCGGTGGTGAGGGTGCCGTCGAGGGTGGGGACGGGGGAGAGGCGGCCGTGGGTGGTGGGGGTGTTGGTGGTGGCCCAGGTGCGGGTGGTGGTGTTGTAGGCGGTGATGAGGGCGGTGGCGGCGGTGGTGGTGAGGATGGTGCGCCTGGTGGGGTTGGGGTTGGTCATGCGGGGGTTTCCTGTTCCGGGGTAGGGGCGGGTGTGGCGGGGTGTGTGGGTGTTCGTGGGTCGGGTGCCTGTTCGTGGGTCGGGTGCCTGATGGTGTGAGGGCCGCGGGTTGGGCTGTGGGTGGTTTTCGGGGCGGGTAGCCTGCCTGGGTGTGGTGGGTGGTTTCTGGGTGGTGGGCGGTCTGCTGGGTCCGTGTGTGTGTTTGGTTGTCGGTTGTTTGGTCGGTTCCGGTGGGGTGTGCCGGGGGTGTGGGCCGGCCGGGCGGCGGGGTCCGTGGGTGGGCGGGTGCCGCCCGGCCGTGTTGGGTGTGCCTGTGTGTCTGTGCCGCCACGTTCTGCCCGGGGCTGTGACGGATCCGGTTGTACCCGTGTACCCGTGTGCCCGTGTGCCCGTGTGCCCGTGTGCGGGTGTGCGGGTGTGCGGGTGTGCGGGTGTGCGGGTGTGCGGGTGTGCGGGTGTGCGGGTCGGGGGTGGGGGTCGGGGGTGGGGGTCGGGGGTGGGGGTCAGGGGGTGGTGTGGGTGGTGGTGGCGCGTTGGTAGTTGAGGAGGTCGAAGTGGCGGGTCTGGCGGCGGAAGCGGTAGGTGTAGGTGGGCCAGATGGAGGGGTTGTTGCCGTGGTGGTCGGTGTACCAGCTCTGGCAGCCGCCGGTGTTCCAGACGGTGTTCTTGAGGCGGTTGGTGAGGGTCTGGTTGTAGGTGTCCTGGGCTTCGGGGCGGACTTCGACGGAGGTGATGCCGTGGGTGTCGATGGTTTTGAGGGCGTCGATGATGTAGGCGATCTGGGCTTCGATCATGACGGTCTGGGAGGAGTGGCCCAGGGTGGTGTTGGGGCCCAGGAGCATGAAGAGGTTGGGGAAGCCGTGGATGGTGGTGCCGCGGTGGGCTTTCATGCCGTGGGTGTGCCAGGTGTCGCGCAGGGTGGTTCCGTCGCGGCCGTGGATGCGGCGGGCGATGGGGCGGTCGGTGGCGGTGAAGCCGGTGGCGAGGATGATGGTGTCGATGGTGCGGGTGGTGCCGTCGGTGGTGGTGATGTGGGTGGGGCCGATGTTGGTGATGGTGTCGGAGATGATGTCGACGTTGGGTTGTTGGATGGCGGGGTACCAGGTGTTGGAGAAGAGGAGGCGTTTGCAGCCGACGGTGTAGTCGGGGGTCAGGCGTTGGCGGAGGGCGGGGTCGGGGACGGATTTCTTGAGGTGGCCGGCGGCCATGTTCTTCATGCCGGTGGTGCGGGTGGGGCGGGACATGAAGAACGCGACGATCTCGCGGCCGTTCTTGTTGAAGGCGCGGCGGAAGCGCTGGTAGCCGGGTAGGTGGCGCAGCATCCAGGTGTGGCGTGTGGTGTTGGGTTTGTCGGGTTTGTGGGCGACCCAGGGTGGGGTGCGCTGGTAGAGGTCGAGGCGGGCGACCTGGTTCTGGATGGCGGGGACGAACTGGATGGCGGAGGCGCCGGTGCCGATGACGGCGACGTTGCGGCCGGTGAGGTCGTGGTCGTGGCGCCAGCGGGCGGAGTGGAAGAGGGTGCCGGTGAAGGTGGACAGGCCCGGCAGGTCGGGCAGGGCGGGTTCGGAGAGGTAGCCGGTGCCGGTGACGAGGATCTGTGCGGTGTAGTGGCCGTGGGTGGTGTGGATGCGCCAGTGGCGGTGGTCGGTGTCCCAGTGGGCGTCGAGGAGTTCGTGGCCGTAGCGCAGGTGGGGTTCGACGCCGAAGCGGTGGGCGGTGTCTTTGAGGTAGGTGTGGACTTCGCTCTGGGTGGCGAAGGTGGACTTCCAGTGCGGGTTGCGGGCGAAGGAGAAGGAGTAGAGGTGGGCCTGGACGTCGCAGGCGCAGCCGGGGTAGGTGTTGTCGCGCCAGGTGCCGCCGAGGTCGGTGGCGCGTTCGAAGACGAGGAAGTCGTCGGTGCCGGTCTGCAGGAGGCGGATCGCGGTGCCCAGGCCGGAGATGCCGGCGCCGATGATGGCGACTTTGAGGTGGCGTACGGCGGTGGTGGCGCCGAGGTGGGTGGCGTCGGCGGGTTCGGGGTGTCCGGGGCCGGTGGGTTCGGGGTGTTCGGGGCCGGAGGGGGTGGGGTGTTCGGCGGTGGTGGTCATGGCCGGGGTGTCCCCTTTCAGGCGCGGCGGGTGAGGGTGACGCGGAAGTTGTTGAAGATGTGGTCTTCGAGGGTGTAGGCGAAGATGTCGAGGTAGCGCTCGAAGCGTTGGACGGTGGTTTCGTCGGCCATGGCGACGGCTTCGTCGCGGCGGGCGGCCAGGAGTTGGAGCCAGGCGCGGCAGGCGCGGGCGAAGGACTCGGGTTCGTTGCGGATCTCGGTGACTTCGAAGAGGCCGTCGAGGCCGGCGGCGAGTTCGGGCAGGCGCGGGATGTGGCAGCCTTCGAACTCTTCGCGCTGGAGGAACTTGAGGTCGTCCAGGAGCTGGCGGCGCAGCGGGGGGTTCTCGACGGTCATGGTGTGCAGGACGAAGCGGGCGCCGGGCTTGAGGAGGGAGTGGACCTGCTTGAAGAAGACGCGGTAGCGCTGGGTGCGCTCCTTGGGGGTGAGGGAGGAGAGTACGAAGTGTTCGAGGGCGTTGATGCAGAACGCGGCGTCGTAGGGCTCGCCTTCGGCTTTGTGGTCCTCCCAGCTCTCGACGCGGGCGTGGATGGCGGGGTTGTCGAGGGCGGTGACGAAGTCGGCCTGGGTGCGGGAGAGGGTGACGCCGACGGCCTGCTGGACGCCGTGGACGGTGGTGAGGCGGTTGAGCATGGTGCCCCAGCCGCAGCCGATGTCCAGGACCTTGGTCTTGCCGGCGGCCTGGGCGAGGTCGGTGAAGACGTCGAGCTTGCGTTCCTGGGCCTCGTCGAGGGTGGCGACGAGGTCCTCGCCGTCTTCCCAGTAGCCGCCGGAGTACATCATGGTGGGGCCGAGGATGAGGCGGTAGAGGTCGTTGCCGACCTCGTAGTGGTGGCGGATCGCGTCGACGTCGGGGTTGATGGAGCGGGTCTCGGCGGTGGTCATGCGGGTGTGCCCCTGTTCTGGTGGCGGATCGGGTGGACTGGACTGGGATCGGCCGGGATCGGCCGGGCCGGACTGGACTGGGCCGGACTAGGCGCGATGCCACTGACTTAAGCGGGCCCCGTAGGGTGCTGACCTGCGAAAACCTGCCCTGGAAGCCGTCAAGGTCACCGGCATTGGGACTAGGCGGGACTGGGCCGGACCGGACTGGACTGGGTGGGACTGGGCCGGACCGGACTGGACTGGGTGGGACTGGACTGGACTGGGTGGGACTGGGCCGGGCCGGGTGGTGCGGGTGTCCGGTGGTGCGCGGCGGCGGCGCGGTGGGCCGGGGCGGCCTTCCTCGCGCGGACGGCCGTGTCGGTGACGGTGGTGGGTCCCGTGCGGTGCGGGCGTTCGCGTGGGTGAGGGCGGTGGGTGTGGGGCGCGGTGCGTTGGGATCGGCCGGGCCGGGCCGGGCCGGGCCGGACTGGACTGGGATCGGCGTGGCCCCGGTGTGGTGTGTCCCGGTGCGGTGGCCGGCGGCGTTGTGCGGGTGCGGTGTCCGCGCCGCGGTACTGGCCGGTGCGGTGCGGTGCGGTGCGGTGCGGGCGGGTGCGGTGCGTCGCGGTGCGGGTCGGTGCGGTGCGGTGCGGTGCGGGTCGGTGCGGTGTGGTGCGTCGCGTCGCGGTGTGGGGTGGTGGGTGTCGTGCGTGTGGGTGCGGTGTCTCGGGTCAGGTAAGCGTGTGTCTCGCAAGTGGTGCGCAAGCGTGGGTGGGGGGCCGGGGTTGCGGGGCGTTTGCGTGGGGGTGGGTTTCATGCGGTTTCGACAAGACACGCGGCCCCCACGGCCTTCCCGGGTTTTTCCTTGGTGGGGTTTGCGGGTTCCGTTGCGGTGCGTCCTGCGGCCTGTGGGCGGTGGGGGGTGTGGTGGCGGTGTCCGTGGCCTTTTCCGGGGTGTCCGGGTCTGTTCTGCCTCATCACGTGTTGGCGCCTGTTTCGGGCGTCCAGGAAGGAACGATCACTCATGTCCGACATCCCCACCATCGAGGACCTGGCCGCGCAGTTGCAGGCGGTGTCCGGGGCGCAGGAGATCGACGCGGACGCGGCGTTGCAGCACATCGCGGATGTGGACTCGCTGGATCTGATGGAGTGGCTGTACGGGTTCCAGAACCAGTACCCGCACATTCCGGCGGATGAGTCGTTGTTCGCGGACATCGACGACACGACGACGTTGCGGGTGGTGCACGAGCGGATCCTGGCGCTCGTGGCCCAGGCCGGCGTCTGAGCGCGGGGCACTGCTCGATGAGCGGTTTCGACGTCACCGGGTGGGGGATGTCCGTCCCCGAGCGTGTGGTGACCAGTGTGGAGCTGGCGGAGCGTTTCGGTGTGGACGAGCACTGGATCGTCTCCAGGTGCGGGATCCGGGAGCGGCGGGCGGTCGGGGCGGGGCAGAGCACCGCGTCGATGGCGGTGGAGGCCGGGCGCCGGGCGTTGGAGCGGGCGGGGCTGTCGGGTGCGGACATCGCGCATCTGATCGTGGCGACGGCGACGCCGGAGCAGCCCTCGCCGGCGACGTCGGCGTTCGTCCACGACGAGTTGGGGATCGCGGGCAGCGCGCATGACGTGAATTCCGAGTGCGCGGGGTTCGTGTACGCGCTGGTGACGGCGGTGGGTCTGCTGCACATGGATCCGCGGCCGATCCTGGTGATCGGTTCGGACACGCACACGTTGACCGCGAACCCGGCGGACCGGGACCTGTCGATCCTGGTGGGTGACGGGGCCGGTGCGGTGGTCCTGCAGCCCGGTCCGGTGGAGCGGGTGCTGGCGTGGAATCTGGGTGCGGACGGCTCGTGCAAGGACAGTCTGAAGGTCCTGGCGGGGGGTTCGCGGATGCCCACGAGCGAGGAGACGGTGCGCCGGGGTCTGCATTACGCGCAGATCAACGGCAACGAGATCTATCTGAACGCGGTGCGCTATACGGTGCGTACGATCCGCGAGACGCTGGAGCAGGCGAAGCTGACGCCGGCGGACGTGGACCATGTGGTGCCGCACCAGGCGAACATCCGGATCATCAACTCGGTGCTCGCCCATACCGGGATTCCCGCGGACCGTCTGGTGGCGAATCTGGACCGGTACGGCAACACCGCGTCGGCGTCGATTCCGATCGCGTTGGCGGAGGCGTTGGACGCCGGGCGTATCCGGGACGGGGACACGGTGCTGCTGGCCGGGTTCGGTGCCGGGATGACGTGGGGTTCGGTCCTGTTGACGTGGGGAGGGGCGCGGTGAGCGGCAAGGGCGTCTTCGGGCAGCGGCCCGCTTCCCCGGTGGCGTTGGTGACCGGTGCGTCGGGGGGTCTGGGCCGGGAGTTGGCGCTGGCGCTGGACGCGGCGGGGTGCCGGGTCGCGGTGCACTACAACAGTGCCCGCCGGGGTGCGGAGGAGGTGGCGGGCGAGCTGGCCGGCGATCACGTCCTGGTCACCGGGGATGTCGCGGACTATGCGCAGGTCACCGCGATGTACGAGCGGATCACCGAGGCGCTCGGCCCGGTGGACGTGCTCGTCAACAACGGGGCGGTGCGCAGGGACGCGCTGATGGCCATGCAGGATCCGGCGCAGTGGCGGCAGGTGATCGACACGAACCTGGTCGGTTCCTTCCACACCGCGCGGGTGTGTGTGCCGGCGATGCTGCGGGCCCGTTGGGGCAGGGTGGTCAACATCGTCTCGCCGTCCGCGTTGATCGCCACCGCCGGGCAGACCGCCTACGCGGCGTCCAAGGCGGGGCTGATCGGGCTGACCCGCACGCTGGCGGCGGAGTGCGGGCGCCGGGGGGTGACGGTGAACGCGCTGTCGCCCGGGTTCATGATCACGGGGATGACGGACACCCTGCCCGAGCACGTGGTCGCCGGGATGCGGGAGAAGGTGCCGGTGCCGCGGTTCGTCACCCCGCGGGAGGTCGCCCGTTCCATCGGGCTCTTCCTCGACCAGGACTGTATGACCGGGCAGGTCGTCAGTATCGACTCGGGGGCCTCCATCACCTGACCCGCCCCCCTTGTTCCCGGGCCTGGCCCGCCCGGCGCCCTTCCCGGCCCGCCGCCCTTTGGTGAAGACCTGAGGGGGCGGGCCGGGCGGCGTTGCGCGGGCGGGCCGGGCGGGGTGGTGCGGGGGTCCTAGGCGAGGACGGCGAGCGCGGCCTCGTAGTTCGGCTCGTCGGCGATCTCCGCGACCAGTTCGGTGTGCAGGACGGTGTCGTTCTCGTCCAGGACGACGACGGCGCGGGCGGTCAGCCCCGCCAGCGGGCCGTCGGCCAGGGCGACGCCGTAGTTCTCGTGGAAGTCGCGTCCGCGCAGGGTGGACAGGGTGCGGACGCTGTCCAGGCCCTCGGCGCCGCAGAAGCGGGCCTGGGCGAACGGCAGGTCGGCGGAGATGCACAGCACCACGGTGTTGGCCAGCGAGCCGGCCTGGGCGTTGAAGGTGCGTACCGAGGTGGCGCAGGTGGGGGTGTCGATGCTGGGGAAGATGTTGAGGACCTTGCGCTTGCCGGCGAAGTCCTGCAGCGAGGTGTCGGCGAGCCCCTCGCCGACCAGCGTGAACGCCGGGGCCTGGCTGCCGGCCTGGGGCAGCGCGCCGCCGACCTGGACCGGGTTCCCCTTCAGCGTGACCTGAGCCATGAAAAGCCTCCTACCAGCGGTGGAATGTGGTGACAACGCCGCCGATCCTACTGCGCGCGCCCGGTCCCGGATGCCGGGCGGCCGTCCCTTGGACGCGGGAGGGCGTGCGGGTGGCGCCGGCGGGTCTGCCGGTGGGCCTGCCAGTGCGCCTGCAGGCGGGGCCGCCGGTGGGTCTGCCGGTGGGTCTGGCGGTGTGCTCACCGGCGGGTCTGGCGGTGGGTCTGGCGGTGTGCTCACCGGTGCGCCTGGCGGCGGGTCCGGTGGCGGGTCCGGTGGTGGGTCCGGTGGTGGGGCTGGTGGTGCCGCTGGCCGGCGGGTCCGGCGGTGGGGCTGGCGGTGGGTCTGGTGTTCAGGTGGACCAGAACGGGTCGTCGTGGCGGGGCAGGATGTCCAGGGTGCCGTCGGGCAGGGTCGGTTCGGGCACGTAGGTGCCGAAGGGGTCGCGGTCGCGGATGACGGGGATGGGGCCGACGGTGGCCTGGAAGGTGATGTTCCCGGCGGCGCCGAACAGGACGGCGACGCCGTATCCGGTGGGTGTGGTGGCGAACATGGCGGGCTGGCGGGGGTTGACGGCGGTGATCCGGTAGCCGCGGGCGTGCCAGCCGCGTTCGGTGACGCCCAGCAGTGCCCCGTACTTGGCGGGGGCGACCCTGGTGGTGACGTGCCGTTCGCGGGTGGCGGTGGCGTAGCCCAGGGGGCGGTCCTGGAGGCCGCCGGTGGTCTGTTCGGTGGAGCGCGGCCAGCCGTCCCAGTGGCGCAGCGGGGGGCGGATGGCGGACATCGCCTCGTCGAGGAGCGCGTCGAGGGTGTGGACGGCCTGTTCGGGGGTCATGGCGGGGGCTTTCGGCTGGTGCGGGGTCACGCGGCTGGTGCGGGGTCACGCGGTGGGGGCGGGGCGGGTGCTGGGGGGCGGGTGGGGTGAGGGGTTCGTGCCGGTCCTGGGGCGGGTGGGGGTCGGCGGTGATCGGGCGGACGTGGCCGGGTCTGGGGAGGGCGAGCACGGTGTCGCCCGGGCCGGTGTTCACGCCGAGGGGGATCTGCCGGGGGGGATCTGCCGGGGGTCAGGTGGACCAGTAGGGGTCGTCGTAGGCGGGGAGGGTGTCGGGGTCGTCGTTGGCCGGGGTGGGTTCGGGGGTGGGGGTGGCGAAGGGGTCGGTGCCGTGGGGGAGCGGGATGGGTCCCGCGCTCGCGCTGATGTCGATGTTGCCGGCGTAGGGGTGGATGGTGATGCCGACGCTTGCGCCGTCGGCGGTGGTGGCGGCCACGGTGTCGGGGCCGGTGGTGAGGTGGTAGCCCTTGGTCTGCCAGGTGCCGCGTACCGCGTCCAGGAGGGCGCCGTACTTGGCGGGGGCGACCTTGGTCGTGATGGTGCGCTGGCGTGAGGCCCGGGCGTAGCCCAGGGAGTGTTCGTCCAGGCCTTTGGAGTACTGCTCGCGCCAGTCGGGCCGGGCGTCGCGGTAGCGCAGTGCGGGCTGGATGCCGCTGGTCGCTTCCTGGAGCAGGTCGTCGAGTCGGTGCAGGGCCTGTGCGGGCTGCATGAGGGGGCCGGGTGTCGTGCCGGTGTCCGCGCCCCGGTCGCCGGTGGCGGCGCAGCCGGCGGCGGTCAGGGCGAGGGCGAGGGCGGCGCAGGCCGCGGCCGGAGGGGACACGGGCCGCGACACGGGCCGCGACACGGGCCGGGGTGCGGGTCGGGGTGCGGGGTGGGGGTCGGGGTGGGGGGTGTGGTTCATCGCCGGCCCTGGGTTTTGACGTTGTCGTACCGGCCGGCCACGATCTGGCCGATGTTGTTGACCGATTCCAGGGTTTTGGAGTCCTTCTCGCCGGGGTCGGTCATGTAGTCGGAGTGGGACTGGAAGGAGTTCTCCGGTCCGTCGGCGACGGTGAACCGGTTGGCGCCGAACTCCTGGCTGGCGGGGTCCTGGCCGAACCAGAGCTGGTTGTCGGGGCCGAACCAGTCGTACATCTTGTCGGCGATGTAGCCGCCGCCGAGTATGCCGAGCGGGCCGGCGGGGGCGCCGCTCAGGGCGCCGCCGAGGTCGTTGGAGACGCGGCTTTTGGAGGGCAGGTGGCTGACCGGGTCGTTCTCGGCGTCGCCGACCCACACGTGGTGGGGGTCGATGTGCAGTTGGGAGGCGGTGGTGGCGCCGGTGCCGGGGGAGCCGACCAGGATGATGTCGTCGGCGCCGGTGCCGCCGGGGCGTTGTGCGCCCAGGCCCACGGTGGTGGAGCCGTAGCTGTGGGCGAGGGCGACCAGGTGCGCGGGGGTGCCCTCGTGGGTGGCGCGCAGTGCGGCCATGAACGTGTCGTAGGCGGCGCCGCCCTTGGCGGCGCGGTCGGTGTCCGTGACGTCCAGGGGCCGGGTGTCGCCGTCGGCGAGTTTCTCCAGTCCGGGTGGCGGGTCGTAGCCGAGCCAGACCATGGAGGCGGTCGCGCTGGTGGGGTCGGCGTTGTGTGCGGCGTTCCACACGTTCAGGGCGCGGTCGGCGTCCTTGCCGCCGACGGCGGACAGTGTGGTGCCAAGTCCCGGCACGTAGGCGCTGACGTTCTTCGCGGTGTCGGGGTTGCCGAAGGACAGGATGCCGCGGCCCTGGCCCTGTTCGCCGACGCCCAGCAGGAAGGCGGGCGGGACCATGTTCCGGCGTTCCTGGAGTTTCTGGCGGATCGCGCGGAAGCCGTCCAGTTTCTGCTTGTCGTCGTCCGACGGGTTCGGTTTGTGCTCGTAGGTGTCGATCAGGTGGGCCAGGTTGAGGCGGTTGGCCTGGTCGCGGGCGGTGGCGGGGATGCCGTCGCGCATGCCCAGCAGGTCGGGGTGGGCCTGGATCAGGCGTTGCTGCCCGTCCGGGGTCAGGCCCTTCCACCAGGAGTTGACCTCGGTGGGGGCGGCGCCGGCGGGTGGCCAGCCGGCGGCGCTCAGGCCGGTGGCGAGCTCGTCGGCGGACCTGCGGTCGGCGGCGGCCTGCGTTGGGTCCAGTCCGGTGCCGGTGCGGGCCCGGGCGGTCAGGTCGTCCAGCAGTTCGGCGATCTTCTGGTCGGCGCCGTCGGCCTCGGTGACGGCGTGGCAGATGCGTTCCGCCAGGGCCCTGGCCCGTTGCGGGGTGTCGTAGTCGGGGTCGTGGCGTTCGGCCTGCGAGGGCGCCGGCCAGCTGACCGTGCCGTCCTCGGCGACCGTCAGCCCGGCGCCCTGGGCCTCCTGGAGGGCCTCCTGCAGCTTGGACTGCGCCAGCTGGAAGGCCTCCGAGGCCTGGCGCAGCAGTCCCGAGACCGCGGACATCTCGGTGTGCGCGGCGTCCAGGCGCCCGCTGGTGCGCTGCAGGCAGGCGTTGGCGGCGCCGGCCGCGGTGCCGACCCACGTGCTGTTGAGGACGTGCTTGGTGACCTCGGTGTCCATGGCCTGGACGTGCTGGCCGAACGCGCCGGCCAGGGTGTCGTAGGCGCCGGCGGCGCCGGTCAGGGCGGACAGGTCCGTGTCGCGCAGCTGGGCGAGGGTGACCATCAGTTCACCGCCGGCGCGTAGGGCCGGGCGCTGGGCGGTGGGAGGGTGGCGGCGGTGCCCGTGTCGGTGCCGCGGTAGTTGCCGGCGCTCTGGCTCAGTTTCAGGCTCACGCCGTCCACCTCGGCGGCCAGCTTGTTCAGGCACTCCTCCCACGCCGCCGTGCAGGCGTGCAGCGACGCGCCGGTGCGCCAGCCCGACAGCGCCGCGACCGCGGTGTCGGAGGGCTCGTGGACGTGCTTGAGCTCGCCCGGCATCGCCTCGCCGGTGTCCTTGGCGACCTTCGCCGCCGCGTCCAGGTCCGCCGGGTTCACCCCGAACAGCGGCCCGCCCGCCGGCGGCCCGTACGGCCCGTACGGGCCCGGCCCGTCGGAGCCCGCGTACGCGTTCATGGATCCCGTCCCCCCGCTGGTCGACCTACCGCTGTGCCCGCCCCGGTCCCGCCCCGGGGCCCGCTTCGGGGTCCGCGGCCGGGCTCGCGGCCAAGGTCCCGTGCGGGCATGCGAAAGCGCACGCTTGTACGGTTCGCGTCGAAGCATGGCGAAAATAGCAGATCAGCCCGCCGGCGCCGACCCGGCCGCGACCCGGCGCCCGTCTGGTGACGGTCCGGCACCCGGGCCCGGGTGCCGGGGCTGTGGCGGCCGGGCGGTGGTGCGGGCGCGGTCCGCGGCCGCGGCGGCCGGGTGGCTCAGGGGCCGGGCCAGGGGTAGGCGGGGTCCTCGGTGATCCGCACCTGCTGCGGGGCGTCGCGGGGGAAGGTCCAGATCCGTCCCAGGGTGCTGGTGGCGGTCACCGCGGTGTCGTCCAGGGTGACGTCGGCGAACGGGTTGGAGGAGCAGGAGAGCGCGAGCCACTCCAGGGTGTTCTCGTCGTCGTCGCGGGTCAGCGCGACCCAGCCGATGCTGCCGTGCTCGGACGCCTCGCCCGCGAGGGCGCGGCTGCCGGCGTGGGTGCTGGTGGCGAACGTCGTGTCGACGTCCGTCCAGTCGGTGGGGGTCCACGCGGTGGCCCGCAGCAGTTCCCACCAGCTCCACTGCTGGGCCCGCAGGTCGTGGAGCCGGCCGGAGGGGGAGAACCGCATGAGCCGCATCACCGACAGCGACCCGTCGCCGAACACGATGAAGTCCCCGTGGGGCGCCTGGCGGGCACGCCAGCGCTCATGGACCAGGCCGGCCAGGGGTCGTGCGTCGTTGGAAGCCACGCCCGCCATGATCGCACCCGGCGGCGCCCCGGCCGCGGCGCCCCGGCCGGGCCCGAACTCCCCCGCACCGCACGGCCGGTGCGGCACCGCCCCGCGGCGGGCGGACCGGGCCACCCCCTCCACATACTCGGATCCGAGTAGTATGATCCGAGTATCACCGGCCCGGGGCCCGAATCCCGGGTCCCGGGCCCCACGTGCGACCACGGAGCGCCATGACCGCCAAACGACCCGCCAACCCCCTGGCCCTCGCCCTGCTCGGCCTGCTCCTCGAACAGCCCCTGCACCCCCACGCCATGGCCACCACCCTGCGCGAACGCCACCTCGACCAGGCCTTCAAACTGACCACCGGTTCGCTCTACGACACGGTGCGCGCCCTGGCCCGCGACGGCTGGATCGAGGCCACCGACACCGAACAGGTCGGCGCGCGCCCCGCCCGCACCGTCTACCGCCACACCCCCCAGGGCCGCGAGTACTTCACCCAGTGGCTGGACGAACTCATCCGCGAACCCTCCCGCGAATACCCGAGATTCCTGTCGGCCGTCAGCTACCTCGGCGCCCTGGGACCCCACCGCGCCGCCCAGGCCCTGCGCGAACGGGCCGCCGCCCTGCAGACCCGCATCACCGAGAGCGAACACGCCCACCACCGCGCCACCCGTGAACACCACGCCCCCCGACTGTTCGTCATCGAGGCCGAGTACGGCAACGCCATGCTGCGAGCCGAACGCCGATGGGTGCTGCGCACCGCCGAGGAGATCGAACAGGGCACCCTGGCCTGGCCGGAGGCCGCCCCCGATGCCTGACACCCCCGCACCCGCACCCGCACCCGCCGGCACGCCCGTCCCCGTCCCCGTCCCCGCGCAGGTCCCCGCCGCACGGCGCTTACCCGCCGCCGGGCCCGCCGGAGCCGCCGGGCCCGCCGGGGCCGCGGACGCGGACGTCCTGGTCGTCGGCGCCGGCCCCGCCGGCCTGATGCTGGCCTGCGAACTGGCCCTGGCCCGCGTGCGCACCGTGCTCCTGGAACGCGACCCGTCCCCGCCCGGCTTCTGCCGCGGCTTCAACCTCAACGCCCGCAGCCTGGAACTGCTGGAGCGCCGCGCCCTGTCCGAACGCCTCCTCGCCGAAGGCCCCACCGCGGCGAGCACCGCGTTCACCGCACAGGCCCGCCTCGACCTCGCCGCCATGCGCACCCGCCACCCCTACGTCCTGGGCATCGCCCAGACCAGGGTGGAGGAGATCCTCACCGAACACGCCCACCACCTGGGCGTACGCATCCTGCGCGGCCACCGCCTGAACGCCCTCGACCTCGACGACGACGGCGTCCACGCCCACACCGACACCCCCGACGGCCCCGCACTGCTGCACGCCGCCTGGCTGGCCGGCTGCGACGGCGCCCGCAGCACCGTACGCAAACTCGCCGCCATCGCCTTCCCCGGCACCCCCGCCCGCCGCTTCACCCTGCTCGCGGACGTGGTCCTGGCCGACCCCCGGCAGATCCCCTTCGGCGTGAACACCGGCCCGGGCGGCACCGTGTTCGCCATCCCCAGGCCCGGCTACGTCCGCCTGATCACCGCCGACCCCCACCCGCCCCGGGACCGGCACGAACCCCTCACCCCGCCCCGCTTCCAACAGGCACTCGACCACGCCCTGGGACACCGCGTCCCGATCACCCGCACCCACTGGCTGACCCGCTTCGGCGACGCCGCCCGCCTGGCCGAACGGCTGCGCCAGGGCCGGGTACTGCTGGCGGGAGACGCCGCCCACATCCACCCGCCCGCCGGCGCCATCGGCGTCAACGCCGCCATCGACGACGCGATGAACCTCGGCTGGAAACTCGCCCTCGTCGCCCGCGGACAAGCCCCCGAAACCCTCCTGGACACCTACCACGGCGAACGCCACGCGGCCGGCGCCAGACTGCTGCGCAACACCCGCGCCCAGGCACTGCTCGCCGGCGACGACGAGGAACTCGCGCCCGTGCGCGACCTGCTCGCCGACCTCGCACAGGCCAAGGACACGGCCGGCCCCCTCGCCGAGGAGATCACCGGCATCGCCACCCGCTACCCGGCCCCCCACGGCAGCGGCCACCCCTGGGAAGGCGCGATGGTCCCGGACATCCCCCTCCAGCACGACACCCTCCACGACGCCACCCTCCAACACGGCGCCCTGATACCGCTGCTGGCCCACACCGGCGCCGGCGCCCTGCTCCTGGAGGACACCACCGCCACCGACGCACTGCGCACGGCGGCCGCCCCCTGGACGGACCGGGTGAGCACGGCGACGGTGCGCCCCGCAGCCCTGCCCGGCACGTCCGCGGTCCTGGTGCGCCCGGACGGCCACGCCGCCTGGACCGCACCACCCACCCAGGCGCCCCAGAGCGCCGCCGAACACCTGCGCGCGGCCCTGCACCTGTGGTTCGGGCCGCCGGCACCGGGGCCGGGGGCGCCCGGCCTCCCGTAACACGGCCCCGGGTGCCGCGCGGGGTCCGGGTGCTCCGGCGCTCCGGCCGGGTGCCGCCGGTGTGCCGCCGGGTGAATCGGCGGTGGTGCGCGAGGCGTTGGCGGCGCCCGCGGCTCAGGGGTCCGCTGTGCCGCGAGGCCCGTCCCGCCCGCCGTCCCGCCCGCCCGCCGTCCCGCCCGCCCGCCGTCCCGCCCGCCGGGCGGGGCAGCTCCCGCGGCCGCCCGGGGCGGCGGGTTGCCCGGGCCCGGGTACGGCCTGCGCGCGGTGCGGCCCCCGCTGCGGCCGCTACAGGTTGACGCCGCCGGTGACGTCGATCTTGGTGCCGGTGATCCAGCGGGCGTCGTCGGAGGCGAGGAAGGCGACCGCGTCGGCGATGTCCGGGATCTCGCCGATCCGGCCGAGGGCGGTCAGGGCGAGGTTGCGTTCCAGGTTCGCCGGGTCGGCCAGCACGTCGGCGGTCATGTCGGTGCGGGTGAACCCGACGACGACGGAGTTGACGGTGATGTTGCGGGGCCCGAGGTGCTTGGCCAGGGTGTGGCCGAACACCTCCAGGGCGCCCTTGGTGAGCGGGTAGCCGATGCCGTGGGCGGAGGCGATACGGGTGGAGACGGAGGAGATGTTGATGATCCGGCCGCCGTCGTGCAGCCGTGGCAGCAGCCGCTGGGTGAGGAAGAACGGCGCCTTGACGTTGACCGCGACCATCTCGTCGAACTCCTCGGGAGTGAGGACCTCGATCGGGCGCCCCATGAGATTGAGCCCGGCGTTGTGGACCAGGATGTCGAGCGCCGCTTCCCCGTGCGCGCGCAGCCCGGCCTCCAGCCCGCCCACGAGGGTGTCCACGTCGCCGGGAACACCCAGTTCGGCGCCCACGGTGAACGCCCGGCCACCGGCCCCGGCGATCGCCGCGACGCACTCCTTCGCCGCCGCCTCGTTGCTGCCGTAGTGCACGGCGACCAGGGCGCCGTCCCGGGCCAGGCGTTCGGCGATGCCCCGCCCGATGCCCCGGCCGGCGCCGGTGACCAGCGCGACCTTCCCGCTGAGGTTTCCCATGTCCACCCTTTCGACCGTGTTCCGCCGAGATCCCGCCGTCCGACCCCCAAAGGTCAGCCTCAGCCGAGTTTGACGTCCACTCAGGTACTGCGGGGTGTGGTGCCCGGCCACGGCCACGCCACGGCCGCGCACGCCTGGGCCCGGGCCCGGGCCGCTCCCGCCGCCGCCGGTCCCGCCGGGCTCAGGCGGCCAGGCCCGGGAGGACCTCGGCGCCGGGCAGCCGGGCCGCCGCCCAGCCGGGGAGGATCAGCTTGCCCCGCCGCCGCCCGCTGCCGATGAGCACGTGATCGGCGGCGGCCACCGCCTCGTCGACCAGCAGCGGCCAGCCGCCCGGCAGGCCGACGGCGGTGATGCCGCCGTACTCCATGCCGGTGGCGGCGACGGCGACGTCCACCGGCGCGAAGGAGGCCTTGCGCGCGCCCAGGTGCCTGCGCACGGCGGTGTTGACGTCCAGACGGGTGTCGGCGCGCACCAGGCAGGCGGCCAGGGTGACGTCGCCGCCGCGTTTGGCGGCGACCACCACGCAGTTCGCGGAGAGCTCCAGCGGCACGTCGTAGGCCTGGCAGAACACCGCGGTGTCCGCCTTGTCGGGGGCGGTGTCCACGTACAGCACGGATCCGGCCCACCGTTGCGCGTCCGCGTTCTTCAACGCGTCGGCGACGGGGGCGGCGAGGTCGTCGCAGACCTCGACCGCCGCGCGGACGAGGGTGAAGTTCCCGAACGGGGCGCGCACGTTCTCGTTCATGAAACGGACTGTACCGCGCACCCCGGCAGACCCGGCACGGTCCCGCCGCGGCCCCCGGGGCGGCGAAAACCGGCGCCGGCCCGAGTCGGTGGCGCCGGGCGCGGGAAAGGGGCCCGCCATGGAAGATCCTGCGCAGAACACCGATGAGGCGGCCGCCGGACAGGACGCTCCGCCGCCGCACCTGCTCCCCGGCCCGGCGGCCCACGCGGTGCGCCTGGCCGGCGGCGCCGCGAACACCGTCTGGCTGGTCACCCTGGCCGACGGCCGGCGCGTGGTGGTGAAATCCACCCCGGCACTGGCCCCCGACGTGTACGCGAAAGAGGCCCGGGGCCTGCGGGCCCTGAGCACCCACGGCGCCCTGTCGACCCCCCGCGTCCTGGCCCTGCACCCCGACGGCCTGGTCCTGGAAGCCCTCGAACAGCCGCCCGCGAACGACACCGCCTTCTGGGAACGCGCCGCACACGCGCTCGCCGCCCTGCACGCCACCACCGGACAGCGCTTCGGCTGGACCGAGGACGGCTGGCTCGGCCGCCTGGTCCAGCGCAACCCCTGGACCGAGGACGGACACGAGTTCTTCGCCCGCCACCGCCTGCTGCGCTACCTCGACGAGCCCCTGGCACGCCAGGCACTCGGCCCCCGGGGCCGCGCCGACCTGGAACGGATCTGCGACCGGCTGCCCCGACTCCTGCCCGCCGCACCGCCCGTCCTCACCCACGGCGACCTGTGGCACGGCAACATCCTCGCCCGCCCGGACGCGACCACCGACGCGGCCCCGGCGTTCATCGACCCGGCGGTGTGCTGGACATGGGCGGAGACGGACCTGAGCATGATGTTCTGCACCGGCGCCGTCCCCGCCCGCTTCTTCGACGCCTACCGCGAACACCACCCCCTCACCGACGGCTGGCAGCACCGCATGCGGCTGCTCCACCTGCGCGAACAGCTCAGCTGCGCCGCCCACTTCGGCGCACGCGACGGCCACACCGGCGACCTCCTCGACGTGCTGCGCACCTACCGGTAGCGCGGGCCGCTCGGACGGTGGCCTCAGCGGCGGTCCTGCGGTGCGTCGGGGACCAGTTCCTGGTCGTGGCGGGCCAGGAGGGTCCGTATCGCCTGGCGGTCCGGGCGTCCGTCGGCGGCCAGGGCGGCCGCCGCGATGAAGAACTCCTCGAAGCCGGCCGGGGTCAGCGTCACCAGGATCGTGGCGGGGGTGTCGCCGATCGCGGTGAAGGAGTGCGGGTGGGTGCGCGGGACGTGCAGGAAGGCGCCGGGGCCCGCCTCGGTGGTGTGCTCGTCGCACCGCAGGCGGAACGCGCCGCTGACGACGTAGAACGTCTCGTCGTGGCCGCGGTGCAGGTGCAGGGGCGCGCCCTGGCCGGGTTCGAAGGTGGACTCCAGGACGGCGATCGATCCGCCGCTCTGGGCGCCCGCGAGTTTGACGACGTACGGGCTGCCCGGCACGTGGCGGCGCCCGCCGTGCCCGGGCGCCAGGATGACGGGTTCGCGGTGGACGCCGCCCCGGCCGGGCTGCCCGCCGGGCTGCCCGCCGGGTTCCGTGCCGGGCTGCTCGCGGTGGGTGTCAGCCACGGCCGGGCTCCTCACCTGGCTCCGCGCCGGGTTCCCCGGTGAACTCCGCGCGGTGGCGTTCGGCCCAGGCCCAAAACGGTGTCGCCGCGCGGCCGGTGATCTGCTGGACCGCGGAGGTGACGGTCGCGGCGAACGGTTCGAGCGAGGCGGCGCGCAGCGCCATGACCGCGTCGGCGCTCTCCGGGCGCAGGCCGTGGTCCAGGAGTGCCTGGCGGGCGGCGTGGGGCGGGATCTCGGTGAAGTCCAGCGGGGTGCCCAGGACTTCGGCGAGCGTCGTGGTCATCTCGCCGGGGGTGAGGGCCTGGGGGCCGGTCAGCAGGTGGGCCCGGCCGTCGTGTCCGGGCCGGGTCAGGGCGTGGGCGGCGGCCGCGGCGATGTCGGCGGGGTCGATGACGCAGACCCGGCCGGCGGCGAACGGGGCCCGGACGGTGCGGGTCGCGCGGATCGACCCGGCCCAGGCGAGGGTGTTGGACATGAAGCCCATCGGGCGCAGGAACGTCCATGCCAGGCCGCTGTCTTGGACGGCCTGTTCGCCGGCGCGGTGCCAGCGGGCGACGGGGTCGTCCGCGTCCGGGTCGGCGGCCCGGCCGGAGGACAGTTTGACGACGGCCTCGGCGCCGGCGCGGGCGGCCGCGGTGGCGAGGTTGGCGTCGTGGCGCGGGATGTCGGGGCCGTCGGAGAGCAGGAACACCCTGCGCACGCCCCGCAGGGCGGCGGCCAGGCTGTCCGGCTCGCCGAGGTCGGCGCCGACGACGTCCACGCCGCCCGGCAGGCGGGCCCGGTCGGGGCGGCGGGTGGCGGCGCGCACGGGGGCGCCGAGGGCGGCCAGGTGGCCGACGAGGGCGCGGCCGACGGTGCCGGTCGCGCCGGTCACGAGTATCACGGGGTCCTCCGGGTGTTCGTCGTCAGAGTGTTGGTCGTCAGAGTGTTGGTCGTCGGGGTGTTCGTCGTCGGGGTGTTCGTCGTCAGGGTGTCGAGCAGGTCGTCGTGCCAGGCCAGATCGGCCTTCAGACGGGCGAGGCAGTGCTCGAAGATCCACGGTTCGAGGCCGGTCAGGTCCGGCCGGGCGGCCTCGAACTGCTCCTCGAACAGGGCCACCTGGTCGGCCACGGCCTGCCGGCGCCCGGCGACGGCCCCGGCGAGGTCCTCGTCCGTGAGGTCCGCGGTGTACTGCAGGGCCAGGTCGACCGGGTCGGGCAGCAGGCGCACCTTGCGCAGGGCGGCGTCACGCAGGGCGGCGAGCTCCCGGCGGCCCTGGTCGGTGATCGCGTAGACGGTCCGCTCGGGCGGGTTGCCGACCTTCTCGCTGCGCACCACCTCGACCAGGCCGTCGTCGGCCATCCGGTGCAGGACGCTGTAGAGCGATCCGGGCTTGACGTCGGTCCACAGCTCGGTGCGGTCGAGCTGGGCCGCCTGGCGGATCTGGTAGCCGTGCATCGGGCCGCCCCGGGCCAGCGCGCTGAGTGCGAAGAGTCTCGAAGTGCTCACAGTGATAGTCGAACACGACTACAGGTCATAGTCAAACGCGATTATGGGCGGGGTGCGGGGTGCGGGGTGCGGGGTGCGGGGTGCGGACGTGGGAGGCGTCCCGGGGCGAATCGTCCCTGTGGCCCCGTTGCCCCCCGCAAGGGGCTGCCGGTACAGCGGAGTTGGCCGTCCCGGCCGTCTCCAGCACCTGCGCAGGGAGGCCGTGGCCACCGTGGTGCGGGTCGGGCGGGTCGGGCGGGTCGGAGATCGCGGGATCGGTGCGCCGACGGGGGCCGGCGGGGCGGGTCGTCGGGCCGGACGGCACCCCCGTGGTGCTGCGGCTGTACGGGCCTGTTCGCGGCCTCGCGCCGGACGGCGGCGCCGCCTATTCCGACGGCTTTCCGGTCTTTCTCGCGCTCGCCGCTCTGTTCGGCCTGGTGATCCCGCTGGTCGAGGCGGTGTGATGGGTGCGCGGACGCCTCGCTACCGGCAGAGCGCCGAGGTCGGCGCTCCGCAGCCGCGCAGTCTCGTGCTCGGTCTCAAGTCCCGGGCGCGGGACGGGGATTGCCGCCGGAGCCTGACCGCCGCCATCGGCGAGCACGGCGGGGGAGCGGTGCCCCGCACCCCGCAGGAGGCGGGAGCGCTGCCGGTTTGCGGCCGGCCGCCGCCCCGGGGTCGCCAAGGACCGCAGGGCGGCGAGGGCGGACCGAAAGCGCGGGAGGTCGGCCGGTCCGACTTCCTGTGCGCAACCACCGGTTCGCTGCGGGCCCTCGCCCTGCCAGGTCCTGTCCGGCTTCCACCCGGAGGCCCGCTGGATCCGCTGGGACGGGTCCTTTGAGCTCGCAGCCCCGGTCGTGCGGCCGGGGCTGCGACGGGGGGTGGCTGGCGGGTCAGGCGGTGGGGAAGTCGCCGGCCCGGATCACCACGCCGCCGAGGAGGCGTCGCCATGTCCGAAACGCTGAAGATCCCGCCCTCCGCCGTGGGGGAGTACTCCTGCTGGCTGTCGCGCCACCACAAGTCCGTGCCCACCGCGCGGGGGCTGCTGCGCGGCTTCCTCTCCGACCACTCGGGGGGCGAACTGTTCTCCGACCACTCCGGGTTGGTGCTCGGCGAACTCATCACCAACGCCGTCCAGCACGCCCGCACCCCGTCCGACCGGCTGCTGTTCGTGCGCTTCGCCCTCTCGGCCGACGACGTGCGGATCGAGGTCCACGACGCCGACCCCCGGCAGCCCGTGCTGCGCCGCGTCAACGGGGACGAAGAATGCGGGCGGGGGCTGTGGCTGGTGTCCGAACTCGCCCTCCGATGGGGCTGCCGACCGCGCGCGGGCGGAGCCGGCAAAGCGCTGTGGGCGGTCCTCGGACCCCAGAGCGGCGCCGCCACGTGACCACCATCCCTCCCCGCGACTACCCGCACCCGGTCACCGTCGAGATCGGCGGCGTCACCAAGACCGCCACCTTCGCCCGGCTCGCCGACGCCCTGGCGGCCGTGCGCACCGCCCTGGCGCGCCTTCCCCTCGACGACGACCACGCCGCCTACCTCGCCGACCTGTTCGCCCCCGAATCCACCGCCCACATCGCCCGCCGACTGGCCGACTTCGGCGCGCTGCGCACGATCGCCTTCGTCGGCGTCCACGCCCACCCCATCCACCTGCGCCCCGCCGAAAGCCCCGACGGCGCCGACGACTTCCCGGGGCCGGCGTGAGGCGCAGCTGCGCCCGGGTCGTGAGGTGGTGGTGTCTGCGCGGCCGGTTCTCCCTGCCCGTAAGGGCGTTGAGCCCGGGGCGCCGTGCCGCCCACGCCGAGATACGGCGCTGGGCGGCCGCCCCCGGCAGTGCCGAGGCCCTGCTGCGGGCCGTCGCCGACCGCGCCCGCCAGACGCCCTAGCGTCCGTCCCGCGCCGCTGCGGGGCGGAGAACGGGATCGATCCCGGCCAGGCTGTCGCGCAGCCGACGGGCCCCCAGGGCGACGTGGTCGTCGGCGGCCCGCGACAGCTCCTCGCACAGTCGTAGCGCGTCGTCCCGGTCGTCGGCGAAGACGCCGAACACGTCGACGACCGCGGTGTGGATCCAGTCGCCGTGGTTGTCGTCGGCCACTGCCAGCGCGGACGCGACGATCGTCAGCCCGGCCAGGTCGTTTCGCCGCAGCAGGGCTTGCGCGCTCACCCGGGTGACGAAGGTGTCGCCCGTGTCGAGCACGAGCGCCAGCAGCGGCCCGCGGGCCTCCCGCAGTTCGGCGAAGCCTGCCAGGGCGCGACCGGCGTCCGCCCGGTCGCGGTAGTCGCGGCTGCGCCCGAGCTCGCCGAGCGCCGCGACTACCGCCCGCCGCGCGTCCCCGTCCATCTGCCCGCCCGCCCCTTCCGCGAGGTCCGGCGCAAGTGCCGCCGGGGTGACCGCCACCGAATGTGGTGAATCGTCAACCATGACTCAAGCAAGGGGAGTTGGAGAAGCGGTCCGGACGGCCTCAGCGCCGCGCGTGGCGGACCTTCAGCCGTCCGAACCCGGTGGTCCCGGAGATCCGGATCGTCGGGCCGCCGGCGGTGGGGTGCCGCGGGGGCGTGTAGCGGGCCTCCTTCCAGCCGGGCTGCATGCCCTCGATGTCGACGACCGCGTCGCGGGGCACCGTGATCCTGGCGCCGCCGGTGCCGAGTTGCAGTTCGATGTCGACGACCGGGTGCTCGAAGACCGCCCGGGACAGGTCCAGGCGCACCCTGCCGAGCGCGGAGGCGACCTTGAGCGTCCGGGGCACCCGCCAGGCGCCGCCGCGCCGGATGCGTCCCGTGGCGGCGCCGATCGTCGTCTCGGCTCCCGCGCCCGGCTCCGGGAGCGAGGCCAGGGACCGTGCGAGTGCGCCCTGCGTCCTGGCGGTGAGCGCCTGGTGGAGGCGTTCGTCCATCTCCTCGTGGGAGATGCGCCCTTGGCTGTACGCCTCTTGCAGGCGCTGCGCGGCCGCGTCGCGGTCGTCGTCGCCGGCCAGGGGGGAGAGGTCTTCCGGCAGAGAGGTCACCGCCGCACCCTAGCGCCGCCCCCGCCCCGCCCGGCCCGGGTTGACACGCTTCTTCACATCTAGAATATTGGATGCGTCATCTGGTCGAGGGTCGGGCGAAGGGAGCACGCGGTGGATCCGCTGGCCGTCCACAAGGCGCTCGCCAACCCGGCGCGCGCGGACTTCCTGCGCTGGCTCAAGACGCCCGAGCGCTACTTCGACGAGGACTACTACCGCGAACGCGGCGTGGGCTTCCACATCGGCGTGTGCGTGACGGACATCCGGGAGAAGTCCGGGCTCGCCCAGTCCGTGGTCTCCGGCTACCTGCAGATCCTGCGCGACGCCGGACTGCTGGTGTCCGAACGCGTCGGCAAGTGGACCTTCTACCGCCGCGACGAGGAGACGATCGCCGCGTTCGCCGCCTACGCCCGCGACGAACTCTGACCCCACCGCCCCTCAGGGGCGCACCCCACCGCCCCCGCCGGGGCGCCCCGGGCTGCGCCCTTCCTTTTCGCCCAATTCCATCTAACTATCTAGATTTGTAGCCCCGTGCGTGGGGGGTGGGTGCCGTGCGCCCGCACACCCCGCGCGCCGGGCGGACGGAGGCAGCACATGGGAAAGACCGGCCCCGCCGTCCTGACGCTCTCCCTGGGAGTGTTCGGGATCATCACCACCGAGATGGGCGTCGTCGGCGTCCTGCCCCGCATCTCCGAGGACCTCGGCGTCACACCCTCCGCCGCCGGCTGGCTGGTGGGCGTCTTCGCCCTCGTGGTCGCCGCCACCGGACCGTTCGGCACCCTGCTGGCCTCCGGCCTGCGCCGCAAGGCCGTCCTGGCGAGCGCCCTGGCCGTCTTCGCGCTCTCCAACGCCGTGTACGCGCTCACCGACGACTTCGCCGTGATGTTCGCCTTCCGGATCCTGCCCGCGCTCTTCCACCCCGTCTTCTTCGCCGTCGCCCTCACCACCGCCGCCAACCTGGTCCCCGCACACCGCGCCACCCGGGCGGCCACCACCGTCTTCGCCGGCGTCACCGTCGGCTTCGCCTTCGGCGTGCCGCTCACCTCCTACCTCGCCGAACACGCGGGCCTGGCCGCCGCGTTCTGGTTCGGCGCCGGCGTCAACCTGCTGGCCTGCCTGGGCGTCCTGCTCCTCCTGCCCTCCACCCCCGCAGCGCCCTCCACCCCCGCAGCGCCCGCCGGCCGGCGCCCCTCCTACCGGGGGCAGCTGGCCATCCTGCGCCGGGGCCGGCTGTGGCTGTCGGTGCTCGCCGTCGTGTGCGTGTTCGCCGCGATGTTCTCCGTCTACGGCTACTTCGCCGAATACCTGGAACGCGTCACCGGCCTGAGCGCCTCCCTGGTGGGCGCCGCACTGATGGCCTTCGGGATCGTCATGGTCCTCGGCAACCTCCTCTTCGGCCGCCTCCTGGAACGCGACCTCCTGCGCACCGTCACCGCCTTCCCCGCCCTCTACGTCCTCCTCTACGTCCTGCTCTACGCGATCGGCCCCTGGCCCGCGCCGATGACCGCCGGCATCCTGCTCTGGGGCGCGGTGCACTCCGGCGGACTCGTCGTCAGCCAGAGCTGGCTGGCCCGCGACGCCCAGGACGCACCCGAGTTCGGCAACAGCCTGTTCATCTCCTTCTCCAACCTGGGCATCACCGCCGGCAGCGCGGTGGGCGGCCTCGTCGTCTCCACCGCCGGCGCCCGCCACCTGCCCTGGGCCGGAGCGGGCTTCGCCCTCGCCGCCCTGGCCGCCGTCCTGCTGCGCCGCCGCCTGGGCCCCGCCACCCCCGTCCCCACCGCCCCGGCCCCGCAGGCGCAGGACGCGCCGCCCGCCACCGTCTGACGCCCGCCGTATCAGTCCAGGCAGGACAAGGCACCCGCCACGAGCGAGCGTGCTGGCGCGCCCCGCACCGCCCCCCTGCGAGAGGCGGTCGAAGGCCCGGGCGTACAGACCGACCTGGCTGGGCCGGGCGAGGGTGGAAGCGGCGTCCAGCGTGTCCGCGTGGACCCCGGTCCCCGTGTCCTTGCGGATCTCGCTCAGCCGACCGGCCAGGGCTTCGCGGGCCTGTTGGACGCTCGCAGAGGGGTGCGCGGGCATGGAGCCGGCGTTCGTCAGATTTCGTACAGGTGGTGCGGGACCGCTCGCTCCCAGACCGCTTCGAACGCGGTGGCGCACAGCGCCACGGTCTGCGGGTCCGCCGTGATCTCGTCCTCGACCACCGCGCCGTCACCGGAGAAGTGGTGCACCCGAAGCAGCGCGCTGTCGAACAGCCAGAAGTCGTTGCCCGGCAGGGGGATGCCCGTGGCCCGTCGCCGGGGCAGCCAGCGGACCTCCTCACCCGCCGTGACGTTGGCGTGGGTGACGTAGTGCTCCCACCGGATGTACGCGGACACGGGCTCGGAGACGACCCGGGCCCGGCGCACGGCCACACCCCGGGCCACCGTGTCCGTGATCAGCTGGTCGTAGGGATGCCACCAGGACCCGCGGTCCTGCCAGTCGATCCGCTCGCCGCGTTGCCACGCCTCGAACCGTTCCGTCGGGGCGTAGGAGTCCCGCAGCTCCAGATGGACGGCGGAGCGCCGGCACCGCCCGAGCAGCTCGGCGAAGTCGGGCACGCTCGACGCCGCTTGCGTTCCTCCGGGGACAGCTCCGACGGCCGGACCGCTCGCCGGGGTCCGGCGGGACCGCCCCGCCTCCCGGCGGCCGGGTGTCCCTTGCGGTGCCGCGTTCACGTGTCCAGGGCTTTGCGGATCAGGGTGGCGAGCACGGCGGCCTCGGCCTCCCTGAGGTGCGCCAGGGCCACCCAGGAGAAGCTGGATTCCGCGAACACGTCCGGGCCACCACGGAGGAGGGCGGAGATCCCGGCAGCGCGTAGCGCTTCCCGCAGATCGTTCGCCGCCGACTCCGCGGCGCTCACCCGTTGCGACTGCCCGGTCGGCTCAAGACCCGACATGTGCCACTCCCTTGACCGGTGGGGTTCCGTCACCAGGAAGGTAGGGGAGGCGGCCGGAGCCGGGCAGAGATGATTCCCGGTGATTCTCACGGCAGCGACCGGCGGGCCCGGGAAATCACCCGATGGGCTGACGGGCCGTAGACGGCGCTCTCCGCCAGGGCCTCCCACGCCCGGACGTGAAGCGCGACGTCCGCCGGATCGTCCAACCACATCTCCGCGTGCCAGGACTCGGTGATGACCAACGCGCCGTCGTGGATGGAGAATCCGACTCCCGCGGGCACCCTGAGATCGGCATCGAACGGCACGATCCCGAGCCGGACGTTCCCACGTGCCAGCCAGGGGGCCAGGGACTCCAGCTGGTCCGCCAGTACGGCCGGCGGGCAGAGCCGGGAGACGAGGGCGCCTTCCCACACCAGGAAGTGGAACGACCGCGACCGGTCGTTGAGAACCCGCTGGCGTTCCATGCGGGTTACCACCGCGGCCTCGACGTCGCGGATCGATGGATGGACCCTGGTGTACCGGGTGAGGACCGCTCGCGCGTACTCCGCGGTCTGGAGCAGGCCGGGAACCAGGGTCGGGTCGAATGACCGCCGGTCGCCGGTCCTCTTCCCCTGCACGGCGTGCGTCTCCTGCACCGGTCGGACACCGCCGGCGAGTTGGCGCCGCCACGATCGGTACTGGGTCCCCACCGTCCGCAGTCGGCCCACCAGTTCGGCGCCGGCGTCGGGCCGGCCGACGGCCTCGGCCCAGGCGACCACATCGGCCCTGGTGGGCGACTGCCTGCCGTTCTCCAACTTGCTGACCTTGGACTGGGGCCAGCCCAGCCGCACGGCCACGGCGCGTCCGGACAATCCGCACTCGGTGCGCAGTTCACGCATCCGGGCACCAAGAGCAGACCGTGCCTGCTGATAGTCGGTGCTCACATGTCGGAAGGTACCTGAGCCCGGAACTGCGCGTAGGGCCTCGCGTGGTGCCAGGCGGCATCACGCGCCTGGCAGGCACGGAGGACTTCCAGCGGGTCCGTGACCAACTCCATTCCCACGGTGCGTTCCCCCTCGAAGTGGAAGCGCGCGACCGTGCGGGAGTCGAAGAGCCAGAAGTCCGACAGAGCGGCCAGCCCGGCCGCCTCGGCCTCCGAACGCCACATGCACCGGATGTCCTCACCGGCCGCCACGTTGGTCCGGGCGCACGCCAGCAGGTACCGCTGCCCCTCGGTCGGCGGATCGTCCACCAGACGCACCCGCTCGAACCTCTTGCCCTTGCCGACCATGCGGCGCACGTTCTCGAACCAGGGGTGCCCGACCTCTCCGGCGCTGTCCCCCGTCCGAAGGAACTCGGCGTAGGAGGGCGTCAGCTGGTCGGAGAGGTATCCCGTCCTCGTCTCCAACCGCCACGCGGTGTGCTCGAACCCGTCGTTGATGAACTCGGTGATCCGCTGCTGCGGTACGAACTCCGGCACCGGCGTCGACTCCTTCGGCGCGAACCGCACCAGCAGTTCGCGGGGCACGACTACGAAGCCCTCATCGTCCTTCACGTGCATGAGTTGCGCCACGTCCCCGGGGTCCGTCACGGCGTACCCCTGCACGACCACCTCGCCGGTGTCCACGTCCTCGTACAGCGTCGGGCAGTCGCCGACACCCGAGGTGCTACCGATGACGCGCAGTCGCCGTGCCATAGCTGTTCCTCTCGACGGCAGACAGGAAGGTCCTCCCATGATCGGCCTCAACCGGCGCCCCGGAAGGGATGATTCTCGATGATTCCCATACGGCGAGGACGATCTTTCACTTTTCGTGAAATCCACAGGGCTTCCGGCCCGGTGTGGTCGGGACATGCCCCCAGGAGCCCGCTCGCGTGCCGCAGCTCGACATCCGAATCGGCGCAGTGCACTTGACGATCCGACGCGGGCGCGGTGACGGCCGGATGCCGGGGGTGTGAGCCGGGTGCCGGTGGCCTGGCAGCGGCCTGCCGGTGGGCCCTGGGACCTTTCCGGGGACAGGCCGGGTGCCCATCCGGCAGGCGCGCGACAGACAGGGAACCACCATGACCACCGACATCACGATCATCGGCGCCGGACTCGGCGGGCTGACCCTGGCCCGGGTCCTGCACCTGCACGGCATCGCGTCCACGGTCTACGAGGCGGAGGCCTCGCCGGCGGCGCGTGCGCAGGGCGGGCTGCTCGACATCCACGACGACAACGGGCAGCTCGCCGTCCGGGCGGCCGGCCTGACGGAGGAGTTCGAGGCCCTCGTGCTCCAGGGCCGCCAGGCGCTGCGGATCCTCGACCGGGACGGGAGCGTCCTGCTCGACAAGGCCGACGACGGCACGGGCGGGCGCCCCGAGGTGCAGCGCGCCGAACTGCGCCGGATGCTGCTCGACTCGCTGCCGGCCGGCACCGTCCGGTGGGGCCGCAAGGCCGCCGGCGTCCGCGCCCTGGGCGCCGGCCGCCACGAGGTGGCGTTCGCCGACGGCACCACCGCCGCCACGGGCCTGCTGGTCGGCGCGGACGGCGCGTGGTCACGGGTGCGGCCGCTGCTGTCCGCCGCCACCCCCCGGTACACCGGCACCTCGTCCGTCGAGACCTACCTGTTCGACGCCGACACCCGCCACCTCGCCGCCGCGAAGGCGGTCGGCGGCGGCTCGATGATGGCACCCTCCCCGGGCGCGGAGATCTTCGCCCACCGGGAGAGCGGCGACACCCTGCACACCTACGTGCTGCTCACCAGGACGCGGGACTGGTTCGCCGCCGTCGACTTCACCGACCCCGCCGCGGCACGCGCCCGCATCGCGGCCCAGTTCGACGGCTGGGCACCCGAACTCACCGCGCTGATCACCGAAGGCGACACCGCGCCGCTCCTGCGCCCCCACTACACCCTGCCGATCGGCCACCGCTGGGACCGGGTGGCGGGGGTGACCCTGCTGGGCGACGCCGCCCACCTCACCGCCCCCAACGGCGAGGGCGCCAACCTCGCCATGCTCGACGGCGCCGAACTCGGCCAGGCCCTGGCCGCGCACCCCGGCGACACCGAGGCCGCCCTCGCCGCGTACGAGCGGGCCATGTTCCCCCGCGGCGCCGAGGCCGCCTCCGAGGGCGCGCACATGCACGAACTCCTCAACCGCGACGACACCCCCCGCGCCCTGATCGCCGCCTTCCTCGACGCCGGCCCGGCCTCCTGAACCACCGCGCGGGAAACCGCCGGTGAGCGGCGCTCAGGCGTACCGGTCGAGCAGCGCCTCCAGGTAGTCCTCCAGGCGCCGGCCCAGCAGGGCCGGCGTCAGGTCGCCGCGCCCCAGCTCCCGCCATGGCACGGCGACCTTCTCCGCGTCCGGGGCGAACGCCAGCGCGTCCAGCAGCCGCCAGTACAGGTGCGCGCCCCGGTCCGTCTCCAGCGTGCCGCCGGCCGCCAGGTAGCGGGCGGCGAAGTCCAGGCCGGTGTCCACACCGTGCAGCAGGGCCAGGGTGGTGGAGCAGTGGGCCACGTCCAGGTCGGCCGGGCCCCAGGAGGTCTCCACCCAGTCCACGACCCCGCTGACGGCCAGCCCGGCGCCCTGCCCGGTGAACAGCACGTTGCCGGGGTGGAAGTCGCGGTGCAGGAAGCACGGCCGGTACGCGGGCACCTCGCGGCGGATCACGTCCACCGCCCGCCGCCACACCCCGGGACGCGCCGTGGCCCCGGGCACCCGCACCCGCTCCGGGGTCGTCCACGCCTCGAAGGCGCGGGGGCGCTCGCCCGGCACCACCGCGAGCGCGTGCACGGCGGCCAGCTGAGCGGCCAGCAGGTCCGCGCGGCGCTCCACGTCGCTGTCCTGCGCCACCCGCACGCCGCCAGGCAGCAGCGACATCACCAGCGACGGGTGGTCGCAGAACGCGCCCGCCGCGTCCAGGGCGTGCAGCCGCGCCGCCGGCACGCCGCCGTCCGCGAGCAGCCGCAGCACGCCGGCTTCACGGGTCAGCAGGGCGGGCGCGTGGCGCAGGTAGAACGGCTTGACGAACGAACGCAGCACCAGCCCGTACCCGCCCGGCACCGGGCCCGCCCCAGGGCCCGCACCCGCACCCGGTCCCGCCTCCGGGCCGCTGACGATGTCCAGGCGCCGCATCCGCGACGTCCAGCCGCCGCGCAGGTCGGCCACCGCCCGCACGCGGTGCCCCGGCGCAAGGCCCCGCTCCACCCACCGCAGCGTGGCGGCCCAGTCCCGGCCCCCCGAGGGCGCGTGCGGTTCGTGCGGCGGTGCGAAGGCGTCCATCCGCCGAAGGATACGAGCGCCGCCCGCCCGCGGCCACGCCGGGTTCCCGCAGCCGCAGGTCACCGCCGGGCGCCTGACCAACGGCCCCTGGCAGGTGTGCCGTTCCCGAAGGCCGCCGAGTTGCCGAAGCGGCTGACGGAGGCGAAGAAGACCCCGGAGCGGGCTTGGCCGGGGGAGGTGTCCGCTGCGGTCCCGCAGCGGCAGACCCGCCCTGCCCCGACCCGCCCCCGCCCAGGGCCCCACCAGGCCCGCCCCACGGCCGCCGGCCGCGGGCGGGCCGGCCGTCAGGGTGCCGTACGGGCCTCGGCGTCGGCGGCGGCCACCACCGCCGACAGCAGGCCCGGGAAACGGCCCTCCAGCTCCTCGGCGCGCAGCGAGTTCATCTTGGTGGTGCCGACGTAGTACTGGTGCAGCAGCCCGGCCTGGCGCAGCACGTTGAAGTGGTGCGTCGAGGTGGAGCGGGAGACCGGAAGGTCAAAGGAGCCGCAGCTCAGCGCCGCGCCCGCGTGCGCGAGCCGGCGCACCACCGATCTGCGGGCAGGGTCCGCGAGTGCCTCCAACACCTGCTGGACGCTGAGGTCCTCCACACCAGGGTGCACGATCACCCGCGCCGCCACGCGTGCCCGTCCCACACCCACCACCCCTTCCCAACGCTCGACCCCCGTCCCGGTTCGGTAAAAGCCGCGCGGCGTGCGCGACTTCGCGCCTCGACGCTACTACGAGCGCGCCGTGCGCCACGCCCACCGCAACACCTCCGCAACACGCGCGCGCCCGCCCCGGCGCGCCCGCGACCCCCGCGCCCCCGCCCGCCCCCGTGCGCGCACGCGGGCGAGCGGCCCCTCGACACCGGGGGCCGCCCGCCACCGCGACGGACCCGTCAGGCCGCGCGCACCGGCGGCCCGGCCGGGCGCGCCAACCGGGCCAGGGCCAGCGGCTCGAAGATCCCCATCAGCACCGGGTCCACCGGCCGCACCGCCGCCGCAGCGGGCGCGACCGGGGCGGGGGAGCGCAGCAGCGCGAGGTAGAGCTCCTGGGTCTCGGCGGCCGGGTCGATGCCCAGCTCCTCCGCCAGCACCTGGCGCAGCTGCTGGTAACAGCGCAGCGCCTCGGCCCGGTTGCCGGCCGCGGCCAGCGCCTCCATCCGGCAGCGGTAGGCGCTCTCGCGGAACGGGGCGCGGCGCACCGCCTCGTCGGCCCAGCGCAGCGCGTGGTGCTCCTCGCCCAGCGCCGAGGCCGACAGGCTCGCCGTCTCCAGCGCGGACATCCGCAGCTCCTCCACGTGCTCGCGCACCCCGCCCGCCCACTCGCCCTCGTGGTCGGGCAGGAACGCGCCGCGCAGATTGGCGATCGCCCCCGCGGCCAACTGCTGCGCCACCGCGTAGGAGCGGGCCGCGTACGCCTCCCCGGCCTCCCCGACCGCACCGGCCGCGGCCTCCAGGTCCACCGCCGCGTCCGCGGGCAGCCGCAGGACGTAGCGCCCGCCCTGGGCGATCAGCGGGGTGGCGCCCGGGCCCTGGCCCGGGGAGGCGACGAAGGCCCGCACCCGCGAGACCACGCTGCGCAGCGCGGAGGCCCAGGTGTCGGGCAGGCCGTCGGGCCAGATGGTGTCGGCCAGCTGGTCGCGGCTGGTGCCGGCGGAGCGCTCCAGGACCAGGCGGGCGAACGCCACCTGGGCCTGGGCGCTGGACAGGTGCTGCGGGGCGCCGTGGTCGTGCTCGATCGCCACAAGTCCTGTCAGGCGGATCAGCATGAGAATTCCCCCGATCTGCCGGACGGACTGTCTTCCCGGAAGCCGTTCAACGTGCTCCAACCCCCTTGAGCCAAAGCGGAGCCGACGGCCCGTGACGCCGGGCCGACGGCGTGGGAAACCTGGACCGGAAACTCCGCCTACCAGCCGTTCGGTTTCGGCGGATTTCGACCATACATTCGGCGCATCACACGGTGTCAACACTGGTCGACAAAACATACCCACCAGCCGGTCCATGCGTCGTGGACGCAAGGTTTCTGCACGTCAGAGCATTACCGCAGGCCGGGAACACGGCTATTGCGGACGCCTTGCGCATCCTGCCGTAGAAATGTAGTCATCCTTGAGCACCCCGCGTGAAGGCTTCGAGAAACACCACCCCACCCCCTGCGCCGGGCACCACCCGTAAAAGCCCCGGGACTATCCCCGGAGGAAACCCCAGCACCCCCACCCGCCCCCGCGCCGGGAAATACCGAAAACAATCCGGAACAAGCCGACGACGAACCGCCGACCAGCCGACGGGCAACCGGCGGCAAACCGGCGGCAAACCGCACGGCACATACCGCCGCGCGCCCGCCGCGCCCCGCCGAGAAGGAGACCCGCACGTGAACGCCACCGGAGCATGGGACCGCCTGGAGCCGAAGCTCGCCGCCACCCTGGACCGCGTGGCCGCGCTGGAGTCCGACCCCTCACGCCGCAACAGCTTCGTCGCCTACACCATGGAACGCGACAGCGCCTACTGCGACCTGGACGGCGAGCGCCTGCTCATGATGTCCGGCTACAGCTACCTGGGCCTGGCCGGAGACGAACGCGTGGTGGCCGCCGCCAAGGCCGCCGTCGACGTCTACGGCACCGGCAACCACGGCGTGCGCGCCCTGGCCGGCACCATCCCGCTGCACGAGGAACTGGAAGCCGAGGTCGCCCGCTTCGCCCGCCGCGAACGCGCCCAGGTCTTCGGCTCCGGCTACGCCGCCAACGTCGGCACCGTCGGCGCCCTGGTCGGCCAGGGCGACACCGTCCTGATCGACAAGTACGACCACGCCAGCATCGTCGACGGCTGCCGCCTCTCCGGCGCCACCGTCACCCGCTTCCGCCACAACGACGTCGACCACCTCGAACGCCGCCTCAAGGCCGCCTCCCCGACCGGCGTGCGCCTGGTCATCGTCGACAGCGTCTACTCCATGGACGGCGACATCGCCCCGCTGCCCGAACTGCGCGCGGTCTGCGACGCCCACGACGCCCTCCTGATGGTCGACGAGGCCCACGCCCTGGGCGTCATCGGGGAAACCGGCGGCGGCATCGAGGAGCACTTCGGCCACCGCCACCGCGTCGACATCAAACTCGGCACCCTCTCCAAGGCCATCCCCTCCATGGGCGGCTGGGTCGCCGGCAGCCACGAACTGATCGGCCACCTGCGCTACGCCGCCCGCCCGTTCCTGTTCTCCGCCGCCCTCGGCCCCGCCCAGACCGGCGCCGCCCTGGAGTCCCTGCGGATCCTGCGCCGCGAACCCGAACGCGTCACCCACATCCAGGCCCAGGCCCAGCGCCTGCGCCGGCGCCTCAACGACGCCGGCATCTCCACCATGGACTCCGCCACCGCCGTCCTGCCCGTCATCGCCGGCTCCGACGACGCCGCCTACGACTACGCCACCGCCTGCCGCAAGGCCGGCGTCATCGGCCTGCCCGTCGTCACCCCCGCCGTGCCCAACGACCTGGCCCGGCTGCGGATCGCCGTCACCGCCCGCCACACCGCCGCCGACATCGACTTCGCCGCCGACGCCTTCCTGACCGCCGCCGCCCAGACCGGCCTCATCTGACCGGGACGGCCCCCGCCCCCGCGCCGCCCCGCCCCCGCGTCGCCGCGCCGCCGGCCCGACCCCGGCGCCCGCCGGCCCCCAACGCCCGGAAAGGACAAGACCATGGCAGAGCGCCCCACCCGGCCCCCCATCGCCGTCACCGGCCTGGGCGTCGTCAGCCCCGCCGGCCACACCCCGGCCGCGTTCTGGCACACCGTCAGCACCGGCACCCCCACCGCCACCGCCCTCACCGACCCCGCCCTGGCCCGCCACCGCGTCCGCCTGGGCTGCCGCGTCACCGACCTGCCCGACAACGGCCCCGTCCCCGCCAAGGACGCCCGCCGCCTCGACCCCTTCGCCCACTACGGCACCCTCGCCGCCCTCGCCGCCCACCAGGACGCCGGCGCCCCCGAACCCGACCCCGGCCGCAGCGCCATCGTCGTCGGCAACGCCGTCGGCGGCCGCACCACCAGCGACCGCGAATCCGCCCTCTTCACCACCGCCGGACCCCTGCGCGTCAGCCCCCTGATGCCCCTGGTCACCATGCCCAACGCTGCCGCCGCCCAGATCGCCATGCGCCTGGCCTGGACCGGCCCCGCCCTGACCATCGCCACCACCTGCGCCTCCAGCGCCGACGCCATCGGCCACGCCGCCCTCCTCCTGGAAACCGGCCGCGCCGACATCGTCATCGCCGGCGGCTGCGAAGCCACCCTCACCCCCGTCACCCTCGCCGCGTTCGGCAACCTCGGCGCCCACTCCCAGCGCAACGACGACCCCACCCGCGCCAGCCGCCCCTTCGACACCGACCGCGACGGCTTCGTCATGGGCGAAGGCGCCGGCTTCCTCGTCCTCGAACGCCTCGCCGACGCCCGCGCCCGCCACCGCACCCCCTACGCCCTCCTCGCCGGCTACGGCTCCAGCGCCGACGCCTACCACCTCTCCAACCCCCGCCCCGACGGCGCCGGCGCCGTCACCGCCATGCGCGCCGCCCTCACCGACGCCGGCCTCACCCCCGCCGACATCGCCCACGTCAACGCCCACGGCACCTCCACCGTGCACAACGACCGCGCCGAAGCCGCCGCGCTGCGCACCGTCTTCGGCCCGCACGGCGTGCCCGTCACCTCCACCAAGGGCTCCATCGGCCACCTCATCGGCGCCGCCGGAGCCGTCGAGCTGATCGCCGCCGTGCAGGCCATGAACAGCCGCCTCGCCCCTCCCACCGCCAACCACGAGCACACCGAACAGGGCCTGGACCTCGACGTCGTCCACGGCACCGCCCGCCCCATCCGCCTCGGCGCGGCCCTGTCCAACTCGTTCGGCTTCGGCGGCCACAACTCGACCCTGGTGGTGACCCCGCTATGACCACACCCACGACCGCGACCGGGCCCGCGACGACGCCCGCCCACCACACCGCCCGCACCAGCACCACCGTGACCGCCGACGCCCTGGCCGCCTACCGCACCGCCGCCCGCACCGGCCTGCCCCCCGCCCCGGACACCGCCGCCGCCCCCGCCCACCCCTTCGTCCTCGCCCACGCCCTCGCCCAGCACACCGTCACCACCCTGACCACGGGCGACCCCGGCTTCACCGGCGTGGTCCACCTCGCCCAGGAGATCCACACCCACCACCCCCTCACCGCCGGCACCCACGCCGACATCACCGTCACCGTCACCGCCGCCCGCCGCGAAGCCCGCGGCACCCGCCTGGCCCTCACCACCCACCTCACCGACGGCACCCGCACCCTGGCCCACCTCACCACCTCCGCCCTGCTCGTCGGCGCCACCACCATCGAACCCTTCGGCACCCTCACCCCCGCCGCCCACCCCGGCACCACCCCCGACACCGAACCCCACACCCTCACCCACACCCTCACCCCCGCCGACGTCACCGCCTACGCCCACGCCGCCGGCGACCTCAACCCCCTGCACCTCGACGACGACGCCGCCCGCGCCGCCGGATTCCCCGCCGCCATCGCCCACGGCATGCACCTGGTCGCCCTCGCCACCGAGGAGATCACCGACCGCCACGCCGACGGCGACCCCACCCGCCTCACCGCCCTGGGCGCCCGCTTCGCCGCCCCCACCACCCCCGGCACCCCGCTGCGCCTGACCCTGCAGCCCTACGACCGGGGCACGGTGGTGCGCTTCACCGTCGCCACCCAGGACGGCACCGCCGTCAAGGCCGGCTGGGCCACCCTCACCCCGGCGGGGGAGTGAGACCCCGATGACCACACCCGCCGCACCCACCACACCCACCACACCCGCCGCGCCCGCCGTGCAGGCCGTGCAGGCCCCGCCGCCGCTGACACTGCCCGACGCGTTCACCGCCCACGCCCGCACCCGCCCCGACGCCGTCGCCCTCCTGTGGCACGAACGCGCCGTCACCTACCGCGAACTCGCCGAAACCGCCGAACGCGAACGGCTGCGCCTGCACACACTGGACCTCGCCCCCGGCGAACCGGTGGGCCTGCCCGCCGCCAAGTCCCCCGAGCAGATCGCCCTCGTCCTGGCCTGCCTGATCGAACGCCGCCCCTTCCTGCTGCCCTCCCCGCAACTGGCCCCCGCCCTGCTCGCGGCCCTGTTCGCCCAGGCCGGCGCCCGCCACCTGCTCGCCCCCCTCGGCCAGGACACCCCCGCCCTGCCCACCCTGGCCCGCCCCGCCCCCGTGCCCACCCTCGCCGCCGGCACCTCCTTCCTGCTCACCACCTCCGGCTCCACCGACCTGCCCAAGATCGTCCCCCTCGCGCAGGCCGCCGTCGACCGCTTCACCGCCTGGGCCCACGACACCTTCGACCTCGGGCCCGGCCGCGTCGTCGCCAACTACGCCCCCCTCAACTTCGACCTGTGCCTGCTGGACGTGTGGGCCACCCTCGCCGCCGGCGGCACCGTCCTGCTCATCGACCCCGCCCACGCGCTCAACGCCCGCCACCTGCTCGCCCAGCTCACCCGCCACCGCCCGCACGTCCTCCAGGCCGTCCCCCTCGCCTACGCCCTCCTCGCCCAGGCCGCCGCCCAGACGGCAGGCCCGACGGTGCTGGACAGCGTCGAGCACGCCGCGTTCACCGGCGACGCCATCGACGCCCGCACCCTGGCCGCACTGCCCGCCCTGCTGCCCGGCGCCGCGCTCTACAACATCTACGGCTGCACCGAGACCAACGACAGCTTCCTGCACCGCCTGGACCGCCTGGACGCCACCGCCGCCCTGCCGGTGCCCATCGGCACCCCCCTGCCCGGGGTGCGCACTCTGCTCACCGCCCCCGACGGCACCCCCGTCACCGGCCCCGGCCGCGGCGAACTGTACGTCTCCACCCCCTTCCAGGCCGCCGGCTACCTGGACCGCTCCCGCGACACCGGCCGCTTCACCACCCAGCCCGAGGGCGCCGGGCCCGGACGCCGCTGGTTCCGCACCGGAGACCTGGCCGTCCGCGACGAACACGGCCGCCTGCACCTGACCGGACGCGCCGACTTCCAGGTCAAGGTCCGCGGCGTCGCCGTCAACACCGCCGAGGTCGAACGCGTCCTGCTCGCCCACCCCGAGGTCCGCGAGGCCGCCGTCGCCGCCGCCCCGGACCCGCTGACCGGCAAACGCCTGCACGCCGCCGTCCAGCGCGCCGCCGGCTCCGCCCTCAACAGCCTCACCCTGCGCGAACACCTCGCCCGCAACCTGCCGCGCGCCGCCGTGCCCGAACGCCTGGCCATCCACGACACCCCGCTGCCCAAGACCGCCACCGGCAAGGTCGACCGCAAGGCCGTCCTGCCCACCGCCTGACCAAACCACCCGACCCGAAACCACCAAAACCCGAAACCACCAAAACCCGACACGACCAAGGGAGTTGCGAGCCATGAGCAACATCACCCAGATCAAGCGGTTCCTCATCGAGGAGTTCCTGCCCGACGTCACCCCCGAACAACTCGCCGACGACCACGACCTGCTCTCCGACGGCGTCATCGACAGCCTGGGCGTCCTCAAACTCATCGCCTGGGTCGAGGACCACTTCGCCCTGCCCGTCGACGACACCGACCTCGACCCCAACAACTTCCGCTCCGTCACCGCCATCGACGCCTTCATCACCCAGCGCCGCGCCGTCCCGGCCAGCGCCGTGGCCGGCGGCTGACCCGTGCACCCGGCCCTCACCGCCCTGCTCGCCGGACACGACGTCGACCTGGACACCTGGCGCTCGTGGTGGGACCAGCTGGAGCAGCGCACCCCGGGCCCGGCCCGCGACAGCGACCGGGCCCAGGCCGCGGCCCTGCTGGCCGCCCTCACCACCCGCCTGCCCGCCCCCGACACCCTCGCCGCCTTCACCACCTCCCTGACCGAACGCAGCCCCCACCCCGGCCCCGCCCACCCCGCCAGCGTCAACATCGTCGGCACCGGCGGCGGCCCGGCCACCTTCAACCTCTCCACCGCCGCCGCCCTGACCGCCGCCGCCATGGGCGTACCCGTCGTCAAGACCGGCTCCCGCGCCTACACCAGCAGCGCCGGCTCCATCGACCTGCTGGAACGCCTGGGCATCACCCTCACCTCCTCCCACACCGCCACCGCCGACCACCTCGCCCGCCACGGCATCGCCTTCGCCGGCCCCCACGTCTACCCACCCGCCCTCACCCGCCTGGCCCGCCTCCTGTTCCCGCTCACCCTCAAACCCTTCGGCCGCCTCCTCAACACCCTCGGCCCGCTGCTCGCCACCGTGCCCGTCACCGCCCAGCTCACCGGCACCAGCGCCACCACCGACCTGCCCGCCCTGCGCCACCTCGCCCCCCGCACCCCCGGACGCGCCGTGTGGCTGGCCACCAACACCGCCGGCGCCGACGAACTCCTGCCCTTCGCCGACAACACCCTGCACACCCCCGACACCACCATCCACCTGCCCGCCGGCTCCATCGCCCCCGCCGACGGCACCCTGGCCGACCTCGCCCCCCACCCCGAGGACCTCACCGGCCACTTCCTGCAAGCCCTCGCCGGCCGCGCCGGCCCCACCGCCACCCACACCATCGCCCTCAACGCCGCCGCCCTCGCCCTCGCCTCGGGCCGCCACACCCACTGGCACACCGCCCACACCGCCGCCCTGGACGCCCTGGCCGACGGCGCCCCCCGCGCCCTGGCGACCCGCCTGCGCACCGACCACAAGGCCCCCGCCCATGCCTGACACCACGTTCTTCGCCGCCCGCGCCGACGGCCGCCCGCACCTGGCCCTGTTCCTCAACGCCGGAGACCCGCCCGCCCGCCTCACCGACCTGGCCCTCGTCCTGGAGGAGGAAGGCGTCGACGTCCTCGAACTCGCCGTCCCCTTCCCCCACTCGCCCACCGACGGCCCCGTCATCCGCCGCTCCGCCGACCGGGCCCTGGCCGCCGGCACCACCCTGGACACCGTCCTGGACGAACTCGCCACCCTGCGGCCCCAGTTGAAGAACCTGAAGATCGCACTGCTCGCCGACTGGAGCCACAGCCTGCGCGCCGCCGACCCCGCCACCTGCGCCCGCGCCATCGCCCAGGCCGGCGCCGACGCCCTGCTCGTCCACGCCCTGCCGCCCCGCCTGCGCCCCGCCTGGCGCCAGGCCCTGCGCGAGGCCGCCCTGCCACAGGTCGCCACCTGCTACCCGACCTCCACCCCCGAGGTCCTCACCGCCGCCGCCCGCGACGCCCACGACGCCTACGTCTACCTCGTCGCCCACTACGGCCGCTCCGGCACCACCCCCGCGGCAGGCCACCACACCCTGGCCGCCACCGTCGCCACCCTGCGCGCCGCCGCCCCCGCCACCCCGGTCGCCATCGGCTTCGGCGTCAAAAGCGCCGCCGACCTGGACGCGGTCGCCGCCGCCGGAGCCGACGCCGCGATCGTCGGCTCCGCCGCCGTCGCCCGCATCGAGGCCGCCCTCACCGAGGGCCGCGACGCCGCCCAGGCGCTGCGCGCCCTCCTCCACGACCTCCGCCCGCCCGGGCCACCCCAGCCCGCCACGGCCGGACGCACCAGCACCACCGCCAGCACCACCCCCGGCACCACCAGCACCACCCCCGGCACCACCAGCACCACCACCCTCGCCCGCTGACACGAAAGGCAGAACCAGCATGCTGATCCGCGACCTTGACGACGTCCAGACCGTCGAGTGGGGCAACGGCCTCTCCCGCCGCTTCCTGGTGGCCGGCGACAACCTCGGCTACACCCTCACCGACACCATCGTCAACGCCGGCACCAAGTCCCGCCTGGAGTACCGCAACCACCTGGAGGCGTGCTACTGCATCGCCGGCTCCGGCGAGGTCATCGCCATGGACGGCACCTCCCACCCCATCACCCCCGGCCGCCTCTACGCCCTCGACGAGCACGACGCCCACTACCTGGTCGCCAGCCCCCACGAGGACCTGCGCCTGGTCTGCGTCTTCTCCCCGGCCCTGCGCGGCGACGAGGTCCACCAGCTCGACGCCTCCTCCTCCTCCGCCTACTAGCCCCCTCTCCGCCCACCAGGCGAAGACCCCCTTCGAGTCACGCGCCGGCGCCCCGCGCGCCGGCCTGCCACCCCGGGCCCCGCACGCGGGCCCGGGAGGAAGGCGGCACGTCCATGATCCGCTGGAACGCCGACCAGCACGCCCTGCGCGAGGGCCTGGCCCGCTTCGGCGACGACCTGAGCGCCGGCCACATCGAAGGCGACGAACAGGCCGCCTTCTCCCACGACAAGTGGCGCCTCGTCCAGAAGACCGGAATCCTGTCCCTGCCCTTCGAGGAACGCTACGGCGGGCTGGGCCAGTCCCTGCTCACCACCATGTACGTCCTGGAGGGCCTGGGCCAGACCTGCCGCGACGGCGGCCTCAACTTCTCCGTCACCACCTCCCTCGCCTCCACCGGCGTCCCCCTCCAGGCCTTCGGCTCACCCGCCCTCAAAGAGGCCTACCTGCCGCGCATCGCCTCCGGCGAGGCCATCGGCGCCCACGCCATCACCGAGTCCGAGGGCGGCTCGGACGCCATGCAGATGCGCACCCGCGCGATCCGCGACGGCGACCACTTCGTCCTCAACGGCGCCAAGACCTTCGTCAGCAACGGCCCCGTCGCCGACGTCATCGTCGTCTACGCCCGCACCCACCCCCAGGGCGGGGCGCTCGGCGTCACCGCGTTCCTCCTGGACCGCGACATGCCCGGCATCAGCACCGGAAACCCCATCAAGAAGATGGGCCTGCGCACCTCACCGCTGTCCGAGGTCTACCTCGACGACGTCAAGGTGCCCGCCTCCCGGGTCCTGGGCCGCGTCGGCGGCGGCTTCCTCGTCCTGGACCACGTCATGAAACGCGAGATCCTCTACTCCTTCATCGTCAACACCGGCGAGATGCAGCACCGCCTGGCCCGCTGCCTCGACTACGCCAAGACCCGCATGTCCTTCGGCAAGCCCATCGGCTCCTACCAGTCGGTCGCCAACAAGATCGTCGACACCAAGATCCGCCTGGAGACCGCCCGCAAGTGGCTCTACGACACGGCCCAGCGCCTGGAGGCCGGCGAGAACGTCACCGTCGACATGGCGATCGCCAAACTCCTCACCAGCGAATCCAACCTCGCCACCTCGCTGGCCGCCGTCCAGGTCTTCGGCGGCAACGGCTACATGTCCGAGTACGGGCTGGAGAAGGACGTGCGCAACGCCGTCGCCGGCACCATCTACTCCGGCAGCAACGAGATCCAGTACAACCGCATCGCCGCCATGCTCGGACTCGGCAAGTGAGCGCCCCCGCCCCGCCCCGCCCCCTGCCGCCCACGCGGCCCCGCCACCTCAAGGTGTGCGGGGCCCGCACCCGCGCCGACCTCACCCTCCTCGCCGAATCCGGCCCCACCCTGGTGGGCCTGTGGCACGGCGTGCCCGGCGGCCCCGCCGAACTCTCCGAACAGCACCTCGCCCACCTCGCCGCCACCGCCATCCGCCTGGGCCTGGAACCCGTCCTGGTCACCTTCCTCGACGACGCCGACCAACTCGCCCGCCTCGCCCGCGCCACCGGCATCCGCTGGATCCAGCTCCACGCCTACCAGAGCCCCGCCCTCGTCACCGAACTGCGCCACCGCCTGCCCTACGCCGTCCTCGTCAAAGTCCTCCACCTCTCCCGCGGCCGCTGCCTGGAACGCCCCTTCATCGGCGCCTTCGAACGCGCCGGCTGCGACCTGTTCCTCCTGGACACCGTCACCGACGACGGCCGCGTCGGCTCCACCGGCCACCCCCTGGCCCCCGCCGACGTCCACACCCTGCTGCCCCGCCTCACCATCCCCTTCCTCCTCGCCGGCGGCCTGAACGCCGCCAACCGCGACACCTACCGCACCGTCACCGACCACCCCCTGTACGCCGGCGCCGACATCGACACCGCCGCCCGCAACCGGGCCGGCGACTTCACCCACGAAGCCGTCACCGCCCTCGCCCACGCCTGGCACCCCCGCCCCAAGGAGGCGTACGTATGAGCGCCCCGCGGTTCCTCGACGCCCTGCTGGCCGCCGACCGCCCCCTGATCATGGAAGTCAAACTCCGCGACCCGCACGGCACCGACCTGCTGGGCCCGCGCACCGTCACCGACCTCGTCACCCGCTACGAACAGGCCGGCGCGCCCTGCCTGTCCGTGGTCACCGGCCGCTGGTTCGGCGGCACCCCCCGCCTGCTGCGCGAGGTCACCGCCGCCACCGACCTGCCCGTCCTGCAGAAGGACTTCCTCACCCGCCCCGCCCAACTGGAGGCCGCCGCCGCCCTCGGCGCCTGCGCCGTCCTGCTCACCGCCGCCCTGCTGCCCGCCACCTCCCTGCACCGCCTGGTCACCACCGCCCTCGCCCTGGGCCTGACCCCGTTCGTCGAGATCACCGGCGAACACGAACTCGCCCACCTGCCCCAGCCCGAACACTGCGTCATCGCCGTCAACAACAAGGACATCCGCACCCGCGAACGCGACCGCGGCGACCTCGGACGCAGCCTGCGCCTGTTGCCCGCCCTGCACGCCACCGGCACCCGCGCCCCCGTCTCCGCCTCCGCCATCACCGAACCCGCCGACGCCGCCCGCCTCCTGGACGCCGGCTACGCCGGACTGCTCATCGGCACCACCCTGATGCGCCAGAGCGACCTCACCGGCTGGCTCACCGACCTCGACACCGCCCGCGCCGCCACCACCGCCCGCGCCGGGGCCGTCCGCGCCGGGGCCGCCGTATGAGCTTCCGCCCGAACCCGCGGCCCAACCCCCGGCTCGCCACCCGCTCCCTCATCCTGGACGCCGGCGGGATCCCCGTCTCCGCCCTCGTCGCCGAACCCCAGGACCGCGCCCCCAAGGCCGTCCTCCTCGCCATCCACGGCCGCGGCATGCGCGCCGCCTACTTCGCCGGCCCCGCCCACCCCGACACCAGCCTGCTCACCCTGGCCGCCGACCTCGGCTACACCGTCCTGGCCCTGGACCGCCCCGGCCACGGCGCCTCCGCCCACCGCCTGCCCGACGGCCAGCTCATCGCCGACCAGGCCGCCACCCTGCACGCCGCCCTCACCGACTACGCCCGCGCCCACCCCGTCGGCGCCGGCGTCCAGCTCCTCGCCCACTCCTTCGGCGGCAAGATCGCCCTCCACCTCGCCGCCCACTGGCCCGCCGACCCCCGCCTGCCCCTGCTCGGCGCCGACATCTCCGGCCTCGCCCAGCACTACGCCCCCGGCGCGTGGGAGCGCCCCGACGACCTCGCCGGCGGCGGCCGCCTCAACTGGGGCCCCCTCGGCCTCTACCCGCCCGGTACCTTCCACGCCGCCCGCACCCTGCTCACCCCCGTCCCCGCCCTCGAATCCCGCGAACTGGCCACCTGGCCCGCCCGCTACAGCGCCCTGGCCGCCCGCGTACGCGTGCCGGTGCGCCTCACCCTCGCCGACCACGAGGCCTGGTGGCGCCTGGAGCCCTCCCACCGCACCGCCCTCACCGCCGCCTTCCCCCCGGGCCTGGCCCACCTCGTCACCGCCCACCGCGCCGGCCACAACCTCTCCCTGGGCCACGCCGCCCGCCCCTACCACCTGCGCGCCCTCGCCTTCACCGACGACTGCCTCACCCGCCCCCGGCCCGCCACTGCCGCCGCGGCCCCCGAGCCGGTCCTGGCCGCCGCCGGCTGACCGCAGGGCGGGGGCTCGTGGCCACCGCCCGCGGCGCGGTGGCCCCGGACAACCTCGCCCCGTCGCGCTGCCGCCCACCCGGTGGCGCCACAGCGCCGAGGCCCGCGCCGGCCCCGCCCCGCCTGCCCTGATCACTCTGCTCGCCCGCGGGCCCGGCGGCGACCCCGGGCCGGCCGCCATGACGGGGGCCGCCGGGTGCGCCACTTCGCCCTCGCCCGCGCCCATCGGCACGCCGCCGGGTCGCGTGGAGCGGATTGCCCTGGTGCCGCGATGCTCCGACGCACCCTCACGACGCCCCCGCCTCCACCGCCTCCGGCGGCGCCCCCCTCAACGCCGCCGCCGTGACCGGCTCGGCCGTGACGGCCTGGACGGCAAGGGCAGCCCGGTCGTCTCCGTGGTGAACCCGACCGCCGACGGCCCCTGCTGACCCGAGCGCTGTTGCGCGGCGGACGGCTGCACGAGAAGTCGGAGGGGCCGACTTCTCATGCAGGGTCGGACGACGCGATCGTGGCCACCTGTGCAATAGCCGTCCCCCCGGAGGGCGCCGGGTAGGGGAGTCGGGGTGACGTGGCGGCTCGTTGCGCAAGGCCGGGGAGGCGGTCCGGCTGCCCGACGACGTCCCTCGCTTCCCCCGGACCTGACCGTCTGGCCGGCCGCCCGGACGGCCCGGGTCAGGCCGTGACGCCGAGTTCGCTGCGGATGCGGTGGACGAAGTCGCGGACGGCCGGTTCCCGGCGCCAGGGGGTGAGGGCGGCGTTGAACTCGCGGACGTAGTCCAGGGCCCGACTGGACTGAACGCGGACGAGGGTGTCGACGGCCTGGTTGCCCAGCGCGAGGCCCTGGTCGAGGTCGTCGGCCTGGAGGTGGGCGGTTCCGACGATCGCCAGGCGCATGCCGACGGAGCGGGTGAAGATCCCGGGCTGCATGGCGGTGGCCTGTGCGTTCCAGGCCAGGGCTTCCTGCGGCTTCTTGAGGTCGCGGAAGACCTCGGCGGCATCTGCCGAGAGCCGGGCGTGGTGATAGAAGTCGATCCAGGCCGGCTCGTCGGCGCGGTCGCGGGCCCGGTCGAGCAGCATCTCGGAGGAAGCCAGCGCAGAGGCCGCCGCCTTCGCGTTGTCGTCGCGGGCATGGGCGCGGGCCTCGATCAGCTTGGTGAAGGCCAGCACCCGGGGGGCGGCCTGGCCGTTCGCGCGGGCGAAGGCACCCTGGGTCATGTCGATGGCCTCACTGGGGAAACCTCGCAGCAGGGCCTGCATCGCCATGGTGGTGAGCACATAACAGCCGAGCTGGACGTCACTTCCGGCCCGGGCGAGGCGGAGAGCCTGAATGAAGTGACGCTGGGCGACCTCGTGCTGGCCGACGTCGAAAGCCGTCCAGCCGGCCAGGCGGGACAGCTCGGCGGTCACCGAGAACAGCTCGCGCCCGACCTCGTCGGCGAACGTGCCGGACAGCAGCGGGGCGGCCCGGTGCTGGAGGCAGTCGGTGACGGAGTTCGCTTTCCAATTGCCGCCGCCGTACTTGGAGTCCCAGCGGCGGGCCTCGTCGGCGGCGTCGCGGAGCTCGTCGAGGTCGGCCCGGCCCACGCGGGCACCACCGCGGTGGTCGGCACGGTCGTCGGCCGGGCTCACCAGCCACCGGGTCACCGGGGTCGTGAACGAGGCAACGGCGAAGCCGGATCCGGTGAGGAAGTCACGGCGGTTCACGGAACTCCAGAACGAAGTGGCGACGCGTACGGCGTCGGCGGGCTCTCGCGGGAAATCCAACCCCACCCCGACGTCCGGTGTCTGCGCATCCGCCATACCGATTTCCGCCAACTGCACCGGGCGGCCCAACCGTTCGCCGATCGCCCGGGCCAGCAGCTTGGGCACCGGCCACTCGGGAACCATGCCCCGGCGGCACCAGTTCGCGACCGAGGTATGCGTATATGCGGTGGTCAGCCCGGCCTCGTGGGCCAACTGGTTCACGCGGTGGGCCAGCGACTTGTGGCTGGCGCCCCCGCACTTTTCGATCATCCGGGCCAGCACGTCGTTCGGCGGCTTGGCCCGGCGGGTGGTCGACGCCACAGCGTCCCCCTCATCCGTTCCGCGCGGTTTGGCGCGGGGAGTCGTACTCGACTGGGCACGAGAAGTCGTACACCCGGCACCGAGGCCGGATCACCGAGGGTATTGCCTCCATTGCTCGCAGTGAACCGCTTTCGCGAGTTGTGAGCCCCCCCTGCGAGCCCTGCCCGCACCGGCTTCCAGACGGTTGCCTGGTGCTCCGGGCCCCCGCCGGGACCTGGGGAATCACCTCCCGGCGGGGGCCACCACCGATTCACGCTCGGGGGTGACAACCAGATGTGCGGAATCGCAGGACTGGCCGGCGCCGACGCCGTCCGCCACCAGACCACCGTCGCCGCGATGGGACTCGCTCAGCACCACCGCGGCCCGGACGGCACCCGGCACCTGATCTCGGCCGACGGCCGGGCGGTGCTGTCCATGAACACCCTGCTGATCGTCGACACCGCCGCCCAGCCCGGCCCCTACCTGGACCCGACCGGCGGCATCGTCCTCACCTTCAACGGCGAGATCTACAACTACCGGCAGGCCGCCGCGGCCTGGGGCATCCCGTTGGAGCCCGGTGAGACCGACGCCCACCTGGTCCTGCGGGCCTGGGCCAAGCTCGGCCCCGGCTGCCTCGCCGGCCTGGACGGCATGTTCGCCCTGGCCGTCCACGACCCGAGCGAAGGCCGGCTGTTCCTGGCCCGGGACCGGCTCGGCGAGAAGCCGCTCTACTGGCGCCTCGATGGCGGCCGACTCGCGTTCGCCTCCGAGGTCACCACCCTGACCGGCTACGGCACCGCCCCGCTGGTCGTCCGCCCGGAAATGCTGAGCATCGAGACGCCGACCGGCACGGACACTCCGTTCCAGGGCATCCAGTTGCTGCCGCCGGCCGGGCTGCTGGCCTTCGACGTCGCCACCGGCCCGCTGGAGCCCTGGGCGACCGCCCAGATCAGCTCGGCGCTCGACCAGGCACCGCTCTCGCTTCGGCCGCTACTGGCCGGCGGGCTGAGGCCGGGCGGGCAGTTCGACCGGACCCGGATGCAGGCCCTGATGGCCGCGGCCTGGCTCTCCGACCACTCACTCGCGGCCGCGGCATGACGGGTCGTCGGCTCACTACGGTGAGCGCATGGACTCCCAGACTCTCCCCACCGAGCCGTCCGCCGCCGAACCGCGCGGAGCGGTCGCGATCATCACCAACCGGCACGGCGAATTCCTCCTGCACCTGCGCGACGACCTCGACGGCGTGACCTGGCCCGGTCACTGGAGCCTCCTCGGAGGAGGCTGCGACCCCGGCGAGAGCCCGGCCGAAGCGATCGTCCGCGAGCTCGAGGAGGAAGCCGGCCTCGCCGTCGACGGCGACCTCACGGAGCTCTTCGAGACCCCCGACGTCCACGGCTCGGGGCAGATCATCACCTTCTTCGCCGCCGCCTGGGACGGCGACGAGACCGCGCTGCCGCTGGCCGAGGGCGTCAAGCTCCAGTTCTTCGCCCCCGAGCACCTGCCCGTTCTGACCATCCCGCCGTTCATCCGCGACGGCGTCCACCGCTTTCTCGCCGCCCAGCAGGGCACCTGACACCCCCGCCCTCAAGGGGGTTGGGGTGTCTGGCCGGGCGGCACCCCGCCCCTTGGAAGGACACGTTCGTGAAGCTCACCGTGATCGGCTGCGGCTACCTCGGCGCGACCCACGCCGCTGCGATGGCCGAACTCGGCCACCAGGTCCTCGGCATGGACACCGACACCGACAAGGTCGGCGCCCTGAACAAGGGCCAGGCCCCGTTCGTCGAACGCGGCCTGGACGACCTGCTCGCCAAGCACACCGCCACCGGACAGCTCGGTTTCACCGCCTCCTACGCGGAGGCCGCCGGCTTCGCCGACGTCCACTTCCTGGGCGTCGGCACCCCGCAGCAGGACGGCAGCGGCGCCTACGACCTCACCCACCTGCACACCGCCGTCCGCCGCCTGGCCCCCCGCCTCGGCAACGGCGCGCTGATCATCGGCAAGTCCACCGTCCCGGTCGGCACCGTCGCCGAGCTGCGGCAGACCCTGGACGAGCACGTTCGCGCGGGGGCGAGCGTCGGCCTCGCCTGGTCGCCGGAGTTCCTGCGCGAGTCCTTCGCCGTCCTGGACACCCTGGAACCGGACCGGATCGTCCTCGGTATCGAGGACGGCGACACCCGCAGCGAGGCCGTCTTCCGGAGGGTCTACGCCGACATCCTGGCGACCGGTTCCCCGCTGATCGTCACCGACATCCCGACCGCCGAACTGATCAAGGGCGCCGCGAACGCCTTCCTCGCCACCAAGATCTCCTTCATCAACGCGATGGCGGAACTCTGCGAGCTGACCGGCGCCGACGTCCAGCAGATCGCCCTCGCCCTTGGCTACGACCACCGGATCGGCGCCAAGGGCATGCGCCCGGGCCTCGGGTTCGGCGGCGGCTGCCTGCCCAAGGATCTGGCCGGGTTCACCCACCGCGCCGAGGAGCTCGGCGCCGACACCGGCCTGCTCCGCCAGGTCGCGGCGATCAACCGGCGCCGGCGCGAGCACACCGTCGACCTCGCCCGCGAGGCCCTCGGCAACGCCGTGACCGGCAAGCGGATCGCCGTCTGGGGCGCCGCTTTCAAGACCCACACCGACGACATCCGCGACTCCCCGGCCCTGGCCGTCGCCGACGCCCTCCAGCGGGCCGGCGCCGACGTCACCGTCCACGACCCCGCCGCCATGGAGAACGCCCGCAGGGCCTACCCCCGGCTCGACTACGCCGACGACCCCACCGCCGCGGTCACCGGCGCCGGACTGCTGCTGCACCTGACCGACTGGCCCCAGTACTCCGACGCCGACCCGGCCGACCTCGCCCGCCACATCGCCGTCCCCAAGGTCATCGACGCCCGCGGCACCCTCAACGCGAACCGCTGGCGTCAGGCCGGCTGGACCTTCTGCGCCCTCGGCCGCCCCTGACAGGGAAGGGTGGGGCCACCGCCACCAACCGGCCGCCCCACCCTCACCCGCCTACTCAGCCCGGTCACCATCGGGATCCACTGCTGCGGCCCCGCCGCCCCGAGGGCCGGGGCGCCGGGGCCGGGAGCCGCTGCTGGTGGGCTCCGAACCCGCCGGCGCGGACGGCGGTGACGAAGGCCCGCCAGGCGGGGGAGGGGGAGGCGAGGGCCGGGCCGCTCGGATCCTTGGAGTGACAGTTTTCGAACCCGCCTTCCATCTGTCCCTCGATGTGACGCATTCTCCGTATGCAACCGCCCCGTTACCGTTCGCAACATGAGATTGCTGGTCGCGACCCCCGGGATGGTCGACATGGTTGTCGAACCGCCCGGGGGTCGGCCGACGTCCATCCGGTCCGCCACCGGCATCGCGGACCGATCAACACAAGGAGCAGCCACCATGGGACCGGATGTGAAGCGTGCCAGGAGCGTCCGACTGATGGTCATGGTCGGTGCCGCCGCGGCCGTGCTGGCGGCACCCCTGCTGGGGGCCGCCCCGGCGCAGGCCGCCGAGCAGTGCGGGGCGGGGCAGCTCTGCGTGTGGAACCAGCCGGAAGGACAGGGGGCTATCAGGCGGATCGAGTCGCCCGCTTTCGGCACCTGCTACATCGCCACGACCAACACCGCGTGGTCGGACGGCACCACGGGCCAGGCCCGAACCGTCCACAATCTCACCGGGCACGTGCTCAACGTGTTCAAGAAGGGGGACTGCACCGGCACCCCCGACGGCCGGCTCGCCGACAACATCTACGCCAACCTGGGCGACGGGGACCGCGCGTTCCAGGTCGTCCCGGACTGCGACACCAACTCGATCTGCTTCTGGCCCAACTCGGACTTCACCGGCACCCGGGCCACCAAGAGCCCCGGCTCCACCTGCGACAGCGCCGGCGACCAGGGCGGCCGCAGCGTCGTGAACAACAGCGGGGCCCAGATCCGCCTCTACGCCAGCCCGTTCTGCCTCGGCGGCGTGGTCGCCACCGTCCCCCCGGCGCAGTCGCCAGCCCCTCCGACAAGGTGACGGGTTGGAAGAACGGCTGACGCCCCATCGTGGCCGGTGTCCCCGGCCGGGGACACCGGCGAAGTCCTCGGGGGCGGGCCGTGGCGTGGACTCCAGGGTCCGCCGAGATCCCGCGGGCGGTGACCGCGTGCCGGCGCGCGCCGAAAGCGCCGGCCGGGACGGCTCACCGCGCGCCGGCGGCCTCCAGGATCGCGGACAGCCGCGCCAGGCATTCGCCGGCGAAGCCGGGATAGGTGCCCCAGTAGTACGACAGCCCGCCGGCCCCGACGCCGACCGCCCACGCCCGGGCCCGCAGCCACGTCACGTCGTCGAGGCCGAGGGCGTCCCAGTACGCCTGGCGGGCCGGGGACGGAAGGTCCCACACCGTGGCGTGCTCGGCGTCGGGAAAGCCGACCGACAGGCATCCGAAGTCGATGACCGCGTGCAGCCCGCCCTGCCGGACCAGCAGGTTGGAGGGTTTCAGGTCGCCGTGCAGCCACACCTGGCGGCCGGACGGCCCGGGCAGGTCGAGCGCGCTGCGCCACAGGTGCAGCAGGTGCTCGATGTCGAGGCCGAGGCCCGGGATCGTCCGGCACTTCTCGAAGCATGCGGTGATCGACTCGTCGCTGTCGCGCAGGTCGCCTCCGCGGTACCAGTCGAGCGTGCCGTGGCGGGCGGCCCCCATGAGCGGAGCGGAGTGCAGGCCCTGGACGACCGCCGACAGGTCGGCCCCGAAGGCGGGCCAGTCGGTGACCGACCCCGGGCCGGGCTCCTCGCCGTCGATCCAGCGGTACACCGACCACGCGAGCGGGAACACGGCACTCGGGGCCCCGGCGTGCACCGGCTCCGGGACGCGGCACGGAAGGTGCGGTGCCAGCCGCGGCAGCCAGGCCAACTCCTTCCGCACGGAGTCCGCGCTCTGCGCCGTGCGCGGCAGCCGCACGAGCAGGTGCTCGCCGAGCCGGTACATCGTGTTGTCCGTGCCCGAGCCGGCCGGCGCGATGGACAGGCCGGCCCATTGCGGCCGCTGCTCCCGGAGCAGGGAGCGGACGACCGCCTGGTCGGCGAAGACCTCGTTCTCGTGAAGCGTCACGGTGAGAGCCTTCACGCCGGGCCCCACCGCCGCCAGCGATTTTCCCGGGGGGCGCGCGCGGAGCCGGGCGCCGACCCGGCTCCGCGCGCAGGGGGGCCGCGGCTCAGGCGGCGGTCAGGCGGGCGGTCCTGCGGTGTTCCGTCATGCCGGAGACCAGCTGGTCGCGGATGCGGGCGGGGACCTGGGGGGCGAAGCGGGCCAGGTAGTGGGCCAGGTGGGCCTCGTCGGCGACGAGGAAGGGCAGGTCGAAGACGAGGAGCTTGCGCACCGCCAGCAGCGGCACGGGCGCGCGCAGCGGCCTGAACGAGTGGTTCCACAGGCCGCCCTCCTCGCACACGGGGTGGAACTGGCCGATCATCAGGCCCTGTTCGACGAACTCGTCCTTGGCCTTGCGCTGCGCCTCGTCCAGCGCGGTGGAGTCGGCCCGGTCCAGGCCCGGCAGCACCAGCAGCACGGTCAGCAGCTCCCGGTCCGACTCCTGCGTCAGGCCGGCCAGCAGCCGGTCGTACCAGGCGCGCAGCTCGCCGACCAGCGCGGGCAGGTCGCGGCCCGCGCCGGTGTCGGCGACGGCGATGTGGAACAGGCCGCGGCGCAGCGAGGGCTGGGTGTAGGGGCAGACGGGGCCGCTGCGCCCGAGGTCGGGGTGGGCGGTGGTGAGGAAGCGCCGGCTCCAGGCGAGGATCTCGGCGGCCTCGGGGTGGTGGTCGGCGGCGCCGGCGTCGATCTGCTCGGCGGAGTAGACGCGCAGCGCGGTGTCGATGCGCGGCGCGGTGTCGATGTCGAGGGTGTGGGTGGTCATCGGGGGCCCCGCCACACGGGGGTCAGGCGGGGGCCGCCGGCGGGCAGGGCGATGGCGTCGCCGAAGCGGGTGAAGCCGGCGGCGCCGCAGACCCGGGCGCCGCCGGGGGAGCTGGTCTCGGCGTAGGCGGCCTGGCCGTCGTGGTCGACGCGGGCCAGGAAGGCGCGCAGGAGGGCGGTGCCGGTGCCGGTGTGGCGGGCGTCGGGGTGGGCGCCGACGAACGCCAGGTAGTGGTGGGGGCGGTGGCGCGGGTGGCGGCGGGCCTGGAGGCGGGTGATGGCGGCCAGGCGGCGGGCGGATTCGGGGTGGGCGTCGGCGTCGAGGGCGGCGTCCAGGGCGCGGGCGGCCGCCTGGTCCTGGTGGCCGGGGTGCTCCCACACGCCGGGGGGCAGGAAGAGCAGCGCGCCGGCGGGGGCGCGGTCGTCGGGGTGGCGGGCGGTCAGGGCGCCGCCGTGGGCCAGGCACTGGTCGACGTGGACGCGGAAGAAGGCGGGCAGGATGCGGGCGCGGTGGGCGTCGTCGGGGAAGGCCCAGCGGGTGAGCGGGTCGTCGTGGAAGGCGGCGGCGAGGACCCGGGCGAGGGCGGGGGCCTCCTCGGGTCGGGCGGGGCGGACCGCGGGGGCCGCGAGGGCGGCGCCCGGCGGGACGGTGGCGGTGGTCAACGGACACTCCTCGGCAGACAGGCGGCGGGCGGCGGGGCGGCGGGGCGGCGGGGCGGTCGTACGGGGGGTGCGCTCGTACGGGGGTTCTGTCGTACGGGGGCCTCAGGGCCGGGCGGTGGCGAGCGAGGTCAGGCGCGCGTGCAGGGCGGGCAGGTGGTCCTCGGCCTCGGGCTTGATCAGGACGCTGCGCAGCACCGAGGCTCCGTCGGCGTCAGCCGCGGCCGCCGGGTGGCGGCGGGTGAAGTCGGCGGCGTCCACCCGCAGCAGGCTCAGGTAGAGCGGGTCGTGCTCGTCGGCCATGCCCTGGCGCAGCACGTGCCGGCTGGCGGCGTCGACGGCGGACATCGGCGCGTGGCCGGGGGTGGGGTGGTAGGTGACGATGTCCAGTTGCGGGCGCTGGTGGAGGGTCAGGTGCGGGCTGTCCTCGATCAGGTCCGCCCAGGCCAGGGCCGCGCGGCGCCCGCCGGCCAGGACGGCGCCCAGGCCCTGGGGGGTGAGCGGCAGCAGTTGCAGGGTCAGCCACAGGGCGGCGGCCGCGGCGCCGGCGCGCGAGCATTCCAGGCTGATCTCGCCCAGGTGCAGTTCGGCGTCGGTGAAGTAGGTGTAGGGGGAGTCGTGGGCGAAGTGGCGGCCGATGCCGGGGTCGGCGAACAGCACCGCGCCGCAGCCGTAGGGCTGGAGGCCGTGCTTGTGCGGGTCGACGGTGACGGAGTCGCAGCCGGCGATGGCCCGCCACGGCGCCGGGTCCAGGCGCAGGGCGGCGGCCTGGGCGTCGTCGGTGGCCAGCAGGGTGAAGAACCCGCCGTAGGCGGCGTCCACGTGCACCCGCACCCCGTGGCGGCGGGCCAGTGCCAGTACCTCGTGCACCGGGTCGACGGCGCCGAGCCCGGTGGTGCCGGCGGTGACGACCACCGTGCCGACGCGGCCGGTGGCGAGCAGGGCGGCCAGCGCGTCGACGTCCATGCGCCCGTCCGGGTCGCAGGCCACCGCGTGGCCCTCGACGCCCAGGACGTGGCACATGCGGCTGTGCGTGTAGTGGGACTGCGCGCTGTAGGCGACGCCGCGCCCGGGGTGGCTCTGGCGGGCCACGTACAGGGCTTCCAGGTTGGCGATGGTGCCGCTGCTGGTGAGGTGGCCGACGTGGCGGGGCAGGGCGAACATGGCGGCGAGCTGGGCGACGCACTCGCGTTCCATGTCGTTGGTGGCGGGCCCGCCCTCGTAGGCGTGGTTGTTGGGGTTGAAGCGCATCGCCGTCAGGTAGCCGACGACGGCGGCCGGGTGCGGCGGCTTGACCATCTGCCCGGCGTAACGGGGGTGGAAGAACGGGTAGTTGTGCTCCAGGCGCTTGGCGAAGCGCTCGAACGCGGCGGCGAAGTCCGCGTCGTCCACCTGGTGCGAGGGATGCGGGCTGTACGGCCCGAACCGCTCTCCCCACTGCTCGGCGACCTCGGCCGCCCTCGGCAGCCAGTACCGCAGGTCCACGCTCCGGCCCTTCCCTTCGAGGGATCCTCCAGTGTTCTGCGAGCCACGGTGACCGCCCGACGCAAGCGGCCCGCAACACCCGCAGCTCACCGCGCGCCCCGCCCGCGACCCGCCCCGCGCGGTCCACCGGGCCTCAGCCGGACCCCAACCGGGCGCAAGGATCCGCTGCTGCAATCACCCCCGGAACCCGCCCCCGCCCCACCCGCCGGGGCCGCACGGGCACACCGCCACACCGGGCCGGCAGCAGGAGGACGCGCGATGGTGACCAGACGCAGGATGATCGGCGCCGCCCTGGCGACCGGGGGAGGGGTCCTGCTCATGCGCACCACCCTGCGCCCGGCCGCCTCCGTCGAGACCGCCGCCGCCGCGGCCGCCCACACCCACCCGGGCACCACCGCCCCCGCCGCCGAGGCCGACCCGGGCCCCGACGCCGGCCCCACCCTGGCACCGAAGTTCACCGCCGCGATGCCCCTGCCCCCGGTGCTCGCCCCCGTCTCCACCGACGGCGCCGCCGACACCTACGCCGTCACCATGCTCAAGTCCTACGCCCGCATCCTGCCCGGACACCGCACCGACGTCCTCACCTACAACGGCGCCTTCCCCGGCCCCGTCATCCGCGCCCGCTCCGGACGCCCGGTCGTGGTGCGCCAGACCAACCTGCTGGACGACCCCGTCTCCGTCCACCTGCACGGCGCCCGCGTCCCCGTCGCCTCCGACGGCGGCCCCATGAACCTCCTGGACGCCGGCGCCACCCGCACCTACACCTACCCCAACGACCAGCCCCACGCGAGCCTGTGGTTCCACGACCACGCCCACCACCTGGAGTCCGAGCACGTCTACCGGGGCCTGGCCGGCACCTACCTGATCACCGACGCCACCGAAGCCGCCCTGCCGCTGCCCGCCGGCCGCTACGACCTGCCCATCGCCCTGCGCGACGCCCGCTTCGACCCCCAGGGCCGCCTCGTCTACCGCATGGACGACCCCCTCAACCGCACCACCATCCTCGCCAACGGCCGCCCCTGGCCCAAGGTCGAGGTCGCCGCCCGCAAGTACCGGCTGCGCCTGCTCAACTCCTCCAACCTGCGCTTCTTCTCCCTGCGCCTGGCCGACGGCGGCCCCCTCACCCAGATCGGCTCCGACGGCGGCCTGCTGGAACGCCCCCACGTCACCGACACCGTCGACCTCTCCCCCGGGGAGCGCGCCGACGTCGTCGTCGACTTCTCCCGCTACCCGGTCGGCTCCAGCATCGTCCTCACCAACTCCATGCCCCCCGGCCCCGCCGAACACGTCGGCCAGGTCCTGCGCTTCGACATCACCCGCGCCGCCGACGACCCCAGCCGCGTCCCCGCCCAGCTGCGCACCCTGCCCGCCCTGGGCGCGGCCACCCGCGAGCGCACCGTGGTCATGGAGTACCAGGAGAAGCCCGGCGCGGCCCCGCTCGGACTGATCGACGGCAAGGTGTACGACCCGGCGCGGGTGGACGCCTCGGTGGCGTTCGGCACCTCGGAGATCTGGACGGTCGTCAACGCCAACAAGGACGTCCCGCACAACTTCCACCTGCACCTGGTGCAGTTCCGGGTGCTGGCGCGCAACGGCGCCGCGCCCGGCCCGGCGGAGTCCGGGCTGAAGGACACCGTGCGCCTGCTGCCGGGGGAGAGCGTGCGACTGCAGGCCCTCTTCGACTCCTACCGCGGCCGCTACCCCTACCACTGCCACCTGCTGGACCACTCCGCGATGGGCATGATGGCGCAGCTGGAGATCACCTGACGGCCCCGGGGCCACCCCCGCCCGCCCCTGCCGGGCCGCCCGCCCCCCGCGGGCGGCCCGGGGGCCCGGCCGTCAGCCGGCGTGGATGCCCTGGCCCGGTGCCAGGATCCCCGCCGGATCCCACCGCCGCTTGGCCCGCTCCACCCGCTCCCACAGACCGCCGTAGTGGCGCCGCCAGTCCGCCCCCGTCATCCCCGGCACCGCCCCGATCAGGTAGCGCTTGCCGCCCAGCGCCACCGCCCGGTCGTACAGCCGCCGGTTGCGCTCCAGCATCGCCGTCGTGTCCGCCCCCGGCGCCGGGAACGCCAGCAGGTCGAAGTGCCAGCCCACCGGCTCCTGCGGCAGCACCGCCAGCGGCGTCCCCACCCGCGCCCGCGCGTACGGGTAGAACAGCAGCAGCCCCGCCCCCAGGTCCGCCGCCGTCAGCAGCGCGGTCGCCTCCCGCATGAACACCCCCACCGTCGAGGCGGGCAGGAACAGGCTCAGCCACGGCTTCGGCAGCCCCCAGAACCCGGCCGCCCGCAGGTACCCCGCGAACGCGTCCACCCGGAACGCGTACTCGCGCCAGCTCTGCTCCACCACCGTCGTCTCGCCCGCCACCCCGTGCAGCCCCGCCAGCAGCGCCTCCCGGTCCACCGCCCGCCCGGCGTCCCCGTAGGCCACCAGCTCCGCCGTGTAGCGCCACCGCTGCCCGTCCGCGCTGCGCACCACGTTGCCGACCTGGAGGTCGAAGCGGCCCTGGGCCAGCACCTTCTCCTGGTCCGCGCGGTAGAGGTCCGCGTCGTCGTAGGCCAGGGTGAACACGGTGGCGCGCTCGCGGGCCGGCACCAGGGCGAGCGTGGCCCGCACGATGATCCCCACCTGCCCGCCGCCGGCCAGCACCGCCTCGAACAGGTCCCGGTTGTGCTCGCGCGAGGCCGTCACCAGCTCGCCGGTGCCGGTCACCACGTCCAGCGACCGCACGGTGTCCGCCTGCAGCCCGTGGCGCTGCACCGCCCCGCCGATGCCGCCCACGCTCAGCGTCCCGCCCACCGACAGGTGCAGGTAGTCCGTCAGGCACGGCGGCATCCAGCCCGCCGCCAGCGCCGCGTCCGTCAGCTGCGCCCAGGTGGCGCCCGCCTCCACGACGGCGCGCCCGGGTTCGACGGAGAGGATTCGCGACAGTCCGCGCGCGTCGATCGCGATGCCGCCGCGGGGGTTGGCCTGGCCGTAGCTGGAGTGCGACTCCAGCCCGTCGTCGCCGGCCGTCGCCTGGTCGCCGCTCTGCCCGTTGACCGCCACCGGGATGCGGTGGCGGCGGGCGAAGGCCACCACCTTCTGGACGTCGCGCACCGAGGCCGGGCGCAGCACCGCGCGGGGCGAGGCGGTGACCAGGTGCCCGAAGTCGGAGGAGAACCGTTCCACGTCGGCGCCCCGCAGGGCCACCGTGCCGTCCAGGGCGGGCAGTTGGTCGACGTTCTCGCCCGGCTCGGCGGCCCAGGCGCGGGCGGCGGTGTTCCAGCCGACGACGGCGGCGCCGGCGCCGGCGATCAGTGCGCGGCGGGACAGACCTGAACTGCTCATATCAGCGTTTCTCCGATCGGTCGTCAAATAGGGATTGTTGTACCGCAACCACCCCGCGACCACCTACCTCCCCGCACGCCCCTCCTGCCGCTCCAGCCCCGCCAGCGCGGCCGCGACGTACTCCCGCATCCGCATCTGGTGGGCCGGGGCGCCTGCGGGGATGTGCGCGCAGGCGGCCCGTGCCTCCTCCAGCAGCGCCCGCCGCGCCTCGGGCAGGTGCGCCACCCGCGGCGAGTCGGCCGCCGTCCACAGCACGTGGGCGAGCTTGTAGGCGTACACGCGCGGGCCGGCCGGGAACAGCGCCCGGTACACCCACAGTCCCTCCGGGGCGTCCAGGACCCACTCGTTGTGGCTCAGCAGCCGCACCCGCGCCTTGAGCACCAGGTCCCTGTGCGCCGCGTCCCTGTGCGTCGCGTCCGTGCGCGTCACGTCCTTGTCCGTCACGTCCTTGTCCGCCACGTCCTTGTGCGCCGTCATCCTCGCGTCCCCCTTCGTCCGTTCACCGCCCACCGCCCCCGGCGCGATGCGGCCCGTGCGCAGCACGGCGCGCGCCCCGGCCGCCCCGGGCAGGGCGGCCGGCGCGTGGCCGAAGGAGTGGATGCGGACGAGTCTGCGGGCCGCGCCCGCCGCCCGGCAAGACGTGATCAGGGTGCTCTGCGTCCTACCGAAACCCCCTGCTGAACTGGCACAATGGGGTTCGGTACACGCCGCGAGCCCCGGCCGCGGGGCCCCTGCCGTGCGGGGCTAGCCTGGTCGCATGTTCGTACTTGAGCTGACGTACACCGCCCCGCTGGAGCGCATCGACGCCGTCTTGCCGCGGCACGTGGAGTGGCTGCGCGGGCACTACGAGGCCGGCACGTTCCTCGCCTCGGGCCGCAAGGTGCCGCGCGAGGGCGGGGTGATCATCGCGCTGGGCGAGGACCGCGCCGCGGTCGAGGAGTTGACCCGCACCGACCCCTTCGCCCGCGAGGGCCTGGTCGCCTACACGGTGACCGAGTTCCTCGCCACCACCACCGCGCCCGCCCTGGACGCCTACCGCCAGCAGTTGCCCGCCTGAACCCCGGCCTCTGAACTCCGGCCTCTGAACCCCGGCCCCGCCGTGCCCCGCCCCGCCTCGCGGTTCGGGGCACGGTCGCGTTCTGGCTACGATCGGTGGCACGGGGCAAGGACGCGTACGGGAAGTTGGCGGGAGAAGACGGATGGCACACGCACGGGCCGGGCAGCCGGCGCAGCCGGATGACCTGGTGGATGTCGCGCGGCTGGTGACGGCGTACTACGCCCTGAACCCGGACCCTCAGGAGGTCGGCCAGCGGGTGGCGTTCGGCACCTCGGGCCACCGCGGGTCCTCGCTGGACGCCGCGTTCAACGAGGACCACATCGCCGCGACCACGCAGGCGATCTGCGAGTACCGGGCCCAACAGGGCATCGCCGGACCGCTGTTCCTGGGCGCCGACACGCACGCCCTCTCGGAGCCGGCGAAGGTGACGGCGGTGGAGGTGCTGGCCGCCAACGGCGTGCAGGTGCTGCTGGACGCGGCCGACGGCTACACCCCCACGCCCGCGGTCTCGCACGCGATCCTGGCCCACAACCGGCGCAGCCCCCGGGCGCTGGCGGACGGCATCGTGGTCACCCCCTCGCACAACCCGCCGCGCGACGGCGGCTTCAAGTACAACCCGCCCAGCGGAGGCCCGGCCGGCTCGCAGGCCACCGGCTGGATCCAGGACCGCGCCAACGAGCTGATCCGCGAGGGCCTGCGCGGCGTCAAGCGCGTCCCGTACGCGCGGGCGCTGGCGGCGGCGACCACCGGGCGCCACGACTACCTGGGCACCTACGTCGAGGACCTGCCCGCCGTGCTCGACCTGGACGCGGTGCGCGCGGCCGGGCTGCGCATCGGCGCGGACCCGCTGGGCGGGGCGTCGGTGGCGTACTGGGCGCGCATCGCCGAGACGCACCGCCTGGACCTGACGGTGGTCAACCCGGTCACCGACCCGACCTGGCGGTTCATGACGCTGGACTGGGACGGCAGGATCCGCATGGACTGCTCCTCGCCGTCCGCGATGGCCTCCCTGATCGGCCGCAAGGACGAGTACGCCATCGCCACCGGCAACGACGCGGACGCCGACCGGCACGGCATCGTCACCCCCGACGGCGGCCTGATGAACCCCAACCACTACCTGGCGGTGGCCGTCGACTACCTGTACCGCCACCGCGCGGACTGGCCCGCCGACGCCGCGGTCGGCAAGACGCTGGTGTCCTCCTCGATGCTGGACCGGGTCGCCGCCGACCTCAAGCGCGAACTGGTCGAGGTGCCGGTGGGCTTCAAGTGGTTCGTCGACGGGCTGGCGGAGGGCTCGATCGCCTTCGGCGGCGAGGAGTCGGCCGGCGCCTCGTTCCTGCGCCGCGACGGCGGGGTGTGGACCACCGACAAGGACGGCATCCTGCTGGCCCTGCTGGCCTCCGAGATCACCGCCGTCACCGGCGCCACCCCCAGCGCCTACTACCGCGAGCTGACCGAGCGCCACGGCGCCCCCGCCTACGCCCGCGTGGACGCCCCGGCCGACCGCGAGCAGAAGGCGCGCCTGGCCCGGCTCTCCCCGCAGCAGGTCACCGCGGGCGAGCTGGCCGGCGAGGCGGTGACCGCGGTGCTGGCCGAGGCGCCCGGCAACGGCGCGCCGATCGGCGGCATCAAGGTGTGCACCGACAACGCCTGGTTCGCGGCCCGCCCCTCGGGCACCGAGGACGTCTACAAGATCTACGCCGAGTCCTTCCTCGGCACCGGCCACCTGGCCCGGGTGCAGGAGGAGGCCCGCGCCCTGGTCGGCGAGGTCCTCGGCGCCTGATCCCCGCGCCCGCGGGTGCCCCGGACCGGTTCCCCGGCCCGGGGCACCCGCGTTTTCCGGGCCCCTCGCCCTCAAGGCGCCGTCCCGCGCGCCCGTACGCCCGTCGCCCCGGCCCGTCGCCCCGTGCTCAGCCGAACGGGCCCTGCTCGGTGAAGCGCCGCAGCGACCGGGCGAACGCCTCGGCCTCCCCGGGCGGCCAGGAGGCGAGCGCCTCCTCGATGCCGCCGGCCAGGCGCCCGCGCATCACCGCCACGGTGCGCTCGCCCGCGCCGGTCAGGGTCAGCAGGGTGGCGCGCTGGTCGCGCGGGTCGGCCTCGCGGCGCAGCAGCCCGGCCTCCTCCAGACGGGTGGCCCGGCGGCTGACCCCGGAGCGGTCCAGGCCGATCTCGGCGGCCAGGTCGGCGGCGCTGCGCGCCCCGGTGCGGGCCAGGCCGGAGAGCACGGGGTAGGTGACCTCGTCCACCGCCTCGCCCAGGCCCTCGGTCAGGCGCCGGTAGAGCGCGGCGCGGGCGGGGCGGCGCAGCAGGACGGCCAGGGCCTGGGCGACGGCGTCCCCGAGGCCGGAGGCGGCCTCCGGGGCGGTCGTGGCCTCGGTCTCGGTCTCGGTCTCGGGGTCGGGGTCGGGGATTTCGGGGGAGTGGTCCACCCCCCGATCATAGCGTGCGCGGCGCACGCGTTCCTGGGGTACGCTCATCCCATGAAGCGTGCGCCACGCACGCATTGCCGGATTCCGAGAAGGGAACCCCCATGCCCGCCACCGCCCCCCGCACCACCATCGCCGCCGCCCTCGACGACCTGCTCTTCACCCCCGGCCTCGACCTGGAGACCGCCGTCGAGCGCCACTTCACCCCCGACTACCGCCAGCGCACCGACGGCCGCTGGGACGACCGCGCCGCCTTCACCGACCACATCCGCCACCTGCGCGCCGTGGTCGCCTCCGGCCGCGTCGAGGTCCACGAGGAACTCCACGACGGCGACCGCACCGCCACCCGGCACACCGTCGACGTCCTCAAGACCGACGGCACCCGGGTCTCCATGGAGGTCTACCTCTTCGGCCGGTACGCCCCCTGCGGGCGCCTGCGCCGCATCGAGGAGACCACCCTGCTGCTCGCCGGAGCCGAGGCCGACCGCAACCTCGGCTCCGCCCGCTGAGGGCCCCCGCCCGCTGAACCCCGCCCGCTGAACCCCGCCCGCTGAACCCCGTCCGCCCGGGGATCAGGACCGCGACGGTGCCGGCACCGGCACCGCCGCCTCCCCCTCCGCCGGCGCGCCCGCCCGCGCGTCCCGCGTGGTCGCCGCCGCCGTCACCGCCGCCACCAGCGCCAGCCCCGCCGCCGCGAACGGGAACCACCGCCCGCCCAGCACCGCGATCGCCGCACTGCCCGCAACCCCCCCGGCCGCCGTCCCCAGGTACAGCGCACTGCTGTTCAGCGAGATCAGCAGCGGCGCGTTCCCCGGATCGATCGACGCCAGCCGGTGCGGCAGCGCCACCGACACCGCCCACCCCGCCAGCGGCACCACCGCCGCGTACACCAGCGCCCCCGGCATGCTGCGCCCCAGCCACGGCAGCGCGGCGAACGCGCCCGCCGCCACCGTCGAGCCGGTCAGCAGCACCCGCCGCACCCCGACCCGGTCCACCAGGCGCCCGCCCAGCCAGCTGCCCGCCACCGACATCACGCCCGCCGTCAGCAGCACCAGGCTCAGCCGGTCCGCGTCGCCCCCGGTCGCCCCCGAGACGGCGGTGGCCAGGTAGATGTAGACGCACTGGAAGGCCAGGAAGAACGCCAGCGTGGTGGCCGCCGCCCCCAGCACCCGCCGCTGCCCCAGCGGGGCCAGGCGCGCCCGCAGCCCCGGCGCCGCCACCGGCGCCGGCAGGTCGCGCAGCAGCAGCGCCAGCCCCGCCAGCGCCGCCACGCCCAGCGCGGTGACCAGCCACATCGTCATCCGCCAGTCGCCGCGCCCCACCCAGGTGCCCAGCGGTACGCCCAGCGCGGTGGCCACCGTCATCCCGCCCAGCACGGTGGCCAGCGCCCGTCCGCGCCGCTCGGGGGCGACCAGGGTGGTGGCCACCGCGTTGGCGGTCGGCGTGTACAGCGCGGCCCCGGCGGCCGCCAGGACCCGGGTGGCCAGCAGCAGGCCGTAGTTCGGGGCGAGCGCGCTGAGCGCGTTGGCCGCGCTGAACACCGCGAGCGCGGTCAGCAGCAGCCGCCGGCGCGGCCAGCGGGCGGTGAGCGCGGCCAGTGCCGGGGCCAGCAGCGCGTAGCCGAGCGCGAAGACGGTGACCAGCTGGCCCGCGGCCGGCACGGACACCCCCAGGTCGGCGGCGATCGGGCCGAGGGTGCCGGCGACGACCATCGAGTCGGTGCCCATGGCGAAGGTGCCGAGGGCGAGCAGGAGCAGGCGTACGGGCATGGGAAAGCCCCCCGATTGTTTGACGATAGGGCAACAGTTTGACGCTCGTCAAACACTAGGGATGGGTGGATGATTGTCAAACCAATGCCCACCCGACGAGGACCACGCGCCATGACCGAAGACGAGCGGCTTCCCCAGCCCGCCACCGCCGACATCGACCTCGTCACGGTCCTGCACGCCCTCGGCGACCCCGTCCGGATGACCCTGCTGCTCAGCTACGCCGACGGCGCCGAACACTCCTGCGCCCCCCGCGACCTGGGCCTGGACCACCTCCACAAGTCGACCGTCTCCCACCACATGCGCGTCCTGCGCGAGGCCGGCGTCACCACCACCCGCGTCGCCGGGCGCAACCGCTTCGTCAGCCTGCGCCGCACCGACCTCGACGCCCGCTTCCCCGGCCTGCTCGACGCCCTCCTCACCGGTGCGCCGGCCGTCCCGGCTGCCCCTGCCGCGCCCGCCGGGCCCGCCGGGCCCGCCTGAACCCGCCTGAACCGGCCAGGACCCACCGCCCGCGGGGTGTCGGGGCGGTGGGTCCTGGAGGGGGAGGTCGGCCCGTCCGACGTCCCGCGACGGCGCCGTGCCGGGGCGCCCGTCGGCAGGAGGTCGGCAGGAGGTCGGTCGGGGATCAGTAGGGGGTCGGGCGGTTCTCGCGGGCCCACAGCTGTTCGGCCTCGCTCTGGGACGGGGGCGGGGCGATCCCGTTGATCATCCACAGGTCCCGGGGCGTCTCGTCGACGTGGAACTCGCAGTGCAGGCCGCGCCCGGTGGTGTGGGGCGCGAGGAGGGCGGCCAGGGCCTCCCGGGTGCGCTTGCGCAGGTCGGGGTCCTCGGTGTGCCGGGCGATGTGCTCGACCACGATCCGCACCGCGTCGTGCGCGGGCCGGTCGCCCACGTGGAAGGAGTCGGCGCCGATCTCGTGGAAGAGCGTCATCACGTAGAACTTCGGCAGCCCGAAGCGGGTGTAGAACCCGGTGATGTCGGCGGCGAGCTGCTGCTTCTGCCCGGGGGTGTAGGTGCCGGGCGGGTGGTAGACGTGCCACAGGGGCATGGGTGTTCTCCTCGCTGGGGTTCGGCGGGTTTCGACGGTTTTCGGCGGGGTGCGGTTCAGCGGCGGACGGGGATGGTGAGGCCCTCCACCGGGCCGGGGAGCGCGGCCTTGAGCGCCCGGGTGAGGTCGTCGACGAGAACCTCGCGGTCGCCGCGCTCGACGCCGTCCAGGACGATGCGGGCCACCTCGGCGGCCGGGATCTTGTCGACGGGCAGGGCCGCCACCATCTCGGTGTCCGCGAAGCCCAGGTGCACGCCGACGACCTGGGTGCCCTGGGCGGCGAGCTCCAGGCGCAGGGAGTTGGTCAGGGACCACAGGGCGGCCTTGGAGGCGCCGTAGGCGCCCGCGCCCGCGCCCCAGGACAGCGCGGAGTGGATGTCGACCAGCGCCCCGCCGCCGCCGGCCGCCAGCACCGGCGCGAAGGCCCGGGCGATGCGCAGCGGGCCCAGGACGTTGGTGTCGAAGGTCGCCTGGACCTGCCGCAGGTCGCCGGTGAGCAGCGCTCCCGGGTACAGGACGCCGGCGTTGTTGAAGACGAGGTCGACGTCCTGGACACGCTCGGCCAGGGCGGCCACCGAGGCGTCGTCGGTGACGTCCAGGGCGAGGACCTCCACCCGCGCGTCCTCGCTGGGCACAGGGGTGCGGGCGGTGGCGTAGACCTTCTTCGCGCCGCGCGCCAGCAGTTCCCCGACGAACGCCCGGCCGAGGCCGCGCAGGCCTCCGGTGACCAGGGCGGTGGAGCCGTCGATCACGGTCATGTGCGTGTTCCTCGCTCTCGGGAAGGCGGTGCCCGCAGCCGGGGCACCGCAACGTTTAGATTACTACCATCATCTAAACTGGATGGGGAAGCCCGGATGGGAAAGTAGGACCACCACCACCGCAGGACGAGGAAAGGAACGCAGGCATGCCCCGCGTGTCACGCGCCGAGGCCGAACGCCACCGCCAGGAGGTGATCGACCACACCGCCAGACTGATCCGGGAGCAAGGCTCCGACCAGATCAGCGTCCCCCGGGCGATGGCCGCCGCAGGCCTGACGCACGGCGGCTTCTACCGGCACTTCACCTCCAAGGACGACCTCGTCGCCAGGGCCCTCACCGCCGCCTTCACCGAACGCCGCGAAGCCATGGACCGCCTCGCCGACCACCCCGCACCCGGCACGCCCGCCGCCGACCCGACCGCGCCCCAACACCCCACCCCCCGCGCAGAGTTCCTCGCCCGCTACCTCTCCACCCCCCACCGCGACAACCCCGGCCAGGGCTGCGCCGCCGCAGCCCTGGCCGCCGACGCGGCCCGCGCCGAACCCGGCTCCCCGCTGCGCACCGCCTTCACCGCCGGACTGCGCGACCTGGTCGACGGCTTCCAGCACCTGCCCGACGCCGCCGACCGCGAGAGCGCCCTCGCCGACCTGTCCACCATGGTCGGAGCCCTCCTCCTCGCCCGCGCCAGCGACGACCCCGCCCTGTCCGACGAACTCCTCGCCGCCGCCCGCCACCGCCTGACCACCCCCGCCGCCCCCGCCGCCCCCGCGTAGGGCCGGGGCCGCCGCGACGGCCCCGGGCCCGCCCGCTCGGGCCCGGGGCCACCGGCCGCTGCCCCGGTGGCGCTTGCCCCGGCGCCGGGACCCGTGATCGGATGGCGCCCAGCATCGCGTGCCGGTGACGGACAGCGTCAGGCATGGAGGTGCGGAACCGAAGGGACCGCCCTCCGTGGCTTCCCATGACGGCGACCGCGTGGTCGCCCTGAGTCTCCAACTCTCCCGAGCACACCAGGAACTGCGCCGCCGGATCGGCCGGATCAGAGCCGGGATCGGACAGCGCCGCCCGGACGGCGACACACTGCGCACCCACTGCCTGGCCTTCTGTACCGCACTGACGGCACACCACCAAGGCGAGGACGAGGGCATGTTCGCCCACCTGCTGCGCGAACACCCGCAGCTCGCCGGGACGATCGCCAAACTCGCCGAGGACCACGAGATGATCGCCGCCATCCTCAACCGGGTGCGCGAACTCGCCGACCACGCCGCCGAATCGGCCGGACCACCCGGCGAAGGACTGGAAGCGGTCGGCCGCGAACTCGACGGCCTCACGGCGATCATGGAATCCCACTTCGCCTACGAGGAACGCACGATCAGCAAGGCCCTCGACAGCGCAGCGCCCGACAGCAGCTGGCCCGACCAGGTGTTCCGGTTCGGCTGACGAGCCCCCGCCGGCGGGGGAACGGAATCCCGTTGCGAGGTGAGGGCCTGCGCCGTAGACATGCCGCGATGACGATCTTTCATTGCGCCGCCTGCGGCGAGGCCCTCACGGCCGACCTTGAGCCCCTTCCGGCGGTTCCTGCCCGGCACCTGTTCGAGGGCGAGCTCGTCAACGGCAGGCGACAGGCCCCGCCCACCATGCCCCGCGGCCACTACGCCGTCGATCCGCAGCCGCACGGACCGCCGTTCGTCCCGGCCGAGGACCAGGACGACTGGCCCCCCGCCTACCCCGGCGGCCCGTGCATCAGCGACTTCGACGCAATGGTCGTCGTCTCGGCCGGGCCCCGGAACACCTTCGTCCTGCACCCCGACGACCGGACCGGCCTCACCTGGCACGCACCGACGAGCGGGCCACCCGGCTGCTGCGGAGCCCCCGGCGACGGCCCACCCAACCGCGCCTGCCGCTGCGGCGCCGTGGTCGGCGGCGAGATGTCGGACTGCTACACGCCCTACGAACTCCACCTGCTGCCCGACGCCGTCCGCCTGGCCGCCCACACCCCCGACCACTGACGCGCGCGGTCACATGGACCCCACGGGCGGCTGGACGGCCGAGACAAAGCCGTCGCGCGTATACAAGCCGTCGGCGCGGAGTGGAAAGTCGACGGGGACGACTTCCCACTCCGGCGCCGGGTCAGGCCCAGGAGTCAGCGCGGGCCGGCCCGGATGCCGCCGCCCCGGGACCAGAGTTCTTCGACGTGTTCGGCGAAGCGGTCGAACATGCCGTTCTCCCCGCTGCGCCGCAGGTGCATCAGTGGCGGCGGGTTGAACCGGGTGGAGGGGTTGAGAAGGCCCCGTCGCCCTGGATCGGGGCGGCGGGGCCGGAGTTGCTGCTATCAGGCCTTGAACTCGCCGGTCCGGACGGCGGCGACGAAGGACTGCCAGGCGGCGGAGGAGAAGAAGAGGGCCGGACCGCCGGGGTCCTTGGAGTCGCGGACGGGTGTCACGTTGGCGAGACCCTCGGCCACCTCGATGCACTGGCCGCCGCCACTGCTGTATGAGCTCTTCCTCCAGCAGGCGTCAGTCAGTTCGACATCCATTCGAGCTTCCTCCGTACCGAGCTGATCGTTGCGAGTGAGTCGGCCTGGTTCATGGCCTCGACTACAAGGCGATCGTAGCTCCTGTCCAGTTCCCTGGTCGGCTGAGAATCCCGGTCGATGTAGCCACGCTGCTCAGTTTCCAGGTAGGCGAGCATTTTATGGTTCGGCATGGTAAGCAGCGTCACTGGACGAATGAACGGCCGGTTCTCGCCCAGGGAGTACGGCGCCACCTGGATCACCACGTTCGGTCGACCGGCGAACGCTTCGAGGTGGGTCAGCTGTTCGAGCATGACCTCACGGCCCCCGATGATTCGGCTGAGACAGCTTTCGTCGAGCACGGCGTGCAGGAACGGTGGCGGTGTCCGGTCCAGGACTTGCTGTCGGGCGATCCGGAAATCGACGCGTTCGGCGGCCTGTTCCGGAGCTGTGCTGCCCTGTCGGACGTATCCGGCCTCGATCGCCGAAGCGTAAGCCCGTGTCTGCAGGAGTCCGGGGATGACGTTGATCTCGAAGAGCTTGATCTGCTCCGCGCGGGCCTCGTAGTTGGCGTACTCCGGGAAGCCCTCCAACAATGCCGTGTGCTTGAGCTGCCAGTACATCAGTACCAGCGTGCCGCCGGTCTTGAGCTCCTGGTCGGCCAGCTCCGCCAGCTGCAGGCTCGGCGGTCGGTGCGCAAGTTCGACGTAGGACAGGTGCGATGCGGTGCACCCGACCTTCTTCGCCAGCTGGACCTGGGTGAGCCCAACTGCTTCGCGTGACCTGCGGAGTTGAACTCCGAAGGCGGCCCACGGGGACGAGGTCGGGTCGATGGTCTTCTTGTTCATGGAAACCCCCAACTCACGGCTGACCTGACAGCAAGTCGCATATCGCTTCCGATGCTAGATGGCACCAGGCCATCATGTGCACAGAACGTGAAACTCTGATCGCGGAAGGTTACTCCCATGGGCGATGTCCAAGTGCCCCGGTTGCACGGCTACGGGGTGCGCTGGGACCCGGAGGGCCGGTGTTACCGGGTGCGGAACGAGACGACGGGGGAGTGGCTGCGCTGCGGCACCTCGGGTGAGCTGGCCTCCTTCTCCTCGTTCTCCGCCGCCTTCAGCGCGTGGCGGGGGTTCGAGGTCCGGCGCCGGGTGGGGGTGTGATGGGATCCGCCCTCAACCGCGCCACGGCCGACCAGCGACGCCAGGCGGCCGACGTCCTCGACGACCTGACCACCGTCCTCGCCCTGGGCGGGGTGAAGTTGCCGTCCATCGAAGCCGACTGGGAGCACGGCCGCAGGACCGGCTGCTACCTGATCAGCCTCGGCTGCGCCCGCCCGTCCGAACTCCTGCGGGTCGTGGACCTGTTGCGCAAGGGCCTGCGCTACGAGCGCCTCACGTATGACGGCTGAACTCCTCGTCCGCCTGCTGTGGTGGGCCGGCTTCTCCCTCGTACTCCTCGCCGCCCTCAGGAAGTGAACCCCCCGATGCAAGACCCCCGCCTGCTCGCCAAGCCGCCCGTGTGCCGGCTCGGCTGCCTCGTCCTCGTCCGCAACCCACGCGGCGACATCCTCTTGGTCGACCCGGACTACATGGACGGCCTGATCCTCCCGGGCGGCGCCGCCCAGCCCAACGAGCCCCCGAACCTCGCCGCCGCCCGCCACCTGCACGCCGAGACCGGCCTCAACCTGCGCCTGACGGACGTTGTGGCCGTCGACTTCACCCCCGCCGACCGTTACCTGGAGCGCCTCAACCTGGTCTTCGACGGCGGCACCGTCACCGAGCACGCCGCCGCCAGCCTGACCGTCCCGCCCCGGCACCGCAGCGGCCTGCTCGGCGCCCGCTTCGTCCCCGCCCACGAACTCCCGGACGTCATGGCCCCCGCCCAGGCCGCCCGCGCCGCCGAAGCCCTCGCCAACCGCGCCGTCCCCCTCCTCCTGCACGGCCAGCGCACCACCTGAGACGAGAACCGGCCCCCGCCGCGCTAGACCGCCCGGCGGCGGGCGCTCAGCTGACGCCCCGCAGGACACACAGGGTCCCCTGCGGCGCGTGGAACGCCTGCCGCACCTCCCACGCCCCGCTCTGCCCCGCCTTGACGTTCACCGCCGTGTCGCCGAGGGCGAGCACCGTGGCCTTCGCCGAGGTGAAGTAGACGACGATCCGGTAATCCGCCTGCCGGTCACCAGGGTTCACCGCGGTGCCTGCTGCGCGCCAGCCGTCCTTGGTCGCCTCGCAGGTGCCGATGGTGACCTGCTTGCGCTTCTCCTGGTCGTTGGCGACGGACGACGGCGGCGGGAGCGTCGGCTGCTCCAGCACGGCGATCTCGCCGCTGCTCGCACCGGCCTCGGGGGGAGCCGCCGCAGCGGCCTGCACGTCCTGGCTGTCGCCGTTGTGGGGCTGGCGGCAGCCGGACAGGGCGGCGAGGGCGAGCAGGGCGATGCCGACGGCGGCACCCGCTCGGGCCTTGTGCTTGGTTTCGCGCATCTCTTCTTCCTTCGGCTGTGGGCGGCGCCAGGAACGATCACACCGGTGTCACCGCGGAGGGGCCCGGCCTGTCTTACCGTGCCGGCGCGGGCGGCGCGGGCTCGGCGGGCCTGGCGGCGGCGGAGGTTCATCCGTTCGGCTGAGGATCGCTCCGTCGCCGGCCCGCCTCTCAGGTGAGGGGCGGACGGACGGGCGGGCACAGAACGGCGGCGGTCCCCGGAGCTCACGCCCCGGGGACCGCCGCCGTCAGTCGTCGTTGCTAGCCGTGACGACGGTTGCGGCGCGTCACCAGTGCCAGCCCACCGCCGAGGAGCAGGAGGCTCCCCGCCAGCCCGGCCAGGCGGGTGTCAGCCCCGGTGCTCGGCAGGTGGCCGTGCGGCGGCTTCGCGGTCACCGTCGCGCTGGACGGCGGTGAGGTCACCGGCGGACCGGACGGCGGAGTGCCCGTCGCCGTCGCCGTGTTGGTGATCTTCCCGCTGTTCAGGTCGGCCTGCGTGACGGTGTAGGTGGCGGTGCAGGTCACTGACGCGCCCGGTGCGAGGGAGGCGGCGCCGGCCGGGCAGGTCACCACGGGTGCGGTGCCGCTGCCGGAGAACGCCGTCTCGTTCACCGTCACATCGGTCAGGGTGACGCTCCCGGTGTTGGTCACCAGGAAGGAGTAGTCGACGGTCTGACCTGCGGCCGTGACCGTGCTCGGCGAGGCCGACTTCACCACGGTGAGCGCGGGGGCCGGGGTGTTCGGGACGCTGGTCGAGGACGGCGGGGACGTCGCGGGCGGACCGGCGGGCGGAGTGCCCGTCGCCGTCGCGGTGTTGGCGACCTTGCCGCTGTTCAGGTCGGCCTGCGTGACGGTGTAGGTGGCGGTGCAGGTCACTGACGCGCCCGGTGCGAGGGAGGCGGCGCCGGCCGGGCAGGTCACCACGGGTGCGGTGCCGCTGCCGGAGAACGCCGTCTCGTTCACCGTCACGTTGGTCAGTGTCACGTCGCCGGTGTTGGTCACCAGGAAGGAGTAGTGCAGCACCTGGCCGACGGCGGTCAGTTCCGTCGCATCCACCGACTTGGCGATGGTGAGCGCCGGGTTGGAGGTCGCGGTGACGGTCGCGTTGGAGGGCGGTGAGGTCACCGGCGGACCGGTGGGCGGTGTGCCGGTGGCCGTCGCGGTGTTGGTGATGCTGCCTGCGTTGATGTCGGCCTGCGTGACGGTGTAGGGGGCGGTGCAGGTGACGGATGCGCCGGGGGCGAGGGAGGCGGCGCCGGGCGGGCAGGTGATCACGGGCGGGGTGCCGGTGCCGGAGAACGCGGTCTCGTTCACCGTCACGTTGGTCAGGGTTACGTCGCCGGTGTTGGTGACCAGGAAGCTGTAGTCGACGACCTGCCCTGCGGCCGTGACGGTGGTCGGGGAGGCGGTCTTCATGATGGTGAGCGCCGGGTTGGAGGTCGCGGTGACGGTTGCGTTC